>CAIOSQ010000332.1 GCA_903860935.1 uncultured Rhodospirillales bacterium | reverse complement strand
GGATTAAGCCTTTAACTCCCTATTTTGAAGAAATTGAAAAAATAGCTTCGAACGATGATGTTGAAATCGAGATCGGTAAATTTCATAATTATGGATTCTCTGCACTATTTGGCGACCGTGCTGCGCGGTCGCACCGAGGAATTGCTGGCGGCGAACGCCCGCGACCTCGAGCTTTGCCGCACCCGCGGCCTGTCCGCGGCGATGACGGACCGCTCGCGTCTCGACGCCGGACGCATCGAGGGGATCGCGCGCGGCCTCGAGGAGGTCGCGGCGCTGCCGGATCCGGTCGGCGCCATCGAAAGCGAGTGGACGCGGCCCAATGGCCTGCGCATCCGACGGGTCCGCGTACCGATCGGCGTGATCGCCATCGTCTACGAGGCGCGGCCCAACGTCACCGCCGATGCCGGCGCGATCTGCCTCAAATCCGGAAACGTCGCGATCCTGCGTGGCGGTGCCGAGAGCTTCGAGAGTTCGCAGGTCATCGTCGGCTGCCTGCATGCGGGGTTGCGCGCCGCCGGTCTGCCGCGCGACGCGATCCAGCTGGTGCCGACGCGCGACCGCGCCGCGGTCGGCCAGTTGCTGACGATGTCCGGGCTCGTCGACGTCGTGGTGCCGCGCGGCGGCAAATCGCTGATCGAGCGGGTGATGGCGGAGGCGCGCGTGCCGGTGCTCGCGCATCTCGACGGCATCTGCCACAGCTATGTGCATCGCGCCGCCGATGCCGGGATGGCGCGGCGGATCGTCGTCAACGCCAAGATGCGGCGCGTCACCGTCTGTGGCGCGACCGAGACCCTGCTGGTCGATCGCGACGTCGCGGCGACGCATCTGCCGCCGATCCTGGCCGATCTTTTCGCGGCGGGCTGCGAGATCCGCGGCGACGCGACGGTGCAGCGCCTGGATCCGCGCGTCGCGCCGGCCAGCGAGGCGGATTGGCGGACCGAATATCTCGAAGCGATCTTGTCGGTGCGCGTCGTCGACGGGCTCGACGAGGCGATCGACCATGTGAACCGCTACGGCTCGCATCATACCGATGCGATCGTCACGGCGGACGATGCCGCGGCAGAGGCCTTCTGCCGGCGCGTCGACAGCGCGATCGTGCTGCGCAACGCCTCGACCCAGTTCGCCGATGGCGGGGAATTCGGGTTCGGCGCGGAGATCGGCATCGCCACTGGCCGTCTGCCGCCGCGCGGTCCCGTCGGGCCGGAGCAGCTGACCAGCTACAAATACGTTGTCCTCGGCGACGGGCAGATCCGGCCGTGAGCGCCGCGATCCCCGCGCATCTGCTTGGCGTGGCGCCGCGGCGGCGCGTCGGCCTGCTCGGCGGCTCGTTCAATCCCGCGCATGAGGGCCATCTGGAGATCGCGCTGATCGCGCTCAAGCGCCTCGCGCTCGACGAGATCTGGTTCCTGGTCTCGCCGGGCAACCCGCTCAAGCCCAGCACGGGCATGGACGCCCTGTCGGCGCGCGCGGCTTCGGCGCAGAGCATCATCGGCTCGCATCCGCGCCTGCGCGTCGTCACGCTCGAGACGGCGCTGGGCACACGCTACACCGCCGACACGCTGGCGGCGCTCGGCCGGCGTTTCCGGCGCACGCGCTTCGTCTGGCTGATGGGCGCCGACAACCTGATCCAGATCCCGGCATGGGCGCGCTGGACCTCGATCTTCCGCTCGGTGCCGGTCGCCGTCTTCGCGCGCCCCGGCTATTCGGTGAAGGCCCTGGCCGGCAAGGCGGCGTGCCGCTTCGCGACCGCTCGCCGCCGTGGCCCGAATTCGCGTGCCTTGCCAACCGCGCAGGCACCGTGCTGGGTGTTCTTCCACAGCCGTCTCAACCCCGCTTCGGCGAGCGCGATCCGCGAGGCGCGGGCGCGTTCGATCGCCGCCTTGTCCGGCTTGCCGGCCCGCAACACCCGACCCGCAGGAGGCCAAGATAGCCACCCGTCGCCCGCGTAAAGCCCCGTCCGCCGCCGTCCGCGCCCTGGTCAAGTCCATCGAGGCGTCGCTCGACGCCGACAAGGCCGAGAACATCGTGCGCATCGAACTCGCCGGGAAGAGTTCCATCGCCGATTTCATGGTCATCGCGACCGGAACCAATTCGCGGCAGCTCGCCGCGATGGCGGACCATCTGGTCGAAAAGCTCAAGGGGCCCGGCCGCGCGCATGTTCCGGTCGAAGGCCGGCAGCAGGGCGACTGGGTGCTGGTCGATGCGGGCGACGTGATCGTCCATCTGTTCCGCCCCGAGGCGCGCACGCATTACGCGCTCGAAAAGATGTGGACGGCGGATTTCACCGACGCGGCCACGGGCGAGGCGGCCGGCGCGGCTCCGAAGCCGAAGCGCAAGACGCGCGCCAAGGCCAAGCCAGAAACGGACGAGGGCGACGGTCCGGCGACGGACTGATCGGAGCGGCGCGTGCGGCTCGTCCTCGCCGCGGTCGGTCGTCTGCGTGGCGGGCCCCTGGCCGAGGCCTTCGCCGATTACGCCGCACGGCTCAAGGCCGGTCGATGGCCGCTGGAGCTGATCGAATGCGAGGAGCGGCGCCCGCTGGCACCAGCCGCGCGCATGGCGCGCGAGGCGGAACTTCTCCGCGCCGCTATCCCCAAGGGCGCCTTCGCGATCGCACTCGACGAGCGGGGAGCGACGCTGGACAGCGCCGCCTTCGCGCAGCGTCTCGGTCGGCTGCGCGACGCCGGACGGGACGTTGCCTGCCTCATCGGTGGCGCGGACGGGCTCGATCCCGGGCTGCGCGCGGCGTGCGATCTCACGCTCTGCCTGGGCGCCATGACATGGCCGCACATGCTCGTGCGTGTGCTGATCGCCGAACAGCTCTATCGCGCCCAGTCGATCCTGGCCGGCCATCCCTATCACCGCGCCTGATCGCAGCGCGCATCTCCAGCGCCGTCGCTCAACCGGCCCTGGAACCGATGCGGCGATGAGGCGATGCTGCCCCCCATGACGATGGATTGGCAGATCGCCGCCGCGCTGCTCCTGGGCGCGGCGCTCGGGGCGCTCGCGATGGGAGCGGTGGCGCGCGTGCGGATGGAGGCCGAGCGGCGTCTCGCCGAGGAGCGGCTGCGCGCTCAGGCCGAGACGCAGGCGCGGCTGCGCGAGACGTTCCAGGCCCTTTCGGCGGACGCGCTGCGGAACAACAACACGATGTTCCTCGACCTCGCGCGCGAGCGGCTCGCGCTGGGCGAGCAGAAGGCGAGCGCCGAACTCGAGCGCCGCGAGCAGGCGGTCGCGCGGCTGGTCGAGCCGGTGCGCGAGGCGCTCGACCGCATGGGGACGACGCTGGGCGCCATGGAGCGCGAGCGCGGTTCGGCCCAGGCCGCCCTGAAGGCCGAGATCGAGAGCCTGGGCCGGACCAGCGAGAGCCTGCGCTCCGAAACGGCGCGGCTGGCGGAGTCGCTTCGCTCGCCGACCGCGCGTGGCCGCTGGGGCGAGGTGCAACTGCGGCGCGTCGCCGAACTCGCGGGGATGCTGGCGCAATGCGATTTCTTCGAGCAGACGTCGGTCGGCGAGGATCGTCGCCTGCGGCCGGACATGATCGTGCGGCTGCCCGGCGGCAAGACCGTGGTGGTCGATGCCAAGGCCCCGCTTGAGGCCTATCTCCAGGCCGCGGAGAGCGACGACGAGGCGACGCGACGCGGCCTTCTTGTCCGCCACGCGGCCGATGTGCGCGGCCATATGCGGCGTCTGGCCGAGCGCGGCTATGCGGAGCAATTCGCCGACGCGCCGGAATTCGTCGTCATGTTCCTGCCGGGCGAGGCATTCTTCGCCGCCGCGCTCCAGGCGGATCCGGAGTTGATCGAGGCCGGTGCCGCGGCCGGTGTCGTGCCCGCGACGCCGACGACCCTGATCGCGCTGCTGCGCGCGGTGCATCAGGGATGGCGGCAGGAGCGCATCGCGGAAAATGCGCGCGCCATCAGCGATCTCGGCGCCGAACTCTACAAGCGGATCGGCACCGTCGCCGAGCATATGGCCGGGCTCGGCAAGGCCCTGGACGGGGCGGTCAGGCGCTACAACGACGCCGTCGGCGGACTCGAGACGCGCGTGCTGCCGCAGGCACGCCGTTTCCGCGATCTCGGCGCTGCGCCCAGTGGCAACGAGATCGAGCCTCTGGCTCCGGTCGAACGCGCGGCCCGGGTCCTCGCGGCGCCCGAATTGACGGCGTCCGATGCGAAGGGTGCCGACCCGCGCCGCGACGAGGCGTGAGGCCTCGTCCCGCGGCCGCGCCGCGTCAGGCCTTCTGCCAGCCGCGATCCAGGAAGGTCTGGAATTCCAGCAGATAGCCGTTCGGGTCCCGCGCGAAAAAGCAATAGACGCCGAACTGGTCGCTACGCTCCGGCGGGCCGTCCGGGGTCACGCCGGCCGCCAGCAACCGCGCATGCCAGGCATCGACGTCCGGCGTCACGAAGGTGATCACGACCCCCTTCGGCTCGACGAAACGCCCGGGCCGGACGCGGCAGACGCCGAGGAAGGTGGTCGGCGCAACCCGGAAGATGCGGCACAGGCCCTGGTCGTGGACCTGGGTCAGCCCGATCACCTCGCCATAGAAGCGGCAGGTGGCGTCGAGATCTGCGGTGTAGACCCAGGTGATGCCCTGGTCGATCGGCGGGCGTGCGTCCATGCGTGGTGCGTCCTCTGCGTCCGGTTGCGTGCGTCAGCGCGGGGTCGCCAGCCGCGCGTCGAGGGCGAGGTAGTCCGGCATGCGGATCGCGCGCGCCAGATCGGCCGGTGCCGCCATGGCGGCGCGCTCGCCCCCCTTGAGCCCGGCCAGCGCTGCGCGCATCGCCTGCACGCTCGCGGCCAGCAGGTCCTGCGGGTAGACGACGATCTTGAAGCCGAGCGCCGCGAGCTCCGCGTCCGCCGGCATGTGATGCTTCGCGCCCGGCGCGTTGACCGCCAGCATCGGCAGGCCGCCGCCCGCCTCGATGCTCGCGCGCAGCTCTGCGTCGTCGCGCGGCGAGTCGAGGAAGAGGATGTCGGCGCCTTCCTTGCGGAAGGCTTCGATGCGCCAGCGCGCCTCGTCGAAGCCGCGCGAGGGGCGGGCATCGGTGCGGGCCAGGAGCAGGATCCCGGCCTCGCGGCACGCCTCGGCGGCGGCCCGGCATCGCGCCACGGCCTCGTCGCGCTCGACCACCAGCTTGGCGCCCTGGTGGCCCAACGGGCGCGGCCAGGCCTTGTCCTCGATCAGCACCGCCGCGGCGCCGATGCGGCCATAGGCGCGGATCGTCCGCTGGACGTTGATCGCGTTGCCGTAACCGGTGTCGCCATCCGCGAGCCACAGTACGCCCGGCGCCGCGGCGATGCAGGTCTCGATCCCGTCCCGCATCTCGGGGAAGGCGAGGATGTCCATGTCCGGCTGCGCCAGGCGCAGGGCGGAGATGGTCGAGCCGGACGCGAAGCCGAGGCGAAAACCCGCCTCTTCGACCAGTCGCGCGCCGAGCCCGTCCCCAGCACCCGGCATGATATGCAGGTCAGGTCCGGCCAGCAGGGTTTTCATGGCGTCGGCTTGCGTCTGCATCGTCGGATCTCCTGGAGGGATGCGCGGGATACTGGCCCGCTGTTGCGCGGCAGGGCAAGGATCGGCGCGCGTGCCTGTCCACGTGGACGGGACCGGTTGACCCGTGCGCGGCGGCTGATTACCTAGACGCGTCATGGCCATCCTGGAAATCCTCGTCGCCCCCGATCCGCGCCTCAAGACCAGGGCGATGCCTGTCGCCGTCGTCGACGACCGGATCCGCCGTCTCCTGGACGACATGCTGGAGACGATGTACGCCGCGCCTGGCATCGGCCTCGCGGCGCCACAGGTCGGCGAGGCGCTGCGCGTGGTGGTGGTCGACATCGCCCAGAAGAACGGGGTGCGCGCGCCGCTGCGCATGGTCAACCCGGAGATCATCTGGGCTTCGGAGGACCGGGTGCCGTATGAGGAAGGCTGCCTGTCGCTGCCCGAGCATTACGCCGACGTCACGCGGCCGCGCCAGGTGCGGGTCCGCTATCTGGACGAGACCGGCGCGACGCACGAACTCGAGGCCGAGGGGTTGCTCGCCGTGTGCGTTCAGCACGAACTGGACCATCTCGAAGGCACGTTGTTCGTGGATCACGTCTCGGCGCTGCGGCGCGGCATGATCCTCAAGAAGTTGCAGAAGCTGAAGAAGTCCCAGGCCGCCGAACGCGCCGACCGGCAGACCGGTTGAGATGCGCGTCGTCTTCATGGGCACGCCGCCCTTCGCGGCGCGGGCTCTGGCTGCGCTGGCCGATGCCGGCCACGACATCGTCTGCGTCTATTCTCAGCCGCCGCGTCCCGCGGGGCGCGGACATCGCGAGCAGCGCTCCGCCGTCCACGAACTGGCGCTCGAACGCGGTTATCCCGTCCGCACGCCGGCCCGGCTGCGCGATCCCGACGCCCAGGCCGACTTCGCGGCGCTCGATGCCGATATCGCGGTGGTCGCCGCCTATGGCCTGATCCTGCCGCGCCCGATCCTCGACGCGCCGCGCCTTGGCTGCGTCAACATCCACGCCTCGCTGCTGCCGCGCTGGCGCGGCGCGGCGCCGATCCAGCGCGCCATTCTCGCCGGCGACCGCGAGACCGGCGTGACCATCATGCGCATGGAGGAGGGGCTCGACACCGGGCCGATGCTGCGCGCGCAGGCCGTGCCCATCGGGCCTGACATGACGGCAGGCGAACTCCACGACATCCTGGCCGATCTCGGGTCGCGCCTGATCGCCGAGGCGCTGGTCGGGCTGCAGGCCGGCGCTTTGGCTGCCGTTCCACAGCCCGCCACCGGTGTCACCTACGCGACGAAGATCGCCAAGGACGAGGCGCGGCTGGACTGGATCCGACCGGCCGAGGAACTCGCGCGCGTGGTACGCGGCTTCAATCCGGTGCCCGGCGCGTTTTTCGAACTCGCGGGCGAGCGAATCCGGATCCTGGCGGCCGTGGTCGAACCCGGCGAGGGCGTTCCCGGCATCACGCTCGATGACCGGCTGACGGTGGCCTGCGGCACGGGTGCCTTGCGCGCGCGCAGCGTCCAGCGCGCCGGACGGGGCGCCATGGATGCGGCGGCCTTCCTGCGCGGGCTCCCGGTCCCCGCCGGAACGCGGCTGGGTTGACGGAAGATGCCGCGCTACCGGCTGACCCTGGAATATGATGGCGGTCCCTTCGTCGGCTGGCAGCGCCAGACGAGCGGTCCGTCCGTCCAGGCCGCACTCGAGGCGGCGCTGGCGAAATTCGTCGGCGAGGCGCCGGAATCGACGGCGGCCGGGCGCACGGACGCGGGCGTCCACGCGCTCGGCCAGGTCGTGCATGTCGATCTCGCGCGCCCGTGGCAGCCCCAGAAGATCTGCGACGCGTTGAACTACCATCTGCGGCCGGATCCGATCTCCGCACTCGCGGCGGCGGAGGTGCCCGACACGTTTCACGCCCGGCTCTCGGCGATCCGGCGCAGCTATCTGTACCGGATCCTGAACCGGCGCGCGCCGCCGGCTCTGGAGGCGGGGCGCGTGTGGCATGTCGAGCGACCGCTCGACGTCGCGGCGATGCATGACGCGGCGCAGGCGCTGGTCGGTCATCATGATTTCACGTCCTTCCGCGCGTCGATCTGCCAGGCCAGGAGCCCGGTGAAGACCCTCGACCGGTTGGCGGTCCGCCGTGTCGGCGACGAGATCCATGTCGATGCCTCGGCGCGGTCCTTCCTGCACCATCAGGTGCGCAACCTCGTCGGCACGATCGCGCAGGTCGGCCTCGGCAAGTGGACCCGGCGCGATGTCGAACGGGCGCTGGAGGCGCGAGACCGGCGCGCTGCCGGCCCGACCGCGCCGGCCGAGGGCTTGTGCCTCGTCGATGTCGGCTATCCAGCCGCCTGACGCCGGTCAGGCCGCGCCCGGCGGCAAGGGCCAGGCGTCTTCGAGGGTCACCACGGTGCGGAAGATCGACAGTCCAAGCATGAACTCGACAAGGGCAAGGCCGATGGCAGCCGCCCAGGACAGGTCGAGCGCGACGCGGATCGTGAAGGCGAGATAGGCGGTCAGCGCGACGCGCAGGGCGATCTCGAGCAGCGTGTCGATCGGTGCCGGAACGAAGCCGCCGAGCGTCACCGGCGCCGCGGCGAGCAGGATGAAGATCTGGAGCAGGCTGACCCAGTTATAGGCCGCCACGAGCATGGTGAAGCGATGTCCGCGCTCCGCGATCCCGGCGGCGGCGTGCGCGACGACGGGAAATGCCGCCCAGCCGATCGCGTAGGCGACGATCTCGATCGCGATCACGGCCGTGGTGTCGGCCCGCGGCGGAAAATAGGACAGGCGCATCAGCGTCAGCGGGATCGCGGCCGGCAGGGCGAGGGCGGCGGCCCAGAACGACCGCAGTGCCCCGTCGCGGCTCGTGTCCATGTAGCGCAGCCCGTCCGGCTTGCGGCAGGCGAGACGCCAGGCGCCGAACAGGCCGGCGGCGGCCTCGCCCAGCGCGATCATGGTGTGTCCGCGAAGAACCTGACCAGGATCGCCTCGTAGATCCGCGACAAGGCGTCGATATCGGCGACCGGCGCGCGCTCGTCGATCTTGTGCATCGTGCGGCCGACCAGGCCGAAATCGATCACCGGTGCGAAGCGGGTGATGAACCGCGCGTCCGACGTGCCGCCGGTCGTGCTCAAGTCGGGCTTGCGGCCTGTCACCTCCGCGATCGCGTCGACGAGGATGGCGCTGAGGCGCCCCTCGGGGGTCAGGAAGGATTCTCCCGAGACCTCGATCGCCAGCGCGTAGCGGCCACCCGCCGCGTCGAGTGTGCGGCGGATCCACGCCTCCAGCGACGCCGAGCTGTGCATGTCGTTGAAACGGATGTTGAAACGCGCCTTGGCGCGCGCCGGGATCACGTTGGTGACGGGATTGCCGACATCGATCGTGGTGATCTGGAGGCTCGACGGCTGGAATGCCGCGTTGCCCGCGTCGAGCGGCTCGGCCGTCAGCGCCGACAGCATGCGCAGCAGGGCATGGATCGGGTTGTCGGCGAGATGCGGATAGCCGACGTGACCCTGCACGCCGGTGACCTCGATCGTGACGTTCATGCTGCCGCGGCGGCCGATCTTCGCCATGTCCCCAAGGGCGCTCTCGCAGGTCGGCTCGCCGACGATGCAAGCGTCGATCGTCTCGCCGCGCGCGGCGAGGCTGGAGAGCATCTTGCGCGTGCCGTTGATCGATGGCCCTTCCTCGTCGCCGGTGATCATCAGGCTGATCGAGCCGCCGAACCCGGGGCCACGCGCATCCAGGAAGCGCTGCGCCGCCGCGACGAAGGCGGCGATCGCCCCCTTCATGTCGGCGGCGCCACGGCCATAGAGGGTGCCGTTATGCACCTCGCCGGCGAAGGGCGCGATCGACCATCCATTGAGATCGCCGACCGGCACCACGTCGCTATGGCCCGCGAAGCAGAAATGGGGGCCACCGGTGCCATGTCGGGCGAAAAGATTGTCGACGTCCGGCGTGCCGGGCTCCGAAAACGGCATCCGCTCGCAGCGAAAGCCCAGCGGCTCGAGCGCAGCCTCGAGGACACCGAGGACGCCCTCGTCGCGCGGCGTGACCGACGGGCGTCGGATCAGCGTCTGGGCGAGGGCGACCGGATCGATCGCGGTCATCCCCGCAGCAATTCGTTGATCGAGGTCTTGGCGCGGGTCTTCTCGTCGACGCGCTTGACGATCACGGCGCAGTAGGTGCTCGGGCCCGGGGTCCCGTCGGGCAGCGGCTTGCCGGGAAGCGCGCCCGGAACGACCACCGAATAGGCCGGGACGCGACCCATGAAGACGTCGCCGGTGTGGCGGTCGACGATCTTTGTCGAGGCGCCGATGAACACGCCCATCGACAGGACCGATCCGGTCTCGACGATCACACCTTCGGCGACCTCGCTGCGCGCGCCGACGAAGCAATTGTCCTCGATGCGCACCGGGTCCGCCTGCAGCGGTTCGAGCACGCCGCCGATCCCGGCACCGCCGGAGATGTGACAGTTCTTCCCGATCTGCGCGCAGGACCCGACCGTCGCCCAGGTATCGATCATCGTGCCCGAATCGACATAGGCGCCGACATTCACGAAGGACGGCATCAGGACGACGCCCGGCGCGACATAGGCCGATTGGCGGACGACGCAGTTCGGGACCGCGCGAAATCCGGCGGCCTTGAAGCGGGCCGCGTCCCAGCCGGCGAATTTGGAGGGGACCTTGTCGTACCAGGGCGCGCTACCCGGTCCGCCCTCGATCGGCACCGTGTCGTTGAGGCGGAACGACAGCAAAACGGCCTTCTTCAGCCATTGATTGACGACCCAACCGGTCGCGGTCTTTTCGGCGACGCGGGCTTTTCCGGCGTCGAGGGCGGCCAGGGCGGCGTCGACTGCGGCGCGGGTGTCGCCGCCGGTCGCGGCATTGACCGTGTCGCGGTTTTCCCAGGCGGTTTCTATCGTCGGCTGGAGTCGGGCGAGTTCCATGGCAAGGTTTCCGTCACAGTGGGACAGATGCGAGGATTGGCCCCAAGCCGTTGCGAAGTCAACGCGCGCGGCGCATGCGCCGCGGCTGGCAGCCGGGCGCTGTCTTAATTCATTTTTAACCGGATACTGCGAGCCTATTCTCGGTGTTCCCTCGGGAGTCGCGCCTCCATTCAATGCCTCCGGCCATGACGACGAAACAACGCCGCGCAACGCTGCCATCGCGTGCCCAGCGGGCCATGGCCCAGCCGCGCTACGCGGAGTTGTGCAAGCGTTATCCGGGACCGGCGGCCTTCGTCGACGGACATGGGCATGTGCTCGACATGAACGACGAGGCGCCGCCGCTCCTGGACGCGCTCGAGGCGCTGCCCGGCGGGCTGCGCGGCCTCGCCACCTCGATCGGCGGATTTCCACGGTTCGACGTGCTGGAGACCGGCTCCGTACCCGTCAAGCGCATGGAGGTCGCGCTGATCCCGGTGTCGGATGGCGTCCTCTTCCTCGCCCGCGACCGCTCGCTGACCGACAACCTGAACGAGGCCCTTGCCGAATCGCGCCGTCGGTACAAGGACCTGGTCGATATTTCGAGCGATTTCGCCTGGGAGGTCGACGCGAATGGCGTGTTCGTCTTCGTCTCGCCGCGCGGTGCGCTTGGCTATTCCGTTCGCGACCTCATCGGGCAGCCGGCCGTCGATATGCTCCCGCAGGCGGATGGGGAATTCGACGAGGCCGCGCCGGCGATCTCCCCCTTCGTCGCCAGGGGCCGGATCGAAGACGCCCAATACTGGCTCAAAGCCGCGCACGGCGATCTGGCCCTGGTATCGGTTTCGTCGATGCCGCTGCTCGACGCCGGCGGCCGGTGGATCGGCGCCCGTGGCGTGGCGCGCGACATCACGGTGGTGAACGAGCGCGAGACCGAACTCGCCGACAACGAGACGCGCGACCGGCTTCTGGCCCATGTCCTGCGGGCGCTTGTCGATGCCGAGGACGCCGACACCGGTCTCGCGGCGGCGCTGCGCGCCTGCGTCCACGCCTTCGGCGCCCATGGCGGTGCGTTGTGGCGTCGCGGTCCGGACGGTCTGGCCGAGGCGGTGACCTGCGGTGATCCGGTGCCGCCGGATTTCGCGGTCGACGCCCGCGACGAGGACATCGAGGCCGACGCCGTGCCACGGCGCGACTCCGATGGGCGTACGCTGCGGCGCGCGACCGTGTTCCGGCATCGCGCCAATGGCATGCTCGGCTTGTGGCGGGGCGTGGGGGAGGCGGCCTGGTCGGGGCGCGACGCGATCCTGTTCGGGCGTCTCGCGGCCCAGTTCGGCCTCGCCCTGGCGCAGTTGGACGGGCAGCAGGAGCTGGAACGTCAGGCACGGACCGATCCGCTGACCGGGTTGCTGAACCGGCGCGCCTTCGTCGAGGAGATGCGCATCAGGCTGAGCATCGCGCGGCGCACGGTCCGGCCCTCGGCGCTCGTCTATGTGGATGTCGACAATTTCAAGCCGGTGAATGATACCCACGGCCATGCTATGGGCGATGCCGTGCTCCGGCGAATCGCGGACCGGATTCGGCGCAGCATCCGGGCCGGCGACATTGTCGCCCGGCTCGGTGGCGACGAATTCGCGGTCTGGCTCGACGAGGCGGATCCTGACGGCGTGCGCAGGAAAGGATTGGAACTGCTCAAGATGAGGGAGGATCTCGCCGAGTTTTCGGGGACACCGGATCGGCCGCTGGGGTTTTCCATCGGCGCGGCGATCGTCGATCCCGTCTCCGCGGAGACCATCGACGAACTGATCGAGCGTGCCGATTCCGCCATGTATGCGGCCAAGCATGGCGGCAAGGGGCGGCTTTTCGTCTCTGATCCGGCGAACGGGCGATGATCAGCGAAGCAGACAAGCTCGCCGTGCGCTCGGCCGATGTCGTTGACCGGCTCCGCATCGCGCGGCGTTCCAACATTCAACCCGAGTTGCTCTATTTCCTTGCGGCCGATCCCTCGCCCGAGGTGCGGCGCGAGGTCGCCAACAACCCCTCCACGCCCTGGCGCGCCGATGCGATCCTGGTCGAGGACGAGGACGAGAGCGTCCGCCGGGATCTCAGCGCGAAACTCGCCAACCTCCTGCCCGGGCTATCGCAGGCCGCGCGCGAGAAGGTTCGCGGCCGCGTCATCGAATTGATCGAGATCCTCGTCCGCGACGAGGCGGAACGCGTGCGCGCCGCCCTGTCGGAGGCCATCAAGGGAATGGATTGCGTTCCGCAATCCGTCGTCAAGGTTCTGGCCGCCGACACGGTGATCGTCGTCTCCGAACCGGTCCTTCGTTTCTCGCCCCTGCTTCACGAACAGGATCTTCTCGAGATCATAACCGGCCGGCATTCCAATGGCGCGCTCAGCGCCATCGCGGCACGCCAGGGCCTTACCCAGGACGTTTCGGACGCGATCGCGCGCGCCGACGATTCGGCCGCCGTCGCGACGCTGCTCAGCAATCCCACCGCGCAGATCCGCGAAGAGACGCTCGACGCGATCGTCGAGCGGGCGCCGGCCAACCCGAACTGGCATGGGCCGCTGGTGGATCGCCAATCTCTGCCGCAGCGGCTCCTGCGGCGTCTGGCGACGTTCATCCAGCAGATCTTCCTCTCGAAGCTCGCGGGTCGTTCCGACCTCGACGACCGCACCCGCGCCGCGATCGCCCAGGTCGTGTCCGACCGTGGCGGCGTCCAGGAAGCCGAGGAACCTGCGCATATCGGGGATGAGAACGAACTGACCGATGAGCGCATCAAGCGGCTTCGCCGCCAGGGCAAGCTCGACGAGAACGTGGTCGCGGAGGGGTTGGACAAGGGCGATCGCCCCTTCGTCCGCGGGGCGATCGCAGCGCTCGCGGGCATCGAGCCCGAGATCGTTGACAAAATCGTCAGCGGGCGCAGCGCCAAGGGCATCGTCGCGCTGGCCTGGCGGGCAAAGCTCAGCCCGCGGCTGGCGCATCAACTTCAGCTGCGGCTCGCGGGGCTATCGCCGCGTCAGGCTCTCGGGCCGCGCAACGGCGAATGGCCGATGACATCCGACGAGATGGTCTGGCATCTCGAGTTCTTCGGCGCCTGCGACGCCCAGTTCAAGCCGCTGGCGAATCGCTCCGCCCTATGAGCGTGCCGACGCCGCCATCCGTGAACAATTCGAGCAGGATGGCGTGGGATAGGCGCCCGTCCAGGATCACCGCGCCTTCGACACCCTTGGCGACCGCGTAGAGGCAGGTCTCCACCTTCGGGATCATTCCGCCGGAGATCGTGCCGTCCGCGATCAGCGCGCGCACCTCCTGCGGCGTCAGGTGCTGCAGCAGGGACTTGCCCTTGTCGAGCACGCCGACGACGTCGGTCATCATCAGCAGGCGCGTCGCGCTCATCGCGCCGGCGACCGCGCCCGCGGCCGTGTCGGCGTTGATGTTGTACGTCTCGCCATCGGCGCCGAAGCCGACCGGGGCGATCACCGGAATGATGTCGGCACCGGACAGCGTCTTCAGAAGGCTGGCATTGACCTCCTCGGGCTCGCCCACGAAGCCGAGATCGACCTGCTCCTCGCGGCCGGTCGCCGGATCGCGGCGGGTGCGCAGCGCGCGCTTGGCCCGGATCAGCTTGCCGTCGCGACCAGAGATGCCGATGGCGGTGCCACCGGCCCGGTTGATCGCCGCAGCCAATTGCTTGTTGATCGTCCCCGCGAGGACCATCTCGACGACCTCGATCGCCTTGTCGTCCGTGACGCGCAGCCCGTCGACGAAGCTCGACTTGATCGCGAGGCGGTCGAGCATCTGGGCGATCTGCGGGCCGCCGCCATGGACGACGATCGGATTGATGCCGACCTGCTTGAGCAGCACGATGTCGCGCGCGAACTCGGCGATGACGGCGGCGTCGCCCATGGCATGGCCACCGTATTTGACCACGACTGTGCAGCCGGCGTAGCGGCGCATGAAGGGCAGGGCCTCGGCGAGGAAGCGGCTCTTGGCGAGCGCTTCCGGCGCGACGCCGCTGGCGGGCTTCGGAGCTGGTTCGGACATGGATTCACCCCCGTCGGTCGCCGGGTGTTTAACCGAAGGCGGCGAGCCCTGCCAGCGCCGCGCGCAACTCGGCGATGCCGGCGCCGGTCTCGGCGCTTGTCAGGTGGATCTCGGGATGTCCGGCGGGATGCTTCGCGATCTCGGCCGCGAGTTCGGCGCGCCGTTTCTCCAGGTCCGCCGGCTGCAGCGCGTCGCATTTCGTCAGCACGGCCTGCCAGCTGAGCGCCGCCTCGTCGAGAAGGTCGAAGAGCTCGCGGTCGTTGGGTTTGGGCCCATGACGCGCGTCGATCAGGACCAGGACGCGGACGAGGTCGGCGCGCCCGCGCAGATAGCGACGGATCAGGGCGGACCATTGCTTCAGCAGGCTCGCCGAGACGCGCGCGAAACCGTAGCCGGGCATGTCCACCAGCACCAGCTTGCGCCCCTCGGCGTCCGGACCCAGCGCGAAGAAATTGAGCTGCTGTGTGCGGCCGGGCTCCTTCGACGTCCGCGCCAGGGCCTTTTGTCCAGTGAGCGCGTTGAGCAGGCTCGACTTGCCGACATTCGAGCGCCCGGCAAAGGCGATCTCCGGGGCCTGGCGCGCGGGCAGATCGTCCGGACGCTGGGCCGCGTGGAAGAAGCGACAGGACGCTGCGAAGAGGCGGCGCCCGATCTCGAGCGCCTCGTCGCTCACGCGATCTTCTCCTTCGCGGTCTGCCGCATGATCACCCATTGCTGCGCGACCGACAGGATGTTGTTCCACGCCCAGTAGATCACCAGCCCGGCCGGGAAGGCGGCAAGCATGAAGGTGAAGAGAATCGGCATGAACATGAAGATCTTCGCCTGGATGGGGTCGGGCGGAGCCGGATTGAGTTTCTGCTGGAGGAACATGGTGAGGCCCATGATCAACGGCCACGCGCCCATCGTCGCGCCGAGCAGATAGACCTCCGGGGCCCCCCATGGAAGCAGGCCGAACAGGTTGAAGACCGACGTCGGATCGCTCGCGGAGAGATCCTTGATCCAGCCGTAGAACGGCGCGTGACGCATCTCGATCGTGACGAACAGGACCTTGTAGAGGGCGAAGAACACCGGGATCTGGATGATCACCGGCAGGCATCCCGCGAGCGGGTTGGCGCCCGACTTGCGGTACAGCTCCATCATCGCCTGCGACATCTTCTGTTGGTCGCCGCCATGGATCTGCTTGAGCTTCTCGATCTCGGGCTGCAGCAGCTTCATCTTGCTCATGGCGCGGTAGGACTTGTTCGCCAGTGGGAAGAAGAGCGCCTTGACGCACAGCGTCAACAGCAGGATCGCCACCCCGAAATTACCGAGCAGGCGGAAGAAGTAGTCGAGGACGTAGAAGATCGGCTTCGTCAGCCAGTAGAACCAGCCGAAATCGACCGCGCGGTCGAAGCGCGCGATGCCCAGCCGCTCCTCGTACGCGTCGAGCGATCGCACTTCCTTGGCGCCCGCAAAGAGCCGGTTGGTCGTCTCGACCGTGGCACCGGGGGCCACCGTCAGCGTTCCGGTCAGGTAGTCGGCCTGATAGGCGTCGCGGCCCTGCACGGTCGTATGGACGAAGCGCGCCTGCTTCTCCGACTTCTGGTCGGGGACCAGCGCCACCAGCCAGTATTTGTCGGTGATCCCCAGCCATCCGCCGGTCGAGGCGTTGCGGATTTCCCGCTTCTTCTTGACGTCGTCGTAGCTCGGCTCGTTCAGGACGCCGTTGAACACGCCGATCGGCCCCTCGTGGAGGATGTAGAAGCCAAGCGTCTTCGGCGTTCCGACGCGCTGGATCCGCCCGTAGGGCTGCAGCTGGACGCTGTCCTTGCCCGTATTGATCACACGATCGGTGATCTCGAACATGTAATCGCCGTCCAGGGCGATGCGGCGCTCGAAGCGCAGCCCTGCGCCGTTGGTCCAGGCGAGGGTCACGGGTGCGCCGGCCGCGAGCCGATCGCGATCGGCCGCCCATGGTGTCTGGGCGTCGGGCAGCGCCACGGCGCCGCCCGTGGAGATCCAGCCGAAATCGGCGAAATAGGCGTCGGGGCCGTTCTGAGGCGAGAGGAGGGTGATCGCGGCGCTCGACGGATCGGACGTCTCGCGATAGCGGGGAAGCTGGATGTCGTCGATCTGCCCGCCGGCAAGGCGAATCGATCCCTGAAGCGCCGGGGTGTCGATGCGCACCCGCTGGCTCTGGGCGATCGCGGCCGCGCGATCGGCGCCGGCGGCTGCCGGCGTCCCCGCCAGGGGCGCGACGCCCGCGCCGGCTGGGCCGGGGATGGCCTGCACGGATGGCGCTGCCCCGGGCGTCTGGCCCTGCTGCTCCACGACGGGTTGGCGCGCCGCGCGTTCGCGCTCGACCCGCGGCCCCTCGAAGAACATCTGCCAGCCGAGCACGATCGCCACGGAGATGACGATCGCGAGGATGAGGTTTTTCTGGTTGTCGTCTTTGAGCATCGCCTGACTTCAAAATCTGATTTCGTTACCGGGCGGCAGGTTCAAGCCGCGCGGCGGGGGGACGGGATCGTAGCCGCCCGGGTTCCAGGGATGGCAGCGGCCGATGCGGCGCAGGGCAAGCCAGGTGCCGGTCCAAGGCCCGTGCGAGCCGATCGCCTCGAGCGCGTAGGCCGAGCAACTCGGCGCGAACCTGCAAGACGGCCCCAGCAGCGGCGAGATCGCGAGGCGATAGCCGTGGATCAGCCCCTTGAGGAGCAGCGCGATCACGGCGTTCATCTGCGCTGGCGCCGCGTCTCGGGCGCGCGGTCCATCGCCAGGGCGACGTCGCGCAGCAGGTCGTCCCAGGGCCGGTCGAGCGCGGCGCCCCTGGCCACGAACACATAATCGACCCCAGGCCGCGCATGCGCGGGACCCAGGAGCGCCGCGGCCGCCTTGAGACGGCGCCGGGCGCGATTGCGTTGCACGGAGCCGCCGATCTTGCGGGTCGCCGTGAAGCCGAACCGCGCGGGCGCCTCGGCAACCACGGGATCGGAAGCCGGCTTCGCCTGGACGACGACGCTGATGGTCGCGTATTTGCGTTCCGCCGCGGCGACCGCGAGGAATTCGGGCCGCCGTGTCAGCCGCTGGATCCGAGGCCCGGGCATCAGCGCCGTCCGGCGCTATCCGGGAGGGCGAGGCGCGCGGCCGAGCCGCTCAGGCGGAGAGCCGCTTACGGCCCTTCGCGCGGCGGCGGGCGATGACGCGACGACCGCCGACCGTCTCCATGCGCGAACGGAAACCGTGGCGGCGCTTGCGGACCAGCTTGCTGGGTTGATACGTGCGCTTGGACAAGGTCTTGGCTCCGGTCGTTGGCCGCACTTGGCGGGGACTTGCAAGGACCGCGGCTTATATCGGCCAGGGGGGCGACAAGTCAAATGGACCTGCGACGTTCCAGACGAGTTTGGTATGGTTCCACGTCGCTCGGGTAGGTCGGACGCGGAGAGCGAGCCGCCGGGCGTGGCTATCGGGGGAAAGCGGGGCCCATGAAGACGACATTTCTCGGCATGTCTCGCCGCGTCGTGCGCGCGGCGCGTGCCGTTTTCCTGGCCGGCATCGCCGTCCTGTCCATTGTCACCGGTCCGGTCGCCATCGCGCAGCAATCCGCGCCGCCGCCTGCGCTCGCGCCACAGCCCGAGGGACCGAGCGGTGTCGTCGCGAAGCGCGCGGTTCTGGCCTCGCGGCACATGGCGGCGGCGGCCAATCCCGTCGCGGCCGCCGCCGGCCGGGAGATTCTGCGCCAGGGCGGCAGCGCGCTCGACGCCGCGATCGCCATCCAGCTGGTGCTGAACCTGGTCGAGCCGCAATCCTCGGGCATCGGCGGCGGAGCCTTTCTCGTGCATTACGACGCGACCACGCGCCGCATCACGACCTATGACGGGCGCGAGACTGCACCCGCCCGGATCGGGCCGTCCTGGTTCATCGGCGCGGACGGGAAGCCACTGCCCTTCGCCCGCGCATCGGTCGGGGGGCACGCGGTCGGTGTGCCCGGCCTGCTGCGCATGCTCGAAATGGCGCATCGCGAGCATGGGCGTCTGCCCTGGGCGCGCAATTTCGAGCCCGCGATCACGCTCGCGCATGACGGGTTCGCGGTCGGTCAGCGCCTGCATCGCCAGATCTCCGACACGCCGCAGCTGCGCGCCTACGAGGCGACGCGGCGCTATTTCTTTGACCGCGACGGCAATCCGGTCGCCGCCGGCAGCCGGCTTGTCAACGACGACTTCGCCGAGACCCTGCGCCAGGTCGCCAATGGCGGCGCCGATGCCTTCTATGCGGGGCCGATCGCGCGCGACATCGTCGCCGCGGTGGAGAGCGTCGGCGAGCGGACCGGTCTGCTGTCGGTCGCCGACCTCGCCGATTACCGGCCCGTGCGCCGCGAGGCGGTCTGCGGCAGCTATCGCGCGCGGCGGATCTGCGGCATGGGGCCGCCCTCGTCGGGCGCCCTTGCCGTCATGCAATCCCTGGCGATGCTCGAGCGGTTCGATATCGCCGCCCTCGCGCCGGGGTCGGCCGAGGCGATCCATCTGATCACCGAGGCGACCCGTCTCGCCTTCGCGGACCGCAACCGTTTCGTCGGCGACCCCGACCGGGTTCCGGTGCCGGTCGCGGGGCTTCTCGACGCCGGCTACCTCGCCGCACGGGCGCGGCTGATCGACCCGGCGCGCCGCCTGCCGCAGGCCTTGCCCGGCGAGCCGCGCCACGCGTTCCTGGACCGCTTTCCGCCGACCCTGGCCGACAGCACCCCGGAGATCCCGGCGACCTCCCATATCGCCGTCGTCGACGGCTCCGGCAATGCGGTCTCCATGACGACGACCATCGAGAACGCGTTCGGGGCGCGGGTGTTCGTGCGCGGCTTCCTGCTCAACAACCAGCTGACCGATTTCGCCTTCGATCCGATGGATGGCGACCGTGTCGTCGCCAACGCCGTGGCAGGCGGCAAGCGCCCGCGCTCCTCCATGGCGCCGACCATCGTGACCGATGCCGATGGCGCGCTGCTCCTGGCGCTGGGATCGCCGGGTGGCGCCCGGATCATCCCCTATGTGCTGCAGACGCTGGTCGCGCATCTCGACTGGGGCCTGGACATCCAGCAGGCGATCAGCATGCCGCGGCACGTGACGCTCGGCGGCGCCGTGGAGATCGAGCGGGGTTCGGCGCTGCTCGCGCAGGGAGATGCGCTGCGCGCGCTGGGCCATACGGTCGCCGAGAACGATCTCGTCAGCGGATTGCAGGGCATCGCCGTGCGCCGGGATGGCGACGCGTTGCGGCTCATGGGCGGAGCGGACCCGCGCCGCGAGGGCGACGCCGCCGGCGATTGACCTGCGCCCGAACCTGGCGCAGGAAGCAGCCATGAACACCATGGCCTTGCCCGAATTGCGACTGCTCCCCGGCCGACACAAGCGCGTGCGCGCCGGCCACCCCTGGGTCTTCTCCAACGAGATCGCCATGGATGCGCGCGCACGCGCGCTGCCTCCCGGCGGCATCGTGCGGCTGGTCGCCGCGGGCGGCGAGTTCCTGGCGCTCGCCGGGTTCAATCCGCGCACGCTGATCGCGGCCCGCGTCCTGACCTGGCGCGCCGACGAACCCGTCGACCGCGACTTCCTCGCGCGCCGCCTTGCCGCGGCGCTCGCCCTGCGCGAGCGACTCTATCCCGGCGGGTTCTACCGGCTGGTCCATGCCGAGGCGGATGGCCTGCCTGGCATCGTCATCGACCGCTATGGCGATCTTCTCGCCGTGCAGTTGAACACCGCCACCGCGGAGACCCTGCGCGCGCCTCTGCTGGACGCTCTCGGACAGGTTCTGGCGCCGCGCCGCGTCGTGCTGCGCAACGATTCGCCGTCGCGCGCACTCGAGGGGCTCGAGCGCGGGGTCGAGGCCGGGGGCCTCGAGGCTGCCGGCAGCGAGGCCGACAGCGCCGATGCCCGGAGCGATGCCGAGGAACGCACGACGATCCGCGAGAACGAGGCCGAATTCCTGGCGGATCCGGGGGCGGGCCAGAAGACGGGCTGGTTCTTCGATCAGCGCGAGAATCGCGCCCGGGTCGCCGCGCTGGCCCGTGGCGCGCGGGTGCTCGACGCTTATTGCTACGCCGGGGGCTTCGGTGTTCTCGCCGCGGTCCGCGGCGCGCGCGCGGTCGTGCTGCTGGACCGCTCGCAGGCGGCCCTCGACCTCGCCATGGCGGCGGCGGCGCGCAATGGCGTCGCCGACCGCTGCGAGGCCATGCGTGGCGAGGCCTTCGCCGAACTCGAGCGCCTCGGGACGGCAGGCGAGCGCTTCGGCGTGGTCGTCGTGGACCCGCCCGCCTTCGTGAAATCGCGCAAGGATCTCGGAGCCGGCGCGCGCGGCTATCGCAAGCTCGCCCGCCTGTCGTCGGCCCTCGTCGAATCGGGCGGGACGCTCTTCATCGCCTCGTGCTCGCACCACATGGAGGTCGCCGCGTTCGCGGCCGAGGTCGCACGCGGCATCGAGGAGGCCGGCCGGCAGGGGCGGATCCTGGCGTCGACCGGCGCGGGCATGGATCACCCCGTCCATCCCCATCTGCCGGAAAGCGCCTATCTCAAGGCGCAGCTGATCCAGCTCGATTGAGTTCCGACCGGGAGATACCGACATGCCTCGCGACCTCGAAGGTGGCCGCCCACGCGCCCGCAACGTCCTCGGCGGGGCGCTCGCCACGTGCTCGCGCGCTCCGATGACCGGGTTCTACCGCGACGGCTGCTGCAATGTCGGACCCGAGGATGCCGGGGTCCATGCCGTCTGCGCGGTGATGACGGCGGAGTTCCTGGCCTTCTCGGCGTCGCGCGGCAACGACCTTGCCACGCCGATGCCGGAATACGGATTTCCCGGGCTGGTGCCGGGGGATCGCTGGTGTCTGTGCCTCGCGCGATGGATCGAGGCGCATCGCGCCGGCGCAGCGCCGCTGATCGTGCTGGCGGCGACGCATGAGGTCGTCCTGCAGCGGGTATCTCTGGAGACGCTGCGCGGCTTCGCTGCCGAGGAACCCGGGGCGGCGTGACCGCCAGCGGGGCTGCCCAGGCTGGTCTGCTCAGGCTGGGCTGCTCAGGCGGTCCCGCCGGTAGCGGATCTTCGAGCCGCGCGCCATGAACTCGAGGTCGACCCATTCGCCGGTGCGCGCGTAGCCGAGGCGGGTATTGAGTTCGCCGGTCACTTCGTAGACGCGGATCTCCACGGGGTTCCCGGCGATGGTGAGTTCTTCGGTCCCGGTTTGCCGCGACGCGACGTCGATCAAGGTTCCTTCCTGCGTGTGCAGCAGGCGGGTACGACGGGTCATCTCCTCCTGCCAGTAGCTGGTCGGCTTCGTATCGGCAGGCGCGACATAGGCGCCGCCGCTGCCTTCGATCGCGAGCCCGCCCGACCCCGCACGGGCGCGCACCTCGGTCTGGGTCCCGTTATCGTCGGTGCGCGCGTCGAGCCGTTGCAGCAGGCCGCCGGACCATTCCTCGCGCGAGCGGTGGGTGTAGCGGTAAAGCGGGATAGAGGCGAAGCGCACGACCATGTCGATCGCGATCTCGACCACCGGTTCCTCGCCGCCGCGGACGAACTCCACGCTATGCGTGCCGATCGGTGTCCCGCTGCGCAGCACCGTGAAGGTGATCGGATCGCGGCGCGTCGCCGCGTTGAGGAGCGCTGGCGAGGCGAGCAGGGCGGGGGCGGCCAGCAACAGGCCGCGGCGGGATGGCTTCGACATCGTCATCGCGGAACCTCCGATCATGCGCGCATCCAGTCTCTACTCTGGTGCGGTCGTGCGGCGTTGCAAGAGGGCCGGAAGGACGAGGACCAGGGCGAGCGCACCGAGCATCAGGCCGAGCGCGACGATCTCGCGCGGTCCGAAGGCCTCGCCGAGCATCAGCGCGCCCGTGACCATCGCCGTTGCGGGGACGGCGATCGAGGACAGCGAGGCGATATGGGTCGGCAGGATCTCGACCAGACGGAACCAGGAGATGTAGCCGACGATCAGGGCGATACCGGTGACATAGGCCGCCGCGCCCCAGGCGCCGAGGCTCGCCTCCGGCCACTGAACCGGTTCGATCAGCGGCCAGATCGCGACGATCGGCAGCGATCCGAGAACGAGTTGCCAGCCGGTGGTCGCCAGCATCGGCAGGGCCGGACGGCCGCGCTTGGCGTAGAGCGTGCCGAGCGCCCAGCCGATGGCGGCGGCGAACATGAACGCGATCCCCGGCAGATCATCGGCCGCGAAGCCGCCGCCGCGGAAGCTGAGCAGCGCGACCCCCGCCATCGCCATCGCGAGCGCCAGCGCGAAGCGCAGGCTGATCCGCTCACCGAGCGCCGCCCAACCGATCAACCCGGACCAGAGCGGCATGGTGAAGGCGAGTACCGCGGCGTGGCCGGATCCCAGCAATTGCACGCCATAGGCCGTGGTCACCTGCCAGATGGTCACATTCAGGATCCCTGCGATCGCGAGCCAGCGCCAGGCGGCGACGCCGTCCGGCACCACGCGCCCGGTCTGCAGCGCAGCGACGCCAAGCACGGCGGCCCCCGCGATCACGCCCGAGAAACCGCGAAACCCCCAGACCGGGAACTCCGCGAAGACGAGTTTCATGAAGGACCAGTTGCAGCCCCAGGCCAGCGCGAGCGCGGCCAGCGTCGCAATCGCTCCGGCGCCACTGCGGGCCGCGCCCGTGGTCACGCCGACTTGCTCTCGGCGATCGTCTTGGCGATCTGGAGTTCGGTGTCCCAGGGGAACATGATCCAGGTGTCCTGGCTGACTTCGGTGATGTAGGTGTCGACCAGCGGCTTGCCGGCGGGCTTCGCGTACACGGCCGCGAAATGGGCGCCGGGCAGAGATTCGCGCACGACCTTTGCGGTGGCGCCGGTATCCACGAGATCATCGACGATCAGGAGCCCGGAATTGTCGGCGTCGCCGATCACGCAGGGCTTGAGGATCTCGGTCGTCCCGATCGACTGATGGTCGTAGCTCTTCACCGACACCGTGTCGATGACCCGCAGGTCGAGTTCGCGCGCCACGATTGCGGCTGGAACCAGTCCGCCGCGCGTCACGGCGACGATGCCGCGCCAGGCGCGCAGTCCGTGGAGCCGCCATGCCAGAGCCTTCGCGTCCCGGTGCAGTTCCTGCCAGGAGACGGGAAACATCTTCGAATAGGGCGATGCGCTCATGGTCTCTCCAGGGACGCGATGTCGCCAAAGCCCGGCGAAAGCGTGCCGGGCGTCCTGGCCGCGCTCAGCGCGCGATGACGTGGACCTCGTTGGCGGGCAGCGTCGTGTCGCCGCGCACCGACAGCCGGACGCGCTGCGCGGGCAGGCCCATCTCGACCAGCGACCGCATCACCTGCTCGCTCTGGCGACGAGCCTCGGCATTCGCCATCGCTGCGCGACCGCCTTGGTTCGCACCCGTCGCCGCAACCCCGACGACGTCAAAGCTGACCTGCGGGCGGACTTCCAGGGCGCGATTGGCGGCAGCATAGAGCGCCTGCTCGAATTGCGGATTTGGGCGATCGAAGCGGATGACGACGAGCGGGCGCGTTCCTGCCGCCGGCGGCGCCGGTTGGGCCGTGGCCGCGCCGCCCGCCGCGCCAAACGACCGCGCAACGAGGCCGGGGCCAAAGAATTCGCCGCTGCGCACCGCCGCCGCGAGCGTCGTGATGTTGGCGCGCTCGCGCCCGACATAGGACGAATGCCGCGCGATATCCTCGCTGACCTCGACCCGGATCCGGTCGATCGTCACCATCGCACGACCGACTTCGTCTTCGGTCTGCGACAATTGCCGGTGGTCTTCCTCAAGCGCGCCGGAGATCGCATAGGCGCCGCGCAGCGCCTCGAGCAGGAAGGCGCCGAGCGACGCGGAACTGCCCACCTGGGTCGCAAGCTGAGACATTGCACCGATATTCGCCGAGAACCGGTCGAGTTCGGTTTGCGCCTGTCCAAGCTGCTGCGTCAGGAGCGGGTTGCCCGGCGTCGTGCCGACCTGCAGCCGTGCGTTGATCTGGCCGACGAGCGTCTGATAGCGCTGCGCCGAGTCGGCGCCCTCGCCGCGCAACTGGCGCAGCGACTGCTGGTGCGTGGAGATCAGGCCCTGGAGGCGGGCCGCGTCATCGCGGAGTTGCACGGCGCGCTGGCCGACCTGGGTCGTCGCCTGCGCCGCCGTGGCGGGCGCGGCACCTTGCTGCTCGGCGGCCGTTGCCGGGATCTCGATCCGGGTCGTAGTCGCTGCCGGGCGCCCGGAATTGCCAAGGGATGGCCACAGCGCCTCGGAGGCCAGGCTGCACGCACCCAGCGCGACGCAAAGCGCAGCAGCACCACATCGTCCAGCCATCCGTGCGAAGAACGAATGGGAGTGCACACGCACGCTATCGACAGCTACGACCAGCAACTCCGGAAACTCCCTGTCGGGCAAGCATTTGCGAGCGAGTCGCCCACCCCTGAGGCGGCTGGACATTAGCCAAAGGGGTGGGGGGCGACAAGCCGAAACCCGACCGCATGCGCGGCGATTCCGAATGTAGGCCTGCTGTCGGCGCTTGCAAACCGCGCGCGGTTGCGAGTAGGTTCCGCGCCCTCGCACTGAATTGCGGTGCGACGCGCTGCGGCCGTAGCTCAATTGGATAGAGCATCAGACTACGGATCTGAGGGTTAGGGGTTCGAATCCCTTCGGCCGCGCCATTCCCGTTTCCGGGAAACATGCACTCCCTCGACAGCGTCACCCCCGCAGCCCAGGCAGCAGGCGCAGGAAGCTCGCCGCGCTGCCGCACAGCGCGAGGCCGGCGCCGATCCACAGCGCGGTCGCGAGTCCGTCGGTGCCCTGCGCGCCCAGGCACAGCGCCACCACCGCCGCGCCGATCGACTGGCCGAGCAGGCGCGACGTCGCGAGGATGCCTCCGGCGCCGCCGCCGCGATGGCGCGGCGCGCTGGCCATCAGTGCCTTCATGTTCGGCGACTGGAAGAAGCTGAATCCCGCGCCGCACAGCACCAGCCCCCAGGCGATGTCGAGCGCGCCGGCGCCGGGCGCCAGGCCCGCCAGCATGGCGAGGCCCGGCGCCATGGCCAGCAGCCCCGCGCCGCCGAGCAGGCCGGGCGGCACCCGGTCGGCGAGCGCCGCCACGACCAGCGTCATGGCCGCCACCGTCGCCGGCCAGGGCGTCACCAGGAACCCCGCCTCCACCTGCGAATGGCCGAGCCGCGC
>CAIOSQ010000331.1 GCA_903860935.1 uncultured Rhodospirillales bacterium | reverse complement strand
GCAAGCGAGAGCGCGTGCGATGACCAAGCTGAACCCCGACCTGATGACCGCCGAGGAACGGATCGCCGAACTGGGCGAGATCCTGGCGCGTGGGTTCGTGCGGCTTCGGGCGCGGAAGTCCAGAGCCATATCCGCCGACCGTGGAGAGAGTTGCGTCGACTTCGCGGGCGAGGGAAGCGGTCATGGCGCTGCGACCAAACCGAGACAGGCAGGACCATGACCGACACCACCGTGCTGGCGCGCATCGCCGCGCTCCGCCGCATGCCGACGGCGGAGCTCAAGGCGCAATGGACGCTGCTCTTCGACGCCCCGCCCCCGCCGCATAACCGGCGCTTCCTGGAGAGCCGGCTCATCTACCGGATCCAGGAGCTGGCCTATGGCGGTCTCGCGCCCGAGACGGTCAAGCGGCTGGAGCGGATCGGGGAAGATCGCGATGGGGGCAGCCCGTCTTTGCGCCGCGCGCGCGGCGATGACCGGCCGGTGGCCGGGACCCTGCTGATCCGCGAGTACCAGGGCGTCGAGCATGTCGTGAGCGTCCTGACCGACGGCTTCGCCTGGCAGGGCCGCCCCTACCAGTCGCTCTCCGCGATCGCGCGGGCCATCACCGGCACACGGTGGAATGGATGGGCGTTCTTCGGGCTGCGCAGCACGCGGGGGCGCGGATGACGCGGACCAGGACAAAGCCCGGCGCCGCGCCGGCACCGACGCCCGCGCGCAAGATCCGCTGCGCCATCTACACCCGCAAATCCAGCGAGGAAGGTCTGGACATGGAATTCAACTCGCTCGACGCGCAGCGCGAGGCCTGCAGCGCCTTTATCGCCAGCCAGCGCGCCGAGGGCTGGGTCGAGATGGCCGAGTTCTATGACGATGGCGGCGTCTCCGGCGGCACGCTCGAGCGCCCCGCGCTGCGCCGCCTGCTGGCCGATATCGAGGCCAGGCGCGTCGATGTCGTGGTCGTCTACAAGATCGACCGGCTGAGCCGCGCGCTGATGGATTTCGCGAAGCTGATCGAGGCCTTCGACCGCAGCGACGTCACCTTCGTCAGCGTCACCCAGTCCTTCAACACCACGACCTCGATGGGCCGGCTGACCCTCAACATCCTGCTCAGCTTCGCCCAGTTCGAGCGCGAGGTGATCGGCGAGCGCATCCGCGACAAATTCGCGGCCTCGCGCAAGCGCGGGCTGTGGATGGGCGGCACGGTGCCGCTGGGCTATGCGGTCAAGGACCGCAAGCTGGTCGTCGTCCCGCACGAGGCCGCGACCGTGCGCATGATCTTCGAGCGGTTCTGCAAGATCGGCTCCGCGACGACCCTGGCGCGCCAGATCGCCGCCGAGGGCGTGCGCACGCGCAAGGGCAACCCGATAGACAAGGGCACGATCTACAAGCTGCTCGCCAACCGGGTCTATCTGGGCGACGCGGTGCACAAGGGCGTCGCCTATCCCGGCGAGCACCAGCCGATCATCGGCCGCGAGCTCTGGGCGCGGGTCCACGACATCCTGCGCACCCGCCCCGCCACGCGCGCCGCCAATGCCTGCGCAAGGGCGCCGGCGCTGCTCAAGGGCATGCTGTTCGGCCCGCAGGGCGAGGCGATGACGCCGACGCATACGCGCAG
>CAIOSQ010000330.1 GCA_903860935.1 uncultured Rhodospirillales bacterium | reverse complement strand
GCGCCGCGCCCGAACCCCAGACGCCGTCCTGCTCGGCGGTCGGTCGTCGCGCGGCACGTCGGATCGGGCCAAACATGCATCGGTGGTATCCGGGGGCGGCGCGTCATCCCTCGCCGGTGCCCGCGCGATGGACCTGCCGCGAACCGCCGGCGACGTGGGCGTTGTCCTGCGCGCCGTCGGCATGCGATGGCTCGCGACATCCTCCCGCCCAGGAGCCTCGCCCCATGCCCGTCGCGCCGTCCAATATCGTCTTCGACGTCGGCAACGTCCTGATCGAGTGGGATCCGCGCAATCTCTATCGCAGGATCTTCGACGATCCGGCGCGCATGGAGTGGTTCCTTGCCAATGTTTTCACTTCGGCGGTGAACCTGGATTGCGACCGTGGGCTTTCCTTCGCCGACGCGGTGGCGATGGTCACCACGCGCCATCCGGAGCATGAAGAGGCGATCCGTGCCTTCGATACACGCTGGCCGGAGATGATCCCCGGCCCGATCGCGGGCAGCGTCGCGCTGCTCGAGGAGATCCGGCGCAAGGGCATCCCCGACTACGCGATCACCAATTTCTCGCGCGAGAAATTTCCGCTCGCCGCCGCGCGCTTCGACTTCCTGCGCGGCTTCCGCCTGGTCGTGGTCTCGGGCGAGGAGGGGCTCGTGAAGCCGGATCGCGCGATCTACGACCTGTTCCTGGCGCGCGCGGGGCTGGCGGCCCAGAGCTGCGTCTTCATCGACGACTCGCCCGCCAATGTCGCCGGCGCGCGCGACGCCGGCATGCAGGCGCTCCATTTCCGCGGCCCGGAGATCCTGCGTACGGAGCTGCGCGCGCTTGGCTTCGCGCTGTGTGCGCAATCGGCCGAGGCGTTCGGCGTAGCATCGATGGCTTGACCCGTTGTTACACTTGACGTAACACCTTCGCGGCGCGAGTGTTGGCGGGTGATCGAAAGCTTTGCCTGCAAACGAACGGCGCTCGTGTTCGTCGGCGAATGCCCCAGGGGCTTCGCTGCGGACATCGCAGCCGTCGCGCGGCGAAAGCTGCGCATGCTGGACGCGGCGAAGCATCTCGAGGATCTGCGTATTCCGCCAAGCAACCGGCTGGAGGCACTCAAGGGCGACCGGCGCGGCCAGCACAGCGTCAGGATCAACGATCGCTGGCGCCTGTGCTTTGTCTGGCAGGACGGCGGCGCCTGGGACGTCGAGATCGTCGATTACCATTGAGGGAGACCCGTATGGCTGCGACACGTGTTTCGATCGACCGGGCGACGCTCGATGCGGGCCGCGCGGGGCTTGCCAGGCTGTCGACCGGGCGGATGCTGCCGCCGGTGACGCCGGGAGAGGTGCTGCGCGCGGAGTTCCTGGAGCCCCTGGCCCTGTCGGCGCGCGCGCTGGCGCGCGATCTGGGCGTGCCGGCCAACCGCGTCACCGCGATCGTCAACGGCACGCGCGCGATCACCGCGGATACGGCGCTGCGCCTCGCGCGCCGCTTCGGCGTGTCGGCGGAGTTCTGGATGAACCTGCAGACCGCCCACGACCTGGAGATGGCGCGCCGCGCCGGGGCCGTCGCGGCGGCGCAATGATGCCGACGCCGGCGGACCAAGCCGGGACAGCATCCGGGTTATATCCCCGGTTGTACCTGTCATCATGATAGGTAATGCGATTGATGGAGTTCCGCTTACGACCTAGTCTGCACCTGTCTTGCGTCGATGAATGCGCACGATGCCAGGAAAGCGCTGGCGAAACTCGCCGAAGCGGATCTGATCGCTCTCACGGCGCATGCCAGGGAACGAAACCGCAGCGCAGGCAGGGAACCGCTGACGCGCGAGCAGATCAGGAACTGCCTGATCCGCGGCGACATCACCGAAGGCCCCGTGCGCGACATCAGGGAGGATGGCTGGAAGCTCAGGCTCACGCGTATGCGTGGGCCGGAACGGCACAAGGTCTCTTGCGTGCTGCTCTGCGACCGGCTTGTCCTGATCATCACCGGCTACGAGTACCAGAAGAGGTCGCGATGACGACGCCCTACCACTACACCGAAAGCGGACTCGACTACGTCTATCTGGTGGACGGTTTCGAGGTCATCGAGACCGCTTACGGGCCTGCCGTGCAGGTCATCCAGGCCGGCAAGCTGGACCGGGCGATCGCAGCGACGATCGTCGGCCTCCAGAAGCGCCTGACCGGCCAGGAGGTTAGGTTCCTGCGTGGATTGATGGACATCACGCAGCAGGAACTGGGCCGCCTGCTGGGCAAGGATGCGCAGTCGGTGGCGCGCTGGGAGAAGGCCAAGACCGAAGTGCCGGCCACCGAGGACATCGCGCTGCGGCAGATCTATCTGGAGATGACCGGGCACCGCCGAACGTTCATCGAGACCAGCCGCAAGGTCGCCCGTCTCACGCAGCGGCTGAGTTCGGTCATGTTCCGAACTCGTCGCCTGCAGAGGGGTCGGGCCGTCATCTGGTCGATGGCGGCGTAGGTGCGGCACACCTATCCGGGCCCTGCCCCGATCCGGGCTCCGTCCCCATTTGCGCTTACCAGGGCGCCGGCATCCGTGGCGAGCAGGAAGGCAAGATCCCTCAGGCCAGGCTAGGCGGCATGGTCTTCGCGGGCACCAGCATCAAGGGCCAACCCGGGACGGAGCCTGGATTACGCTCCGTCCCGGGGTGAGGCGCGCTATGCTGCCCGGCGGGGAATGCGGGGGGATGCGCATGGATGCCGATATCCTGATCGTGGGCGGTGGCTCGGCGGGCAGCGTGCTGGCCGGGCGGCTGAGCGCGCGCGGCGATCGCCGGGTCGTGCTGGTGGAGGCGGGGCGCGATCTGCCGCCGGGGCGCGAGCCGGCGGCGATCCGCGACATCTATCCGATCCATGCCGCCTTCGATCCGCGCAATCATTGGTCCGGTCTGTCGGCCTATCTGCAACCGGTGCCGCACAACGCGCCCGAGCGTCCGCCGCTGGTGCGCTACGAGCAGGCGCGGATCATGGGCGGCGGGTCCAGCATCAACGGGCAGATCGCGGTGCGCGGCACGCCGGACGACTATGATCGCTGGGCCGAGCTGGGCGCCGCGGGCTGGGGCTGGGGCGACGTGCTGCCGGTGTTCCGGCGCATGGAGCGCGATCTCGATTTCGGCGGGCCGGAGCATGGCGACAGCGGCCCGCTGGTCATCCACCGCGTGCCGCGCGAGCGCTGGCCCGGTTTCATCCACGCCGCGGCCCAGGCCTTCACAGCCGCGGGCCACGCGGATATCGGCGATCTCAACGGGCGCCACGACGACGGCTGGTTTCCCTTGCCGCTCACCAATGACGGCGAGAACCGGATGTCGGCGGCGCGCGCCTATCTGGACGACGCGGCCCGGCGGCGGCCCAATCTGCGCATCCTCGCCGATACCGCCGTGCGCGCTCTGGTCTTCGAGGGCGGCCGCGTGGCGGGCGTCGAGATCGACCGCGACGGCGTGGTCGAGACCTTGCGCGCCCGCGAGACGATCCTCTGCGCCGGGGCGATCCATTCGCCGACGCTGCTGCTGCGCGCCGGCATCGGTCCGGCGATGCATCTGAAATCGCGCGGGCTCGCGGTGCGCGTCGATCTGCCCGGTGTGGGCGAGAACCTGCAGGAGCATCCGCTGATCTCGGTCAGCGCCTATATCGACACCGGCGCGCGCCAGGGCACCGCGACGCGTCGGCATTGCACGCTGGGCCTGCGCTACAGCTCCGGCCATCCCGGTTGCGGCCCGCAGGACATGTTCATGACCGCCATGTCCAAGACCTTCTGGCACGCGATCGGACGGCGGCTGGGATCGCTGGTCGCCTGGGTCAACGAATCCTTCTCGACGGGCTGGGTGCGACTGGCGGGGCCCGATCCGCGCACGATGCCGGAGGTCGCCTTCAACCTGCTGGGCGACGCGCGCGACATGGCGCGGATGATGGACGCGGTGCGGCGCATGGCGCGGCTGATGGCGAGCCCGCCGCTGGCGGCGGTCGCGCATGATCCCTTCCCGTCGAGCTATGGAAAGCTGGCGCGGCTGGTCGCGCGCGACACGCTGCGCAACCGGCTGGCGACGATCCCGCCGGCGCTGGCGCTCGACGGGCCGCCGGCGCTGCGGCGCTTCACCATCCGCAACCTGATCACGCGCGGCGTCGAGCTGGAGACGCTGCTGGCCGACGACGCGGCGCTCGCCGATTACCTGACGCGCCATGTGGTCGGCAACTGGCACGCCTCGGGCACCTGCCGCATGGGCCCCGCGAGCGATCGCGCCGCGGTCGTCGATCCGCGCGACGGGCGCGTCCACGGGATCAGCGGATTGAGCGTCGTCGACGCCTCGCTGATGCCCGCCGTACCACGCGCCAACACCAACCTGCCGACGATCATGATCGCCGAGAAGATGGCCGCCGCGATCGACGCGCGGCCCGCCGCGGCCTGAGCGGCGCGCCCCTCAGGCGCGTCGGCTGTCTCGTGCGGCCGCGCGGCGGGCGAGCCAGGTCGGCAGGACGAGGATCGCGGCGGCCATCAGCCAGAGGACGATCGAGATCGTGCTCTTGAAAAGGATCGCGGGATCGCCGCCGGACAGGGCAAGCGCGTTGCGCAGATTGGTCTCCAGCACGCGGCCGAGCACGAAACCCAGGATGATCGGCGCCATATCGAAGCCGAGCTTGCGCAGCGCCCAGCCCACCACGCCGACGCCGAGCATGATCAGCACCGACAGGACGCTGGAATAGGCCGCGTAGACGCCGAGGACCGAGAGCAGCAGGATCGCCGGGATCAG
>CAIOSQ010000329.1 GCA_903860935.1 uncultured Rhodospirillales bacterium | reverse complement strand
TGGGTGCCCAACTCGCCCTCGCCCTTCACCCTCTACACGCGCGCGATCGTCGCGACCGAGATCGTCGATCCGCTGACCATCCGCTTCAAGACCCGCGCGCCGTGGCCGCTTCTGCCCAACGACCTCGCGACGGTCGCGATCATCAATCGCAAGATGGTCGAGGCACCGACCGGCGAGTTCAACGCCGCCCGCGCCTCGGTTGGCACCGGACCGTTCAAGCTGGTCGAGTTCATCCCGAACGACCGCATCACCCTGGCGCGCAACGACGCCTATTGGGGCCCCAAGCCGCATTGGCAGAAGGTGACGTTGCGCATCATCGTCAACGACGCGGCGCGGACCGCGGCGATGCTCTCGGGCGACGTGTCGATGATCGAGGCGGTACCCACCAACGACCTCGCGCGGCTCAAGGCGTCGCCGCAGGTCGCGGTGCAGCAGGTCACCTCGAACCGTCTGATCTACCTCGCCATGGACCAGGCGCGCGACCAGACCCCCTTCGCCACGGACAAGGCAGGCCAGGCGCTCGCCGCGAACCCGCTCAAGGACCTGCGGGTGCGCCGTGCGCTGAGCAAGGCGATCAACCGCCAGGCCCTTGTCGAGCGCATGTTCGAAGGCTCGGCGATCCCGGCGGGCGGCTTCCTGCCGGACGGGTTCTTCGGTACCTCGCCGCGGCTCAAGCCCGACGCCCTCGACCTCGACGGCGCGCGCAAGCTGCTCGCCGAGGCCGGCTATCCGAACGGCTTCGTGCTGACCATCCACGGTCCCAACGACCGCTATCCCAACGACGACAAGGTGTTGCAGGCGATCGGGCCGATGTTCAACCGCGCGGGCATCGACACCAAGGTCCAGACCCTGCCCTGGGCGACCTTCGCGTCGCAGGCCAGCGCCCCGAACTACGCGTACAGCGTCGCGCTGCTCGGCTGGGGCAGCGGGACCGGCGAGGTCTCCTCGCCGCTGCGCGCCCTGGTCGGAACCCCGAACCGCGAGAAGGGCACCGGGGCGGCCAATCGCGGCCGCTATTCCAACGCCCGGGTCGACGAGATCTCCGAGAAGGCGATGGGCACCGTCGACGACGCGGCGCGCGAGAAACTCCTTCAGGAGGCGAGCGAGATCGCGCTCGGCGATCTCGGCATCATCCCGCTCTACTACCAGATCAACACCTGGGCGACGCGCAAGGGCCTGACCTATGTCGCGCGCAGCGACGAATACTCGCTGGCGCAGTTCGTGACGCCGGCGCCCTGACGGTCCCGGCCGGGCCGGGTTCCGCGTCAGGCGCGGAATCCGGCTGCGGGACCCGAAAGTAGCCGCACGCCGCCTTGTGGCCGTCGGCCCGGCAGGATCTCATGCGGGTTCGGCGACGAAGGCCCGGTCTTGTCCCGCGCGTCGGTTCGGGACCATCCTCGCCGGACCCGCTTTGCCTGCCCGGGAGACCGCGCCATGCGCCTTGGCCCTCGCTCCGGACCGAGCCTGATCGGCTTCGTCCTTCTCGTCGCCGCGATCGTCCTCGCCGCGCCCTGCGTGGGTCTGGCTCAACCGGCGGGAGCCCAGGCCGCCGGCGAGCCCTGGGCGCTGGGCGTCGACGTCTCGATCCGGGTGAACGCCGACATGACCGGCGAGATCACCGAGACGCGGCGGATCAGGGTCGGGGGCGGCGCCTATGGGCCGCAACGCCTCGCCCAGCAGCAGGATTCCTACATCGACGGCATGCAGCGCCACGCGGTGCTCGCCGCCTTCACCGAGAAGCGCGACGGCCGGCGCGTCGATGTCGATCCCGCCGCCATCGTCACGCGCGACGCGGCGCAGGGGCCCAACGCCGTCTACATGCGCGACAACAAGACCGTCACCGTGATCTTTCCGGACGTGGCGGTGGGCGACACGCTGGTCATGACGACCCGCAAGACGGTCGGCGCGACCGTCTTCCCCGGGCATTTCCAGATGCTCCTGCCGCTGCCGCGAACCACGCCCTATGCCGATACGACCATCCGCGTGACGGCCCCCGCCGGGTTGCGCCTCGCGATCGAGGGTGTCGACATGGAGCATGTGCGCAGCGAGGCGGGCGACGAGGTGCGGCATGTCTTCACCTATCGGCCGCGCCCGACCCAGGCCGCCGAGGAACGGATGACCTCGACGCTGGACCGTGACCCGCGCCTCGCCCTGTCGACCTTCGCCGATCATGAGGATCTGGCCCGCGCCTATTGGGCCTCCGCGCGCGCCGCGATCGCCGCCACGCCCGAGATCGCGGCGCTGGCCGCGACGATCACCCGCGGTATCGCCGACAAGGCTGGGCAGGCCGCCGCGATCTCGCGCTGGGTGAAGACAAATATCCGCTACGTGATGATCGTACTCGGCACCAGCCGCGTGGTTCCCAACGCCGCTGGCGCCATCCTCAAGAACCGCTTCGGGGACTGCAAGGACCAGGCGGTGCTGATGTCCGCCCTGCTGGCCGCAAAGGGCATCGCCTCCGAGCATGTCCTCCTGAATTCCGGCAACGCCTACACGCTGGGCGGACCGGCGACGCTGGGCGTCATCGACCATGTCCTGCTCCATATTCCGGAACTCGGCGTCTACGACGATCCGACGGCGAGCCTCGCGTCCTTCGGCGTGCTCGGCGAAACGACCTACGACAAGCCGGTGGTACATGTCTCGGATGCCGGAGCCCGGCGCGGGCGCACGCCGGCGATGCTCGCGGACGAGCATGTCGCGACGTTGCGCACGCGCCTTGCCATCGCCGCCGATGGCGCGGTTTCCGGCGAGAGCGTCCAGACAGCGACCGGGGTCTTCGCGACCGGGCTGCGTTCGGCCGCGGCGTCGATTCAATGGACCGGGCCGGAGTCTGCGGCGGCGGACATGCTGCGTCGCCTCGGGACACCCGGAACGGGCGGCTTCGACATCGATCCGCTCGACGCCCGTGACGCGCGCTACGCCGTGCGCGGGCGTTTCGTCCACGACGCGAAACTCGCCACCGCGCCGCCCGCCGCGTCCCCGATTCCGGCCGGGCTTGCCCTGCTCGTGCGACCTGGCCTGTTCCTTCTCGCCGGCCGCGCAGCGGAGCGCCGCCATCCCTTTTCGTGCTTCGCCGGACGTCAGGAAGAGGTGGTCGAGATCGCCTTCGCGGAGGGCCTGCCGTTGCCGCGGCGGATCGCGGACCACCGTGTCGAGACCATGTCCTTCGCCTACAGCCTGACGTCTCGTCTCGAGGATCGGGTCCTGACGGTGCGGCGGGAATTCGTCTCGCGCGTGCCGCGCCAGGTCTGTCCGCCGGAACTCGCGGCCGAGCTGAACGCGCCGATGGATCGTATCCGCGCCGACGACAATCTGCGGCTGAGCTTCGTCGCGGCGCCGGCCCGGTCCGCCGCCGCCCCGCCCGCGCCGGCCGCACCCGCCGAGACGAAGCGCGTCGCCGTGACCGGCGAGCCGCTTGCCCTCGATTTCGTGCAGGCCGTCAGGCCCGATTGCGCCGTGATCGGTGTCAACCGTGTCATCGTCGTCGCGCGCCCCGCGCATGGCGTGGTGACCGTCACCCCTGGCGATGGTTTCGTCACCTATGCCGAAGGCGATCCCCGTTCCGCCTGCAACCGCCGGCGGTTCGACGGACTGAACGTCACCTACCGGCCTGACGCGGGCTATCTCGGGCCCGACAGCGCGACGATCACCGCCGTCCTCGCCGATGGGTCTACGCGCCAGCGCCGCTACGCGATCACGGTCGGCCCGTCACCGGAACCGCGCGAAATCAGACGCACGGCGATCGCCGAGCAGCGGACGCGGGTCGGTTTCCTGCACGAGGTCGAACGCGACTGCGCGCCGATCCGCTTTGCCGAAATCCGCATCGTCGACCCTCCGCGCGGCGGCGAGGCAGACATCGAGCCCTGGACCGATCATCCCAGCTATGCGCGCGACAGCCTGCGCCATGCCTGCAACCGTCAGCCGACCGAGGGCGCCGCGCTTCTCTACCGCTCGCGCGCCGACCATCGCGGCGCCGACGCCGTCACGGTCGAGATGGTCTATCCCGACGGCCGCGCGCGGCGGCTACGCTACGTGATCGACATCCGGTAACCGCACGGCGCCGACCCCGCCTTGGCGACCCCGCCTTGGCGACGTTGTCCGTGCGGCGGCGGGATGCGATCCTCGGGCATGTGTTCGCCACAAGGATCCGCGTCATGACCTCTCCCCGCACCGTCCTCGTCACCGGCGCCAGCCGCGGCATCGGCGCCGCCTGCGCGACCAGGCTCGCCGCGCAAGGCTGGGATGTCGCCGTCAACTACGCGCGCGATGCGGCCGCGGCGGAGCGCGTCGCGGCGGAGGTCCGCGCGCTCGGCCGCAGGGCGCTCGTGCTGCAGGCCGATGTCGGCGACGAGGCGGCGACGCACGCGATGTTCGCCGCGCTCGACGCGCAGTGGGGGCCGCTGGGCGGACTCGTCAACAACGCCGGCATCGTCGACATGCAGTGCCGGTTCGAGGACATGGAGACGGCCCGTTGGCGGCGCATGTTCGACGTCAACGTGATGGGCTCGATGCTCTGCGCGCGCGAGGCGGTGCGCCGGATGAGCACGCGGCGCGGCGGCGCGGGCGGGGCGATCGTCAACCTGTCCAGCGCGGCCGCCGTGCTCGGCGGCGCCGGCATGTATGTCGACTATGCCGCCAGCAAGGGCGCGATCGACGCCCTCACGATCGGGCTCGGCCGCGAGGTCGCAACCGACGGCATTCGCGTCAACGCGGTGCGCCCAGGCATCATCGACACCGAGATCCACGCGGCGAGCGGCGATCCCAACCGTGCCTTTTCCGCCGCGGGCGTCGTTCCGATGCAGCGCCCGGGCACGGCGATGGAATGCGCGAACGCCGTCGCCTGGCTTCTCTCCGACGAGGCGAGCTACGTCACGGGAACCGTGGTCACCGTGAGCGGCGGGCGCTGAGCGCCGGGGCGGTCGTCAGGCGAGCCGGTCCCGCAGCACGCGGGCCGCGCGATCGGAGGTGACCAGGATCGCGTGCAGCCGCGCGCGGGTCAGGGCGACGAAGAGCAGCCGTCGGCTGCGCGCGTCGATCTCCGCGAAATCGATGTCGGTGATGACGACGGCGTCGGCCGCCTGACCCTTGAAGCGGTAGACGCTGTCGACGAGCAACGCGCCATCGGTCCAGACCGCGTTGCCCTCGGCGTCGTAGCCGTCCTGGCGCTTCACCGCGAGCCCGGCGAGATGCGTGGGGCCATGCGCGCCGGCGATGCGGCTATTGGCGAGACCGCGGCAGCTGAGCACCGCGATGTTGGGGGGCCGGAACCCGCGCTCCAGAAGGGTGTGGACCGCCTGGGCGGTCGCCTCGACCGGCGTGTCCGCGTCCGCGTGGATGATCCAGCCGGGGTCGTAGCCCTGGACCGGACCGGCCGATACCACCGGCTCGTCGGTCAGGGCGAGCCAGTTCGCGAAATCAACCAGCAGGCGCGGAGAGCGGTAATTGACCGGACTCGCCAGGACGGGCCAGCCCGGCAGCGCGACCGGGTCGTGCACGTACAGCGCCTGTTCGGGATCCTCCAGCCAGAGCACGCGCGCGTCGTCGCGCGCCATGCCGATCAGGCAGTGCGCCCAGTCGGGGGCGAAATCCTGTCCCTCGTCGATCACGAGCATGTCGAAGGGCTTGCCGAAGGACGGGCCGAGCCTGACGAAGGCCTGTGCCATGTCGTCGAACGCGCCTTGTCGGTCGAACGCAACCGGCGCGCCGCCGGCCTCGGTGATCGCGAGACGGGCGAGTTCATGGAACGTCACCACGGCGCGCGGATCGGGCGCGAGTTGCTTCATCGCGTCGGCGAGCGGGCGGTTGAAGCAGACATAGAGCGCGGATCTGCCGGCCTCGTGCGCCTGCTTGAGCATTTCCAGCGCGAGCTGCGTCTTGCCGGAGCCGGCGGTGCCGCGCACGCGCAGGCGCCAGGGATCGAGGCTCAGGCGCAGCGCCCAGGTCGACAATCCGCCCGACAGCCAGGACGTCGTCTCGCGCGCCGTCCGGCCGAGGACGCCGATATCGGGCACAGCGCCGACGGTCTGCGACAGGAAATCCGTGATGCGCGGCAGATCGTTCAGCGATTCGACGGACCAGCCCGGTGGTTCCGCCTCCAGCAGGGCCTCGACGATCCGGACCAGCTCAGCGTCGCGATCGGCGTCGACGACGCGCGCGGGATCGACCGAGGAGGGCAGCGACCCGGCCAGCCGCGCGGCGGGCAGGTAAAGCAGATGATCGACATGCAGCATCCGGCCGGGATGGCGCCGCGCGAACTGCTTGCGCAGTTCGTTGAGGTTCCGGTTGACCTGCGTGACGACGCTCTTGTCCTGCCACGACGTCAGCGAGCCGTCGGGGTTGCGCGTGCTGGCGTAGCGCGCGGTGATCCCATGCTCCCCGGTCAGGAGCTGCCCGTTCTTCTGTTCGATGGCCAGCAGCCGTCCGAAGCGATTGGCGACGATGAAGTCGATCTCGCCATAGACCGAGCCGACATCGCGGGCCTCCGCCCAGCGCACGGAATGGTAGATCGTGTGCTGATCGTCGAGCCCGTCGCGCAGCCGGATCAGGGTGCGAAGCTCCGGCGGCAGCCTGACCTCCGGTCCGGAAGGAATGATCGTTTCCGACGGGACGATGCGCGCCATGGATCTTCTCCTGCACCTCGGGCGTCGTCCGGAATGGAAACGGAAGCGACGATTGGAGAGATCTCCAATCGCCGTTTCATAATCCAGCCGGAGCGCTCCCGGAAAGTGTCCAGCGCCCGCGAGGGGCGGATGGTCACCGCAGCATCCAGAGGATGCACAGCGTGGCCACGACGAGTTGCGCCACCGTGAGGGGCAGACCGATCCGCAGGAAGCGCATGAAGCCGAGCGGGTGTCCGGCCTTGGCCGCGATCCCGGATGCGACGACATTCCCCGCGGCGCCGATCACGGTCGCGTTGCCGCCGAGCGTGGCGCCGAACATCATCGCGACGAAGACGGGGATCAGATGCGGCGGCCAGTCGGTGAAGGCGCTGCCGGTCGCCTCCTCCGGCACGGCCTCGATCCCCACCAGATAGCCCTTCACGATCAGGAGGAGGCCGATGACCACCGGCACGTTTGGCAGCGCCATGGACAGCAGGCCGACCACCCAGATCATGGCGATCGCGGCGACCGCCGTGCGCGTCCCGAACATCTCGATCATCAACGCCGATCCGCCATGCAGCCAGCCGGTATGGATCAGTGCCTGCACCATCATGAACATCGTCGCGATGAAGATGAGCGTCCGCCAGTCGACGTCGACGAGGACCGCGGCCGGCGCCTCCACGCGCAGGCCGTAGATCGCGAGCAGGCCGAGCGAGGCACAGATGAACGCGGCCTCGGGCGGGCTGATGCCTTCGGCGTCGCCCCAGACGAACAGGACGACCTGGAGCGCGAAGATCGCCAGCGCGGTGGCGATGTAGACCGGCCGCTGGAGGGGCGGGGGCGCTTCTTCGGCCATCGCTTCGCCGCGTGCGGTCCAGGTGCCGCGCAGGACAACCAGGCTCGCCAGGAAGAGCGCACCCATCGCGAGGATGCCGAAGGGCGCGACGCCGTGGAGATACGCGTCGAAGCTCATCCCGATGCCGGATCCCACGATGAAGGTCGCGGGATCCCCGACGAGCGTGAGCAGACCCGCGGAGTTGGCGATCGCCACCAGGAACACCAGCGGCGGGACGGGATCGAGTCCCATCCGGCCGCATGCGCGCAGCAGGATCGGCGCGAAGAGCAGGATTACGGTGGCGTTGGGCAGGACGGCGCAGGTGGGAATCGTGGCGAGGGCGAAGGCGACGAGCAGTCGCGCGCCGCTGCCCTTCGCGAAGCGCACCATCAGATAGCCCAGCCTGTCGAACAGGCCGGTGGGCGTCAGGATGCGCACCAGCACCATGCCGCCGAAGAGCAGACATAGCGTCGGCCCCGCGGCGCTGGCGCCGGATCGCAGATCAGACGGGTCCAGGATGCCGGCGGCCAGCACCGCTGCGACGGCCAGCATGCCGCCGACAGCGAGATCGATGACGTCGAGAACGAGGGCGACGAACAGCCCGAGGAAAACCGCCAGGGCGAAGATGGCGTGGAACTCGACCGGAACCATGACGGGACCCCCAGGTCCAGACCGGCGGCGGGGGCGTCCACGCCATTCCGGACCGAAACGGCACCCAGTCTATCAGCGGCGCCGTTTCGGACCAATCGCGGCGCGTGGGCTCAGTCGCGGGGCCGGAGTTCGCGCACGTTGCGCGCCCGCGCCAGTTCGTCCTCGATCGTCTGCGGCCTGATCCGCTCGAAATCGATCTTCCGGAGGTCGATCGCGCGGACCTGACGGTTGTGCATCGTGTGAAAGTAATAGATCCGGTTCGCCAGGTCCGAGGCCGAGGTGATCTGCGTCGCGCCCTCGATGTCGGTCGCGGTCCTGCCTGCGGGCGCGATCGCACCGAGCGGGATGTTGAAGCTGTCGAGGATGCGGAACGCCTCGAACACCGCGTCCTGCGCCCTGGCAAGGGGACGGGCCGTGGCGGTCAGCGCGGCGGCGCGCACGAACCGCGACGGCGGCGAGAAATCACCGGGAAGGCCGATCATTCCGGACCCCGCGCCGAAGGGGCGCAGATCGACCTCGCCGATCGTCACGCCCGCGCGCGGTGCGGGATCGAGGCCGACATAGTTGCGCAGATTGAGCAGGTGCCAGTCATAGGTGGGCGCGTTGGTGATCACGCCCAGGAACGCGTCGTAGATCTTCACCGTCCCACCCTCGACGATCTCGATCACGATGCTCCGGCCGGAGGGGTCGGCGACCTTCCAGTGGAAGGGAAGCGCCGCGCCGCCGAAGCGCGGATCGTCGACATGCACGACGCGCACGTCGCCCAGACGCGCGCGCACCTCTTCGACGGTCGCGAAGGAGGACAGCATCCACTGCATGAAATCGCCGACGCTGAGCGCGCGCGCCGTCTCGGTGCGGACATGGGGTGCGTATTCGGCGAAGCCTGGCAGGTAATACATCCCGACATAGAGGCCGGCCTCGTTCATCCCGTCCGGCCCGAAGGGCTGCCCATAGGCCGTCATGGTTACGAAGCCATGGCGGCCCTCCCAGCGCATGCCGGTCAGTCCGTCCGGAGTCGTTCCGACGAAGGCGTGGCGACGGGGAAAGACCATCAAGCGGTCATGCGCGGCGTCGCTGAGCGCCCACTCGACCGTCCGCGCGACGACGACGCTGCCGTCGGATGCACGCAGCGAAATCCCGGTGCAGGCGGTGGCCGGCCCGGCGATGGCCAGGGCGGCGGCGAGGATCGCGGCGCCCGCGCGCCGGAACAGGTGTTTCATGGCCTGAGGCTCCATCGGCGTTTCGCATCGGATCATTCCGGGTCCCGCGCGCGGCGCGCAAGCCATGTTCCGCAGGGCGGCAGGCGGCGCAGCCTGCTAGACTGGTGGGCAACCTGCTCGAAGGGAGAGGCACATGTTCAACCACATCATGATCGGCTCGAACGACATCGCGCGCGCGCAGCGTTTCTACGACGCCGTGCTGGCGACGCTCGGCGCCGGCGCCGGTATGCGCAACGTCTCGGGAAGCGGCCATGTCCGGCTTTTCTACCGGCATGACGGCAACACCTTCGCGATCACCCAGCCGATCGACGGCCAGCCCGCGACCACCGCCAACGGCGGCACGATCGGGTTCAAATGCGCCTCGACGGCGCAGGTCGACGCGTTCCACGCCGCTGCGCTCGCGCATGGCGGCCAGCCGATCGAAGACCCGCCCGGTCTGCGACAAGGCGCCGCCGGATCCTATTACATCGCCTATGTCCGCGATCCGGACGGCCACAAGATCTGCGCGCTCCATCGCCCCGCCTAGGACGGGCGCCCGCGCCGCGCGACGACGACCGCCGCCGTCACCCGAGGCGCGGGTCCAGCCAGGGCCTGTCCATGCGTACCCAGGGCGCGTGCGGCCCGGGGCCGAGATGAATGCCGAGCCCCGGCCCCCGCGGCAGCGGCGCCGCGCCGCGCACGAAGCGCAGGTTCTCGCCCTCGACCATCTCGAAGAACGTCTCGGTCTCGCCGAACTGGACCTCGAGGACCAGGAAATTCGGGATGACGGCGCAGAGATGGACCGAATGCGCGTGGCATACCGGGCCGGTCGGGTTGTGCGGCGCGATCTCGATGCCCGCGGCTTGCGCCAGCGCGGCGATGCGGCGGATCTCCTCGATCCCGCCGGCATGCTTCACGTCGGGCATCAGGACGTCGTAGCAGCCGCCTTCGATCACGGGCCGGTAGGCGCCGATCCCCGCGAGCGACTCCGCCCCCGCGAGGCGCATGCCGCGATCATTGGCCATGCCGCGCAGGCGGCGGATCTCGGCGCGATTGGCCTCGGCGATCGGGCATTCCAGCCAGTAGAGTCCGAACTCCGCGACATCGGCGATCAGCCCCGACGCGCCGCCGGGCGAGAAGCGCCAATGCGCGTCCACCATCAACTCGATTTCCGGTCCGACCGCCGCGCGCACGGCGGCGATGCGCGCCAGACCCTCGGCATAGGCCGCGCGGTTGGTCTCGGAGATCCCGTCCTCCCAGACCAACGGCTCGAACGGCGCGAGCTTCACCGCGCCGAAACCCTCAGCGACGGCGCGCCGCGCGGCGGCGGCGAATCCCTCCGGGCTGCGCGGAGAGGCACCGCGGTTGATGTTCGCGTAGAGCCGGACGGGGTCGCGCAACGCACCGCCCAGGAAGAGGTGCAGCGGTTCGCCGGCGCGCTGCGCCGCGAGGTCGGCGAGCGCCTGCTCGAAGGCGGAGAGCACGGTCGCCGCGACCAATCCGCCCGGCGCATGCGGGATGAGCCGCGCGAGGCGGTTGCGATGCCGGGCATCTTCGCCGGTGGCCGTGGCGGCGAGGCGCTCGGCTTCCGCCGCCAGCACGGCCTCGTGATTGGCGAGGGTGCATTCGCCGATGCCCGCGAGCCCGTCCGCGGTGCGCACCTCCAGGAAGCACCAGTTGGTCCTGGGCGTGACGTTGATGCCGCGGAACGCGACGCTCTCGATCCGGCTCATCTGCATGCCATCCGCTTGAGGTCCACCGCACGGCGCGCGGTGCTGCACGCTGCCCCAGCCAGCGCCGTCCCGCAACCCGCCGCTGGGCTCCCGCCGCCGGCTGTCGTCAGCGGACCGAATGCCAGAGCCGCGCGCGATGTCGCGCGCTTGCCTGCTCGGAGGGCGGCAGCAGCGCGAGGATCCGCTCGCTCTCCTGCCGCGCCGGGGCGTGCCCGTTCTGGGCGGCGACGAGGTACCAGATCGCCGCCCCGAGAGGATCGGGCGCGCCGCCGATCCCCTGCTCCAGCGACCGTGCCGCACGCATCATCGCGGGGACATGGCCGCGCGCGGCGGCCGCCAGATGATGATCGTGCGCAGCCTGCGCGTCGCGCGGGCCGCCGCGTCCGGCAAGTGCCGCCTCGCCCAGCAGATATCGCGCATCGGCGTCGCCGGATTCGCTCGCGCGCTGCCACCACGCGATCGCGCGGGCATCGTCGCGCGGAACGCGCTGGCCGGCATAATGCGCGAGGCCCAGCTGGCACTGCGCATAGGCGTTGCCGCGCTCCGCCTCCGCCGTCAGATAGGCGAGCGCACGCTCGAGCGGCCGCTGCGCCAGATGCGCGCTGGATGCGCCGGGCAAGACCGCGCCGGTCTGCTCCGCGATGATCTGACGGGCGACGAGAAGTCCGGGCAGGTAATAGGCATTCGTGCGCATGCGCGGGTCGTAGAGCGCCCGGAACGCGGCGATGTCGAGCTCGGTGAAGGCGTCGCGGCGATAGGTGTAGCTCATGACGGAGTCGAGCGTGTGCGGATGGCCGGGAAACCCGAAGCCGTGCATCACCTCGTGGACGAGGCACGCGCGGAGGTCGGCATAACCCTGGTTGATGAAAAGCTGCGCCAGCACAAGCGTGCCCGAGGCGTCGGCACGCGTGGTGGCGTAGCAGGCGGCCATGCGGCCTTCGACGACATAGGCGGTCGTGCGCTCGAAGCGGAGCACGAAATTCCCGTTCACCGTGACGCGCTCCATGGCGAGGCCCGCGAGGACGGCCGCCTGCGCGACGGCCTCCATCGCCATCGCCTCCGACCCGGCCTCCGGCGTGCCAAGGATCTGGACGCGCAGCGCCTCGCGCCATTTGCGCGTGCCTGTCAGCCCCGTCCCATCGACCCGGAAGACGAGCTCGTCGAAGCCGCCCAGCAGCCGCGACACGGTCGCGTCGTCCGCGGCGTGCGATCCGGGCGCCACGAGCAGCGCCATGGCAAGCCACAGCGCGCCGAGCGCATCGGCGCGCCAATCACGGCGCGGCATGCCAGCCTCGCGCCCGCGCCTCGGCCAGCGCGCGCTCGGGCGGCGCGAGACGCGCCAGCGCGCGCGGGGCCTCGGCCTTCGCCAGGGCGTTCCCGCGCTGCGCGGCCGCGAGATACCAGACGGCCGCCGCGAGCGGATCGCGGGCGACGCCGCGGCCCTGCTCCAGCGCCTGCGCGGTGCGGACCATCGCCGCCACATGGCCGCGCGCCGCGGCCATCGCGTGGTGGGCCTGCGCGTCCACCGGATCGGCCGGACCACCGCGGCCCGCGAGCGCGGCCTCGCCGAGCCAGAAAGCGGCGGCGATGTCCTGCCGCGCCGCCGCCGCGCGCCACCATGCGACGGCTGCCGCGTCGTCGCGCGGCATCGCCTGGGCCAGGTAATGCGCGATGCCGAGCAGGCGTTGCGCGGGCGCGTCGCCGCCTTCGGCGCGCGCGTGGAGCCTGGACACGGCCTGCGCGAGATGGCCGCGCGCGAGATGATCTGCGGCCGCACCCGGCGCCACGGCGCCGACGCGCTCGGCGATGATCTGCCGCGCGGACAGCAGGCCGGGCAGGTAGGTGGCGCCGGCGCGCATCCTGTCGTCGTAGAGCGTCGCGAGCGCGACGAGATCGGCCTCGGCGAAGCTGTCGCGCCGCTGCGACGGACCGACCGCGAGGATCGAATCGATCCCCTCGGGATGGCCCGGGAAGCCGAAGCCGTGCATCACCTCGTGGGTGATGCAGCGCCGAAGGTTGCGCTGCGTGCGGTCGACGAAGAGCCGCGCCTCGCGGATCTCGCCGCGCAAGGTCGCGCCGGTGGTGGCATAGCAGCCGGCGCGCCGGCCATTCACCACGTAGCCGGCGTCACGGTCGAACCGGACGATGAAATTGCCGTCCGCGGCGACCCGCTCCATCGCGAGCCCCGCCGCCTGCGCCGCCGTGGCGATCGCGGCCATCGTCATGCGCACCTCGTCCGCGCTCGGCGCGCCGTCGAGCTGCACGCGCAGCGTGGTGCGCCATTTGCGCGCGTCGACCAGCGCCCGCCCGTCGTCCCAGAAGACGAGCGCGTCGAAGGCGCCCAGAAGACGCGTCACCGTCGCGTCGTCCGACGCCCAGGCGCACCCGGCATGGAAGAGCCCCGCCACCGCCGCGATGGCGGCGGCGACCAGGATGGCGAGGCGGCGGCGGTGCGACATCGCCCGAGTGAGGTACGGTCGCGGCGACGTCGAATCAGGATGTCAGGACGTAGGGCTTCGCCTGCACGTCGTACGCGTCGTAGCCCAGGACCTCGCGGAACGTCTTTGCCGGCAGCGCGCTCGCCGCCGCCGCGCCGCCCGCCGCGATCGCGGCGAGGCCTTCCTGCATGCCGGCGATGGCCGGGGACAGCATGCCGGTCGGATAAGTCGCGATCTTGAAACCGAGCGCCGCCGCCTGGGTCTGCGAGGGGATCGCACGCGGCGCGCCGGGCGACAGGACGGCGAAGGACGGACGTCCGCGCGCCGCGGCGACCGCGCGTCGGATCTCCGCATCGTCGGCCGGCGAGTCGAGGAACAGGATGTCGGCGCCCTCGTCGCAGAACATCTCGATCCGTGCCACCGCCTCGTCGATCCCCAGGGTCGGCCGGCAATCGGTGCGCGCCATCACGAGGATCCCGCTTTCCTTCGCCGCGGCAATGGCGGCGCGGATCTTCATGCGTGCCTCCTCGAAGGGCAGGCAGGGCTTGCCCGCCGCGGTGAGGGCGCGCGGCGTCAACTTGTCCTCGATCAGCACCGCGGCGGCGCCCGCGCGTCCATAGGTCGCGACCGTGCGCTGCACGTTCATGGCGTTGCCATAGCCGTGATCGCCGTCCGCGAGGACCATCGTGTGCGGCGCGGCGTTGCGGACCATCGCCAGCGAATCCGCCATCTCGCCGAAGGAGACGAGATCGAGATCCGGACCGCCGAGCCGGCTGGCGGCCACGCAGGAACCGGACAGGAAGGCGGTCCGGAACCCGGCGGCCGCGGCGAGCTTCGCGCTCAACCCGTCCCACACCGCGGGCATCACCACGAGCCCCGGTTCCTGCAGATACGAACGCATTTCCTCGCCTGGCGACATGACAGATCCTTTCCCGAAACACGCAATCGCGCGACGACCAGTAAACGCCAGATGACCGGCCGCCGTCATGTGGCTTGCGCGGAAACGGCAGCGCGATCGCTACGTCTCGGCATTCATTGGCTTGCCCCCGCAGCGACCGGACCCTGACGCGGCGGGCCGAAGCATGGGATGCTCGGTGTCCCGATCACCGACCGGAGACCGCGCCATGCAAGCGACCGATCTGCCCTTCCGCACGGCCACCAGCCTCGCCGCGGCGCTGCGCGCGCGGAAGATCTCCGCGCGCGAGCTGCTCGATCTCTATCTGAAGCGCGTCGCCACGCATAATCCGCGGATCAACGCCGTCGTCGAGCTGACGACCGAGCGGGCGCGCAGACGCGCGCGCGCCGCCGATCGCGCGCTCGCCGCGGGCGTCAAGGACCGGCCTCTGCTCGGCGTGCCGATGACCATCAAGGAGAGCTTCGACGTCGCCGGCATGCGGACCAGCTGGGGCGATCCGGCGCTGAAGGACAATGTCGCCGCGGCCGACGCCCTCGCGGTCCAGCGGCTCGAAGCGGCCGGTGCCATCGTCTTCGGCAAGACCAACGTGCCGCTGATGCTCGCCGACTGGCAGAGCTTCAACGCCATCCATGGCACGACCAACAATCCCTGGGACCTGTCGCGCGGGCCTGGCGGATCCTCCGGCGGTTCGGCCGCCGCCCTCGCGGCTGGCCTGACCGGACTCGAGGCGGGATCCGATATCGGCGCCTCGATCCGCAACCCCGCGCATTACTGCGGCGTCTACGGCCACAAGCCGAGCTGGGGTATCGCGAGCCCGCGTGGCCACGCCCTGCCTGGGATCGTGGCCGTGTCCGACATCTCGGCGATCGGGCCGATGGCGCGCGGCGCCGGCGATCTCGCGATCGCGCTCGACGCGATGGCGGGACCCGATGCGATCGACGGCCGTGGCTGGCGCCTTGCCCTGCCACGCGACACGCGCCGGTCCCTGCGGGATTTCCGCGTCGCGGTGATGCTCGACGACCGCAACGCGGAGGTCGATGCGTCGGTGCGCGACGAGCTCTCGAAGCTCGCCGCCTTCTTGCGGCGCAGCGGGGCGAAGGTGAGCCTGACGGCGCGTCCGGCGATCGATTTCGACGCCCTGATGCGCGTCTATATCGCGCTGCTGCGCGCGGCGACCTCGGCGCGGATCACCGACGCGGCGCTGGCGCGCATGGTCGACGAGGCGCGCCGCCTCGCCCCGGAGGACGAGAGCTATCGCGCGCGCATGTTGCGCGGCAACACGTTGTTCCATCGCGACTGGCTGCGCGTCAATGAGCAGCGCCACCGCATGCGGCTGGCCTGGGACGCGTTCTTCGCCGCGTGGGACGTGATCCTCTGCCCGACCGCGACGACCGCCGCCTTCCCGCATGACCAGACGGGCGAGCGCTGGGAGCGCATGCTGGACGTCAATGGTGGCCGCCAACCCGGCACGGAGCAGATGTTCTGGGCCGGCCTCGGCGGCGTCTGCTACCTGCCCGCGACCGTGGCGCCCGCGGGCCAGACGAAGGACGGCTTGCCGGTCGGCGTGCAGATCATGTCCGCCCAGTACCGCGACCACACGACGATCCGCTTCGCGCAACTCCTGGAGCGCGCGTGGCGCGGCTTCGTCGCGCCACCCGGCTTCGCCTGACGTCGCGCCTCAGCCCGCGCCGAGGCCGAACAGGCCCAGCGTGTTCTCGCGGAAGATCCGGCGACGATCGGCCGGCGCGAGGAAGTCGCACTGGTCCCAGACATAGGTGAGAGACTGGCGATAGGTGCAGTAGCGCCCGACATTCGGCATGTCGGAGCCCCAGCAGAGCTGGCTCGCGCCGAACCGGTCGTAGAGCTGACGTATATGGGTCAGGGCACGCGCATAGGGATAGGGCATGCGACCGCCCCAGGCGATCGGGTAGAGCACCTCCGAGAAGACTTGGCCACCATCGAGCAGGCGGCAGATCTCCTCGGGAATGGCGAGACGATCCGCCGCGTCGCAGTAGATGCTGGTCGGGACGCCATGGACGAGGACATGCCGGATCCCGGGATGGCGGTCGACGATGCGCGCGAGGCGGTTCATCTCGTCGAGATACGTGCCCGCCGGCGATTTCGCCGAATGAACCCAGAACACCGGCAGCTTAAGCTTGGCGACCAGACGCCAGAGCGGATCGAACAGCGGCTCGTCGGGGAAATGCGCGTAGCCGTTAGCGCAGAACGCAGTCATCGTGAAATAGAGTCCCCGCATGCCCAGCGTCGTCACCTCGCGTTCCAGCTTGGCGAGCTGGTCGTCGCGATAGGCGAAGGGCTCGTCCACCTGGGCGAGGCCGATGAAGCGGCCCGGGAAGCGCGCCGCGGCCTCGGCAAAGTAGGGCGCGAGGTCGCCGTAGATGTGGTCGTTCTGCAGCACGCCCTTCTCGCCGTGCTTGGCGACGGAGGCGGGCGACACCATTGATCCCGAGCCATGCGCGAAGCTGTTCAGGATCTGGGAGAACGGCCCCTTGGTCCGGACGATCACGGTCTCCGCGTCGATGATGTCGGCCCCGGCGACGACATCCCAGAGCGGCCGGTTGGTCGGCGTACGCTCGCGGTCCATCATCCGTTCGACATTGAACTTCACGGCCGCGGCGTCGAACGGCGTGCCGTCGTGGAAGACCACGCCCTTGCGCAGCGTGAAGCGCACCGACGTGACGTCGGCCGCCACCTCCCATCGCGTGGCGAGGCCCGGCACGATCCGCAGATCGGCGTCGAAATCGACCAGCCTGTCGAACATGCAATACCCGACCTCGTAGCCGCCGGGATAGGTCGCGAAGGCGCCCTGCGCCGGGTCGAGCGCGGTGACGCGGGTGCTCTGGCCGTAGGTGAGCGTACGGCCGGGCGCGGCCTGGGCGAGCGCCTCGCGTCAGCCCGCGAAGGGCGCGGCGGCGGCGGCGGTCGAGAGAAGCGAGAGCGCGGTCCTGCGATGCATCGTGAAATCCTTCCGGTTCGGTACGTCGGGCGTTGGCTCAGGGCGTGGCGCCTGCGCCATCCGCCCAGAGCTGGTTCCATGTGAAGATGGCGGGCGATCCGCCCGTATGGACGAAGACCACCACGTCGTCCTTGGTGAAGCGACCGTCGCGGATATGCGCGACCATGCCCGACGCCGCCTTGCCGGTATAGATCGGGTCGAGGACGATGCCTTCGTGGCGCGCGAAGAGGCGGGTGGCCTCGTTGCCGGCCTCGCTCGGCACGCCGTAGCGTTCGCCCACGAAGCCGGTGAAATTGGTGATGTCCTCGGCCCCCAGGCGCAGGGACAGCCCGAGCGCCTCGCAGGTCTCGTTGGCGATCTTCGCGGTGCGGGCCGGGACGTCGAACTCGCTGGTCGCGGTCACGCAATGCACGGCGAAACCGCCGAAGAGCTTGCGCGCGATCTCGAACCCGGCCGCGCCCTTGCCGCTCGACGACATGTAGAACGCGGTCGGCCTGACGCCGATCGCGGCGAGCTGCTCGAGCATCTCCATCATCGTCTCGAGATAGGCGATGGCCGAGGCGACGTCGAACATCGGATTGTCGTTGAGGATATGCGGGCGCCTGCCTCTGGCGCGCTGTTCGGCGGCGATCTGGTCGAGCATGCGGCGCTGCTCGGCGCGATCGCGCGCGAAATGGACCTCGGCGCCCAGCAGATAGTCGACCAGAAGATTGCCCTGGACCTGGTTGGGGCGCGCGCCCTCGAGGACGAGGATTGTGTCGAGGCCCAGCTTGTTGCAGGCCCCGACCGTCTGGCGCGCGGAATTCGACTGCAGGTCGAGGCCGACGATCACCACGTCGGGGTTCTCCTGCATCGTGCGCGCGAGGCGGAATTCGAGGTTGCGCAGCTTGTTGCCGCCGAAGGCGACGCCCGTCAGGTCGTCGCGCTTGACGAAGATCCGTGGCCCGCCGAGGACCCGCGCCAGGTTCGGCGCCTCGATCAGCGGCGTGTTGCGGATCGCGATGTCCACGCGCGGTATGCGCGCTATCGCCGCGCGGATCTCCGCGAATTCCGGTGGGGGCGCCTCTTGCCCCGCAGTCTCGCTCATCTGTCGTCCCTTCCCCTGAACCATGCGGCCCCCGCCGCATGCGCCGAAGCCCCTACGACGCACACCGGCAGCATAGACCGGACATCCGATCCGCGTCGACCCGAAGCGAATTGACAGCGTCTCGGCGCGTGTAGAACATCCATTATGGTGCGACCGGAGCGCCGCGAGACGTGGGGGAAGTTGTCGATGCGTGCACGCCTGTCGATGGCCGTGGCCGTCCTGACGGTCCTGTCGGGCTGCGAGCAGCCGCCGCCACCCGCCGCGCCCGGGGCTCGTCCGGTCCGGACCGTGACCGTCGAGCGCCGCGCCGAGGGCGAGCTCGTTTCGCTGACCGGACAGATCAAGGCGCAGAACGAGGTCAGCTTCGCGTTTCGCATGGATGGGCGGCTCGCCACGCGGCTGGTCAATGTCGGCGACGCCGTGGTCCCCGGCCAGGCGATCGCGACCCTGGATCCGGAGAATCAGCAGAACGCGCTGCGCTCGGCCCAGGCCGCGCTGACCGCGGCGCGCGCGGTCCTCGTCCAGACGACCAGCGCGCATTCCCGCCAGCAGAGCCTGATCGGGCAGGGCTACACGACGCGCGCGCAGCTCGATCAGGCGCGCCAGGCGATGGAAAGCGCCCAGGCCCAGGTCGATTCCGCCCAGGCGCAGCTGCGCACGGCCCAGGACCAGCTGAGCTATACGCGCCTCGTCGCCGACGCCGCCGGCACGGTCACCGCCAAGAGCGCCGAGCCCGGCGAGGTCGTGCGCGCCGGCCAGACGATCGTGCAGGTCGCACGGCGCGAGGGTCGCGACGCGGTCTTCGACGTTCCCGCGCAGCTCATCCGCATCGGGCCGCGCGACCCGTTGATCGACATCGCGCTGACCGACGATCCGAGCATCCGCACCACCGGCCGCGTGCGCGAGGTCGCGCCCCAGGCCGATCCGGTGACGCGGACCTATCAGGTCAAGGTGGGCCTCACCGAGCCGCCGCCCGCCATGCTGCTCGGCGCGACGGTGACCGGCAGCGTGCGGCTCGCCGCATCCGCGGGCGTCGAGATCCCGGCGAGCGCGCTCACCACATCCGAGGGCCGGCCCGCGGTCTGGGTCGTCGATACCGCGCGCGGCACGGTCGCGCCGCGCCAGGTCGAGATCGCGCGCTACGACCCGGCCAGCGTCATCGTCGCCCAGGGCCTCGAAACCGGCGACGTCATCGTCACCGCGGGCGTCCAGGTCCTCCATAACGGCCAGAAGGTAAGGTTGCTGGGGAACGCGCCGTGAAGCGCTTCAACCTTTCGGAATGGGCGATCGGGCAGCGGTCCCTGGTCGCCTATTTCATGCTGATCGTCGTCGTCGCCGGCATCGCGTCGTATTTCCGGCTCGGCCGCGCCGAGGATCCGGCCTTCACCATCAAGACCATGGTCGTGCAGGCGGCGTGGCCGGGGGCCAGCCTCGACGATACGCTGCGGCAGGTCACCGAGCGCCTGGAGCGCAAGCTGCAGGAGACGCCCAACCTCGATTTCCTGCGCAGCTACACGACGCCTGGCCAGGCGACGATCTTCGTCAATCTCAAGGGCACGACGCCCGCCGCCGCCGTACCCGGCATCTGGTACCAGGTGCGCAAGAAGATCGGCGACATCCGCGGCACATTGCCCGATGGCCTCGTTGGGCCGGGTTTCAACGACGAGTTCGGCGACACGTTCGGCATCGTCTATGGCTTCACCGCCGACGGGTTCACCCATCGCGAATTGCGCGACCATGTCGACGCGGTGCGCGCCCGGCTGCTGCGCCTGCCCGAAATCTCCAAGATCGATGTCGTCGGCGCCCAGGACGAGCGCATCCATATCGAATTCTCGACCGCGCGCCTTGCCGGGCTCGGCCTGGACACCGGCGCGTTGATCGCCGCGCTGCAGCGCCAGAACGCGGTCGCACCCGCGGGCCGGGTGACGACTGGCGACGAGACGTTGCTGCTGCGCGTCTCCGGCGCGTTCCGCTCGGAGGCCGACATCCTCGCGGTCAATTTCGCGGTCGACGGGCGTTTCGTGCGGATCGGCGACATCGCCACGGTGCGGCGCGACTACGCCGATCCGCCGCAGCCGATGTTCCGCGTCGACGGCAAGCCGGCGATCGGCCTCGCCATTGCGATGCGTGACGGCGGCGACATCCTGGCCCTCGGGGAAAACATCGAGCGCGCGATGGCCGCGATCGTCACAGACCTGCCCGTCGGCATCGAGCCCAGGCTCGTCGCGGCCCAGCCGGAGACGGTGAAGATCGCGGTCGCCGAGTTCATGAAGGCGCTGTGGGAGGCGATCGCGATCGTGCTCGCGGTCAGCTTCGTCAGCCTCGGCCTACGCGCCGGTGCGGTCGTCGCGGTGTCGATACCGCTGGTCCTCGCGATCACCTTCGTCGCCATGGAGATGGCGGGCATCGACCTCCAGCGCATCTCCCTCGGCGCCTTGATCATCGCGCTTGGGCTGCTGGTCGACGATGCAATGATCACCGTGGAGACGATGATCACGCGCCTGGAACAGGGCGACAGCAAGCTCGCCGCCGCGACCTTCGCCTATACCTCGACGGCGTTTCCGATGCAGACCGGCACGCTGGTGACCGTGGCGGGCTTCGTCCCGATCGGCTTCGCGCGCAGCTCGGCCGGCGAGTACACCTTCTCGATCTTCGCCGTGGTGGCGATCGCGCTTGTCGCGTCCTGGGTGGTCGCGGTCGTGTTCACGCCGCTGCTCGGCGTCTGGATGCTCGGCGCGAAGGCGGGCCATGCCCACGCGGCCGAGCCCGGATGGCTGATGCGCGGTTTCCGCACGCTGCTCGTGCTGGCGCTGCGCGCGCGCTGGGCCACGATTCTCGCGGCGCTCGGCCTGTTCGTCGCCGCGCTGTGGGGCATGCGCTTCGTGCCGCAGCAATTCTTTCCGGCCTCGGACCGGCCCGAATTGCTGGTCGACGTGAAGCTGGCGCAGAACGCCTCGATCCATGCCAGCCGCGAGGCGGCGTCGCGCATCGACGCGGCGCTGCGCGACGATCCGGACGTCGCGCGCTGGAGTACCTATGTCGGCCGCGGCGCAGTGCGGTTCTACCTTCCTCTCGACGTCCAGCTGCAGAACGACTCGATCTCGCAGCTGGTGATCGTTGCCCGCGATCTCGATGCCCGCGAGCGGCTGCGCAAGCGACTCGAGACGTTTCTGGAGACGGAGTTGCCGCAGGCCGTCGCGCGTGTCTCGCCGCTGGAGATGGGGCCACCGGTCGGCTGGCCGCTGCAATACCGCGTCACCGGACCCGACATCGTGCGGCTGCGCGAGATCGCCCAGGCCACGGCGGAGGTCGTCGCCGCGTCTCCCGTGACCCGGCAGCTCAACTACAGCTGGGGCGAGCCGGCGCGGGTCCTGCGCGTCGCCGTCGACCAGGATCAGGCGCGGCTGCTCGGGCTCGGATCGCGCGATCTCGCCCAGATCCTGAACGCGGTGATGAGCGGCAGCACGGTGACGCAGCTGCGCGACGACATCTATCTCGTCGACGTCGTCGTGCGCGCGGAGGCGTCGGAACGCGCCTCGCCCGCGACGCTGCGCTCGCTGCAGGTCGCGCTGCCCAACGGGCGCGTGGTCCCGCTGGGACAGTTCGCCACCATCGCCTACGAGCAGGAATTCCCGATCGTCTGGCAGCGCGACCGTCAGCCGATGCTGCTCGTCCAGGCGGATCTCTCGCCGGGCGCCCTTCCCGCGAGCGTCGCCCGGGACCTCTCCGGCCGGATCGCGGCCCTCAACGCGACGCTGCCGGCGGGTTATGCCGTGACGATCGGCGGCACGATCGAGGAGAGCGCCAAGTCCCAGGCCTCCGTCGCCGCGGTCGTGCCGGTCATGTTGATCCTGATGCTGACGATCCTGATGGTGCAGCTGCGGAGTTTCCAGCGCCTGATCCTTGTGCTGAGCGTCGCGCCGCTGGGTCTGGTGGGCGTCGTGGCGGCATTGCTGCTGGCGGGCAAGCCGCTGGGTTTCGTCGCCATCCTCGGTGTCCTGGCCCTGATCGGCATGATCGTGCGCAACTCGGTGATCCTGATCGACCAGATCGAGACCGAGCGGGCGCATGGCCGCGCGCCCTGGGACGCGGTGATCGAGGCGACCATGCACCGTTTTCGCCCCATCCTCCTGACCGCCGCGGCGGCGATCCTGGGCATGGCGCCGATCGCGCCCACCGTGTTCTGGGGGCCGATGGCCTACGCGATCATGGGCGGGCTCGCCGTCGCGACGCTGCTCACGCTGTTTTTCCTGCCGGCCCTCTACGTCGCATGGTTCCGCATCCGGCCATGACCGGGCGGCTGGCTTTGCCGTGCGGAGGTCGCCCGGGATAGGCTCGGATGGTGTCAGCGATGGAGCGAGAGCGATGATCGAAACCCGTCCCCTTGGCCGTACCGGCCTGCCCGTATCGGTGCTCGGTTTCGGCGCCGCGCCGCTCGGCGATCTCTATGCCCGGCTGGACGACGAGACCGCCGTGGCAGCGGTCGCGGCGGCGCGCGGTGCGGGGATGACGCTGTTCGACACCTCGCCGCATTACGGCAACGGCTTGTCGGAGCTGCGCGTGGGCGCCGGGCTCCGCCGCCAGCCGGGCGCGGGCGTGGTGCTCTCGACGAAGATCGGTCGTGTCATGGATCCCCGCCGCCGGCCCGACCCGCCGCCCGCGGGCGTGATCTCGCCGGGCTTCGCGGGCGGCGTCCCGCATCGCGCATCCTTCGATTATTCCTACGACGGGGCGCTGCGCGCTTTCGAGCAGTCGCTCCTGCGGTTGGGCGTCGATCGCATCGACATCCTGCTGATCCACGACGTCGATGTCTGGACCCATGGCGACGGCTTCGAGGCGCGGTTCAAGGAGGCGATGGACGGCGCCTATCGCGCGCTGGACCGGCTGCGCGCCGAGGGCGTGGTCAAGGCGATCGGCGTCGGGATCAACGAGGCCGAGACCTGCGTACGCTTCGCCGAGGCCGGCGATTTCGACACCGTCCTCATGGCCGGTCGCTATTCGCTGCTGGAGCAGGGCGGCGCCGACAGCTTCCTGCCGCTCGCGCTGCGCAAGCGCATCGGCGTGATCCTGGGTGGCGTCTATAATTCCGGGATCCTCGCCACCGGTGCGGTCGAGGGCGCGCGCTACAATTACCGGCCCGCACCGCCGGAGATCATGGCGCGCGTGCGCCGCATCGAGGCGGTATGTCGGGCGCACGCGGTCGCACTGCCCGATGCGGCGCTGCGCTTCGCCATGGCCCATCCCGCCGTGGCCTCTGTCGTCCTGGGCGCGGTGTCCGCGGCGGAGGTCGCGCGCAACGTCGCCTCGCTGGCGCGCCCCATCCCGGCGCGACTGTGGTCGGATCTGAAGGCCGAGGGTCTGCTTGCCGCCGATGCGCCGGTTCCGGCCGAGGCGGCGCCGGCTTAGGAATTCGTTAACCGCGTTCGCGGTACCGAGGACCCTGGACACAGGGCCGCGCCCGGATTTCCCACCCTGGCGGCCGAGGCTATCGCACGCAAACCCATGGCGCAGACGAAGAGCCCCGCCGGGGCCGCATTTCCGGGGATCACCCAGGGGGAGGATCGCCTTCCGGCCACGACGTCGCTGCCCGCGCGTCGCGCGCGGGTCGCCTTCGTCGACGATGACGCGGACCTGCTCGCCGGGTTGCGCCGGGCGTTGCGCCGGTCCGGCCTCGATTGGGACATGTCCTTCCACGGTGATCCCAGGGCGGCGCTGGCGGCGCTGCTCGCCGACCCCGCCGACGTCGTCGTCGCCGACATCCGCATGCCCGGACTGAACGGGATCGATCTCGCGGCGGCGCTGGCCGAGCGGCACGCGCAGACGCGCACGATCGTCCTGTCCGGTTCGACCGATTTCGATCTCGCCATCTCCTCGATCAATGTCGGACGGATCTTCCGCTATCTCGTCAAGCCGTGCCCGACCCCGGTGCTCGTCGCGGCAGTGAGCGCCGCATTGCGCAGCCGCGACGCGGCCGCGATGGCATCGGGCGGCGACCTCTCCGCGAAGGCCGCGATCGACCAGCTGAAATCCGGGGTGATCGTGCTCGGCCCGCGCGGCCAGGTCCAGTTCACGAACCAGCGGGCCGGAACGCTGCTGGCGCGGCGCGACGGCATCCTCGTCGAGAACACGGGGACGTGCCGTGCGAGTTCGATGGAGGCCACCGGCCGCCTGCACGCGGCGATCAGGACGGCGCGCGACGCGGGGACGCCCGATGCGCTGACGATCGAGACGCGCGACCACGGCCTGCTGCGGGTCGTTGTGCGCCCGCGTGTCCCGGACGAGGACGGCACGGAGCCGCTGATCTGCCTCTATCTCTTCGCGGCGGACGACGACCCGGCCGTCGATCCGAACCTGCTGCGCGGCATGTTCGGACTGACGCCCTCCGAGAGCCGGCTCGCGGCCGCGCTCGCGCGCGGGCTCGCGCTCGAGGACGCGGCGGCCGCCGAGGGCTGGACCGTCAACTCGGCGAAGACCTACCTCAAGGCGGTATTCGCCAAGGTCGGGGTCTCGCGTCAGGCGGAACTCGTGGGCGTCGTCCTGCGCAACGCCGGCCAGTAACGGCCCCGCCGCCTGGCCATCATCCGCGGACGGGAAACGTCACCGTGAACCGCGCGCCGCCGAGCTGCGAGTTGCCGAGCGTCAGGCGGCCGCGATAGCGCTCCACGATCCTGCGGCTGATGCCGAGCCCCTGGCCGGTTCCCTTGCCGACCTCCTTGGTCGTGAAAAAATGGTCGAAGACGCGCTCGCGTAGCTCCGGCGGAACGCCCGGACCATTGTCGTCGAGATGCACGATCGCGAAATCCTCTTCCGCGCCGAGCGAGATACGCACCATGCCCGGCGCCGCGCGCGCGTCCCGCACGGCGTGGCAGGCGTTCGTGATGAGATTGACGAAGACCTGGCTGATCTGCCCGGGTCCGCCGCGGACCAGAGGAACGTTCGGTGCGCAGTCCAGGGCGACGTCGATCTCGTGCTTCCAGGTGCTGCGCGTGATGATCAGGCAATGCTCCAGCACGGCCCGCAGATCGACATCCTCGTCCTGCGCAAGGTCTGGATAGGCGAAGGTGCGGACAGCGGCGACGATCTCGGCGATGCGTTCGCAGCCGGTGAGCGACTGGTCCAGGGCGTCCGGGATCTCGGCGAGGAGATCGGCTGCCTCGGATCCCGCGGCGAGATCCGCAGCACCGCCCATGGTGGCTGGACGAAGGAGATCGCGGAACGCGTCGCGCAGGAATTGCAGGTTGTCACCGATATACTGCATCGGCGTGTTGATCTCGTGGGCGATGCTGCCGGCCAGCATACCCAGCGCTTCCAGCTTCTGCGCCTGCTGAAGATCCTGCTCCAGCTTGCGCGCCCTGATCGAGTCGCGCCGCCGTCTCAGGGCCTCGGCGAGGAGCGGCACGAAGCGCTGGAAGAGCTGCAGCCTTCCCTGGTCGAGGCCCTCGCGGCGTGCGCCGGCGACGACGAGCAGATAGCCGGGCAGCGATGGCTCGATCCGCGCGCTCGCCATCCAGCGCAGCTCGGGCAGGGCCGCGAGCGGCGCGAGGGTGGCAGCCGCCGAGACATCCGCGATCATGCGGCTGGGACGTTCGGCGAGATAGTCGATCACCCCGGTCTGGCGCTGCACGGCGTCCCACCATGCCGCATGGTCGGCGCAGAGCGGCGTGCCGTCCGTGTCGCGCGGCAGCAGCGCGGCATAGGGCGTCTCCATTGCCTCGGCGAGCTGGCTCAGCAGCCGGACGGGACCATCGGCCGGATCCTCGACCTCGCTCAGGCTGCGCAGCGCGCGCACCACCATCTCGCTCGCCGCCCGCATCTGCCGGTCGCGGTCGTGGAGCCGCTTCAGCTCCACGAGCGTGCGTTCCAGCCTCGCGTCATGCGCGACGCGTTCGCGGGTGACGAGGTCCTGAAGCCGCCGTCGTTCCTCCTCGTGACGAAGCCTCTCGCTCACGTCGCGCGAGAGGGTCTCCAGCCGCGTTCGGTTGCGCAGGCTGCGCGAGATCTCGGAGAAGAAGCTGAGCAGCAGCCGCTCGCGGTGGCTGTAGGCGTAGCGACGGCGGACGGAATCGAAGCCGAGGAAGCCCTCGCATCGCAGTCCGTCCATGATCGGGATCGCGACGCAGCTCTTGATGCCCTGCGGTTCGAGAAGCTGGCGCAGCTGGCCGTCGGCCGGAAGCTCCGCAACGTCGGGAACATGGACACTGCGTCCCTCGCGATGGGTATCGGTCCACCCGGAGAGCCCGGCCAGCGGGACGGATTGGAGCCTCTCGCGCTGCGGCGCGATGCCGTCGCCGCACCACTCATGGGTGTTGGTCGTCGTGCCCGCCGCCCAGTCGTAGTCGAAGAGATAGGCGCGGTCGGCCCCGACGAAGCGCGCGAGCTGCCCGAGCGCCGCTTCGATCGCCGCGTCGACCTGCTCGACTGGCGTGTTGAGGTAGCGCGAGGCGATGGTCATCAGGAGATCGTGAAGCGCCATCTCCGCCTGGAGATCCGCCTTCAGCTGGCTGACGTCGCGCGCGATCAGGACGAAGGAGCCGTCCGGCGCGCGGGTCAAGGACACCTCCTGGTGCGGTGTCGCGCCATCGGCGTAGAGCGCGCGCATGTAGCCGCGCCAGGCGCCACGCGCGGCGATCGCCTCGCGTGCGGCCGTCGCCACCGACGCGCGGTCGGCCGGATGGCAGAGCTCCGACCACTCCCGGCCCAGCCAGGCATGGTCGCCGTCGCCACCGAACATCCGCGCGAGTGCAGCGTTCACATGGGTGAGCCGTCCATCCGGGCCGGCGATGGCGATGGCGTCGTGCGACGCGTCCATGGCCGCGAGACGCTGTGCGATCGCGGTCTTCTCGGCGCGTTTGAGCCGGGTGATGTCGCTGCGCAGGGCGATCATCTGGCCGTCGGCGATGCGCAGTTTCGCGCTGCGCACCCAGCGGCCATCCGCAAGTTCGGTCTCCGTCTCCCATCCCTGTCGGTCGCGCACCGCCCCCAGCCGCGCCTCGAGCCACGCCTGTTCGCGACCGCGCGCTTCGGGATATTCCCCCCGCGAAAGCTCCGCCGCCAGGATCGACGCCAGCGTCGCGCCGGGCGCGAGCGCGTCGTTCGACCGCGGATGCAGCGCCTTGTACCGGTCGTTGCACAGGACCAGCCGCCCTTGTGCGTCGAACAGCGCGAACCCGTCGGGCAGGGCCGAGACCGCCGCGAGCAGCGTCGCGCGGGCCTGCTCCGCCTCGGCCGCGAACCGCGCCAACGTCTCGGCCTGGAGCTTCTTTTCGCTGATGTCGGTCTGGATCGCGATGAAGCCGTCGAGCTCGCCCCGCGCGTCGAGGACGGGCTGGATGTCGATCGCGAGCCAATAGGACTGACCCGACTTCGCGCGGTTCAGGATCTCCGCATGGACCGGCTGCCGCGCATCCAGCGCATCGCGGATTCGCGCCACCGTCGCCGCATCGGTGTCCGCGAACTGCAGCAGTTCGCCCGGTCGGCGGCCGCGCACCTCGTCGAGGGTGTATCCCGTCGTCCGCGTGAAGGCGTCGTTCACCCACTCGATGCGCCGCCGTGCGTCCGTGACGATCACGAGGTTGGACGTGGCGGCGGCGACGCGCGCGAGGCGTACGAGGTGCTGGCGCTCCGCCAAGTCGCCGTCGGCGCCGTGACCGCTGGGTGGCGTCATCGCACGTTCGGGGCTCAGCGCCCGAAGACGATCGCGGAGATCATCAGGTTGCCGTGCCGCACGGAACCGAGGGCGAGCGAGCCTTGCTCGCCGAAGGTGAACCCGACTGTCGCCGGGACGCCGGGGAACTCTTTCGCGAGAGCCTGCCGCATCTCGTCGAGGCGGTCGCGCACCTGAAGCATGCAGCCGCCGCAGTAATACATTGCCAGCGCCGATATCTCCGACGGGTCGATGTCGCCGATCAGGGCGGCCGAGCGCACGACGCTGCCGGCCCTGCCGACCAGGGTCGTCGCCGTCCCATTCATGAGCACCACCTCGTCGCCCTCGGATACGCGCGTGAACAGGGTCATCGAACCGTCCGCCACGATCGTCTCCGGATGCGAGAGGACGTAGAGGGGCATGTCCTCCAGGACGCTCGCCACGCGGCCAAGCGGCGTCAGGGCGGATTTCATGAGGATGTTGACGCCGCCAATCGCCGGCCTGCGGACCGCACCTTCGGTCCAGCGCTCGTAGACGTCCGCGGCTGGCTGGCCGTCGATCTCGAGAATGCGCCGCCCGGCGGCGCGCGTGATCGTGCCACGGCATTCGCTCGGCGCGTAGCCGCTTTCGAAGGCGGTGCTGACCGTGACGCTGGGAAAGAGCACGCTGACCAGCGCCGCGTCGGCGATCGCATTGTCGGCGTCGAGGACGCGCCAGTGGCCCGCGATCGTGTTGTCGGCCGCCGAGCCGCCGATGATCGGCACACCAGGCCCGATCCCGGCCTGGACACCGGCCAGAAATTCTTCCTCGTCTCCTGGCGTCGCGCAGACGAGAACGAGCGCGGGTACCTCGCCCGCGCGGCCCGCGCGCGCCAGCGCCTCGCAGGTGAGACGCTGGCCGGTCGCGCGGGCGTCCCCGGCGAGCGGCCCGGCCGCGACGCCGTAATCGCCAGTGGGATCGCTGATGGCAAGCAGACCGATACCGGCCTCGGGAGCCATGGCGGTCGCGACGTCCGTCATGCCGCCGAGGCAGGATGTCGCCGCGTGCAAACGACTCGTCGGCCAGCGCGCGTGGAGCGCGCGACCGAACATGTCGAGGCCGATCGCGCAATTGGCGTGGACGATAACGAAATCCGGATCGGTCACGCCCGCGCCCTCGAGTTGCGCGATGCACTCCGCGGCGGCCTCTGCACCCGCCGGGTTCTTCGAATGGGCGCTTGCGGCACGGAACATGGTCACGCCACCGCGTCGCGGGTCGCGTCGCCGAAGCTGCGCGCCCTGCGATGATCGCGCCGGGCGAGACCGGCGCGCAGGAGTTCGTCAGGCGGCATCGGCGCCGCGAAGAAGAAGCCCTGCAGTTGTCTCACCCCGAGGCCGCGAAGCAGGTCAACCTGCTCGCGCGTCTCGACGCCCTCCGCGATCACCGTCAGATGGAGCGAATCCGCGAGATCGACGATCGACGCGACGATCTTCTCGTTATTGCCGTTCTTGCCGTGTCCGGCGAGCGTCATGACGAAGGACCTGTCGACCTTGAGGCTGTCGATATTCAGCCAGCGCAGCGTCTCGAAGAAGGAATATCCGGTCCCGAAATCGTCGAGTGCGAAGCGCGTGCCCATCTCGCGCAGGCCGTCCACGACCTCGCGGACCGTGTCGGCCTTCTCCAGACGGTTGCTTTCGGTGATCTCGATCTCCAGCCGGTTGGCCGGCATGCCCTCCTCGCTCAGGATGCCGGCGACCATGTCGACGAAGCGCGGCGACGAGATGGTGGAGATTGGCGCGTTGACCGATACCGAGAGATCGAGCCCGCCCTCGGCGAGCATGCGCCATCCGCGCGCGGCCTGGCGCAGGACCCAGGCCGTCACGTCGTCGATCCGGCCGGTGGCTTCCGCGACCGGTATGAATTCCAGCGGCGAGATCGGCCCCTGCACGGGATGCGTCCAGCGCAGGAGCACCTCGCTGGACGCCATCGCGCCCGTCGCGGCGCAGATCCGCGGCTGGAACAGGATGCGGAACTGCGCGTCGAAATCGGCGCGCGCGAGTTCGGCTGCGATCCAGTCCTGCCGCTGCGTGAGCGCCGAAGG
>CAIOSQ010000328.1 GCA_903860935.1 uncultured Rhodospirillales bacterium | reverse complement strand
GAGATGGAAATCGGGACGCGCCGCGATGTCCTGGACGATGGCGATCGCCTCGCGCTGGGCGGCGCTGAGCACGCTGTCGCCGGCATCGGCCGCCTTGAGGGCATAGTTCGTGCCGAGATAGCAGGACAATTCGCCGGTCGCCCGCGAGAAGGTCGCGATCGGCACCGGCGGCACCACGACGCCCGCTCCAAGCTTCGCGTCGAGTTCGTTGCGTCGGTAGACGAAGCCTTCGTAGTGAAGACGCAGCAGATCCGGACGGGTGCGCGCCAGTTCGTCATGGATGGCGACCGCGCTGACGATGCGACTGGCGCCGCCGGACCGCGCGGCACGCACGCACATCAGACCGATGATGTCGCAGGAATCACTGTGCATGTTCTGGCCGCCGCCATACTGGTAGCCGCGGACGGAGGGATCGACATCGCTGATGTCGACGACATGGCCGAGATACTCGCCCTGCCGCGACTGCGTCGTGGCGCGACCGACATGCGCGCCGAGGCCGACATAGATCCGCGCGATGTCATCCGCGTCGTAGCGGTCAAGCTCCAGCCCGCGCAGCAGCACGAAGCCGCAGCCATGGCGCAGCGTCCCGGCCAGCGCCGCAAGCCGCGCCCCCAGCGTCGGCAACGGAAAAAGTGTCGGCGTGATCGCCGGCAGATCGATGTCGCCACGGCGGCGCAGATGCGCGAGCGCGGCATCGATCTCCGCGCGCTCCGCGGCGTCGATGCGATGCAGCCCCTCGCGGCGCCAATCGATGGCGGCGCCCGTCCAGGCAGCCGGCGACGCGACCGGCGACAGATCGTGAGCGGAACGTGGCGACATGGTTACCCCCGTCCGCGAGTCTGCGGCGGAGCACGGCGCATGGCAAGCGTTGCTCGGCGTGCTTGCACGCTGCGTCGGCGAAGATGCGCCGGCGGTCAGGCGGCGCGCGCGGCAGCCGCGTCGTCGAGAACGTGGCGCTCGCGCCCGTCTGCCGCGCCGGCGAAAGCGAAACCCGCGCGCGCATGGAGCCGGCGCGACACCTCGTTCGCGGCGAAGATTTCGGCGCTGAGATGCGGGTGCCGCGCGGCAGCGAAGCGGATCATCTCGCGCGCCACGCCGCGTCCGCGATGCCGGACGTCGACGACCTCGGTGATGTAGGTGGTGGCGTCGGCGCGGCGCAGCAGCAGATATCCGCAGCGCCGACCGTCGCATTCCGCGAGATAGAGATCAATCCCCGCCGGGCGACGCAGCCAGAAGCGCAGTTGGCGAAACACGCCGATCCGTCCACCGTCTCCGGTCAGGTGGGTGCGGTTGGCATTGCGCAATCGGCGAACGTACTCGAAATCCAGCGCCGACCGCGCTGGCCGGATCACGATGCCCATGACGCCGGTGCCCGCGCGTCCACCGCGCGGGCGGCGGAGAATCGGGTCGCGAGGAAGCTTTCGACGTTCGCCACGAAGAGGTCAAACAGGCTGACCGGCGTGCCGTTCTGCGCCTTCATCGATCCCTTCTTGAAATGGCAGAGGAAGGGAACGTCCGCGGCGTAGAAGAACTCGGGCTGGCGGATGCGATCGAGCGCCTGGAACGGCTCGGCCACTGCGAATGCGTCCTGCTCGGCGAGATCGCGATAGGCGAGGGCCTCGTGCCGGAGCCCATGGCGGGCGATCAACTCGGGAATCTCGTAGCCCGTGTCGAGCCATTGCACCATGCCCATCGGGATCTGATTCTCGCGGGCGAGGGCACGCGTGCTCATCACCCGGAACGGCAGGTTCCCCTCGGCCAGATACCGATCGAAGGCGGTGATCGTGCCGTCGGGGAAGCAGCGGTCGAGCAATGTCCGCTTAATGGCCAGGAAGCTGAGATTCGGGATGCGCTGGTACTTGGCGAGCGCGACACCGCTGAGCCAGCCGAGCGCGCCGTCACGGGCGAATTGCTGCGTCAACGCCAGCGGCGGGTAGCAGACGCCGAAAAGGTCGATCCCGCCCGCATGCAGGCGCTCGGCGATGAACCGGTCCCATCCCGGCATCAGGAACGCCATGTCGTAGTCGCTGAGAACGATGATGTCGGCCGTGCAGAGCCGCGCCAGCGCGTTGATCGCCGCGGAATGGTTCGCCGAGGGCGCGAACATCACGCCCTCGTGCGCCGGGACCTGGACGAAGGCCGCGATGCGCGCGGCCGATTCGCACGCTTCGAGTTGCGCGCGATCCTCGTCTGTGTGATAGCTCACGAGGACGCGGATGCGGTCGGGATCGGCCGCGGTCTTGAACAGGTTTTCGATCAGGAAGTCGAGATACCGCGCACCGGCGCCGATCGCCGGGATGCAGAAATCGATGCTCGGTGCCGACTCCATCTCACCATCCCTCCCGGATGACGTCGCAGATCGTGTCCACCTCGGCGATCCCGATCTTGGTATGCAGCGGCAGGATGAGGTAGGCGTCGTCGACCTTGTCCATGTTCGGGAAATGCCCGCTCTGCCCGAACACCGAATAGCGATCATTGCGGTAATGCGTCTGTCCCGACTCGATCCGACGCTCGCGCAGCTTGAGTTGGAGATCGCGGCGCCGCTCGGCCAGGATCGAGAACAGCCACGCTGCGTGCTCCTTGCGCGGATCGAAATCGTCGACGATGCGCAGGCCCGGGCACCCCTTGAGCCGCTCGACATACCGACGATAAAGAGCCTTGCGATGCGCGAGCGTCCGGTCGAGTTCCTCTAGCCCGGCAAGGCCGAGCGCCGCACCGATATCGGTCATCTGGTACTTGTAGCCGACCTCGCGGATGTCGTTCTCCCAGATGCCCTTCTGCTTGTCCTCACGGTCGATTCCGAACCAGCGCAGACGCCGCGCCAGCGGCTCGAGCGACGCATCCTTGAAGGTGAGCAGACCTCCGTCGCCCGTGGTCAGATGCTTGATCGCCTGGAAGCTGTACATCGTGAACTCGGACAGCGCACCGACCGGCTTGCCGTCATACGCGCCGCCAAGCGCATGCGCCGCGTCCTCGATCACCGGGATCCCCCAGCGCCGGGCGATGGCGTGGATTTCGTCCATGTCGCAGGGCAGGCCGCCGTAATGCACGACGACGATCGCCTTGGTCTTCGGACCGACCTTGCGCGCGAGATCCTCGACCGAGATGTTCAGCGTCACGGGATCGACATCGACGAAGCGCGGAATGGCGCCGATGTAAAGCAGTGGCAGATTGGTCGCCGTGCACGTGAAGAGCGGCGTCGCGACCTCGTCGCCCGGGCCGATCCCGGCCAGGAGATAGGCGAGGTGCAGTGCGTCCGTTCCCGAACCGACGGCGAGGCAGGGACCCGCCTGCCTCAACCGGGCGCGGAACTCGCGCTCGAATGCATCGACCTTCGGCCCCTGACCGATCCAGCGGGTGCCAAGCGTGTGCGCGACGTATTCGGCGCCGCGTTCGGGCATGTGCGGGTGGAAGAGGACGATTCCCTCCTCCATGGTCATCAAAGGGAGATCGTTTTTGTCCGAAGCGGGTTTTTGGTCCAGCGGCATCGTCCGGTCCTCCTGTGGCACGCGGTCGGACCGCGGCCGAGACTGCGGACAAGCACGCGCGGCCATGGCAAGGCCGTTCGAACCCGTCCGCCATGGAGCGGAGATTGCGCAGGTAAAGCTCTTCGAATGGTTAACGGCCGCGCGTTCTCGCGCGGCCGGTCACGGCCGAAGGAAACCGACGAGGTCCTGGACCTCGCGCAGATGCGTCGCGGCGATCGCGTTGGCCTTGTCGGCACCACGACGCAGGACGCCGTCGACATAGCCGGGATCGCCCATCAGCCGCTTCATCTCCGCGCCGATCGGACCCAGCACGGCGACCGCGATATCCGCCAACGCGCCCTTGAAGGTCGAAAACTGCGCGCCCGCGAACTCGGCGACCACGGCCTCGACCGTCTTGTCGGTGAGCGCGGCGTAGATGCCGAGCAGGTTCTCGGCTTCCGGGCGCCCCTCGAGACCGGCGATCGTGTCCGGCAGCGGATGCGGATCGGTCTTGGCCTTGCGGATCTTGTCCGCGATCGCGTCGGCGCCGTCGGTGAGGTTGAGGCGACTGAACTCCGACGCGTCCGACTTGCTCATCTTCTTCGTGCCGTCGCGCAGGCTCATCACGCGCGTCGCGGCACCGAAGATCTGCGGCTCGGGCAGCGGGAAGTACTCGACGCCGTAGCGCCGGTTGAAAGCGCCGGCGATGTCGCGCGCCAGTTCCAGATGCTGCTTCTGGTCCTCGCCCACCGGAACATGCGTGCCCTTGTAGAGCAGGATGTCGGCG
>CAIOSQ010000327.1 GCA_903860935.1 uncultured Rhodospirillales bacterium | reverse complement strand
CTGTCCTTCATCACCTCTTTCGACGAGCTGGTGATCGCGATGTTCCTCGGCGGCTCCAACTGGACCCTTCCCAAGAAGATGTTCGACAACATCCAGCTCGAGATCGAACCCACCGTCGCCGCGGTATCGGTCCTGCAGATCTGCCTCGTCGCGATCGTCCTCGCGCTCGCCGCGCGCTTCGGGTCGGGCGCCGCCCCGGTCAGCGCCGGCCCGCGGGAGACCGCGCGATGAGCCCGATCCCTTCCGTCGCCGCGCTGCTCGCCAACGCAGCCCTGCCCTTCGAGACGGCAAGGGCGATGCCGCCCGCGGTCTATACCTGTCCTGACTTCCTCGCCCGCGAGCAGGACGCGATCTTCGCGCGCGACTGGATCATGCTCGGTCGCGCGGCACGGCTCGCGCAGCCCGGCGATCATCTGACCGCCGAGGTCGCGGGCCGACCCATCCTTGTCGTTCGCGGCCGCGACGGCAGGCTGCGCGCCCTGTCCAATGTCTGCCTGCATCGCATGTCGACGCTGCTCGACGGCGACGGCAACGCCGCGCGCATCGTCTGCCCCTACCATGCCTGGACCTATGACCTCGACGGCAGCCTTGTCGCCGCGCCGGCGATGCACGGCAACGCCGCGTTCCGCCGCGCGTGCAACCGGCTGCCCGAATATCGCTGCGAGGAATGGCTGGGCTGGATCATGGTGTCGCTCGATCCGGCCGCGCCGCCGGTCGCGACCGCCCTGTCCGAGGTCGAAGGTCTGATCGCCGATTACGGGCTCGAGGCCTATACCGAGACCTTCCGCGAGACCCATGTCTGGGACACCAACTGGAAGATCCTCGCCGAGAATTTCATGGAGAGCTACCACCTGCCGCGCTGCCATGCCGGCACGATCGGCAGGCTCTCGAAGCTCGAGGAGATGGACTGCCCGCCCGGGCTGCCGGCCTTCAACTACCACACGATCCTCAAGGACGATTCGCTCAAGATCGCACTCGCCCATCCGAGCAACACGCGCATGCAGGGCGACCGGCGCCGCACCACCTTCCTGCTGGCGGTCTACCCCAGCATGCTGGTGACGCTGACGCCCGGCTATTTCTGGTACCTGTCGCTGCTGCCCCAAGGTCCAGGGCAGGTGCGGATCGTCTTCGGCGGCGGCATGGCGCCGGAATTCGTCGGGTCGCCGGACGCGCGCACGCATTTCGACCAGTTGAAGACATTGCTCGACAAGGTGAACGTCGAGGATCGTCTTTGCACCGAGCGCGTCTATCGCGGCGTGTCTTCGCCCGGCGCCGTCGCCGGCCATCTCAGCCATCTCGAGCGACCGAACTACGATTTCGCGCGCTACCTCGCCGCGCGTCTTGCGCCCTCCACCGCGCCGTGACCGCGGCCGGAACGCGCCGCACGGGATCTCAGAACAGTCGCGTCGGCAGGCGATTTTCCGCGATCAGCCAGAGCAGCAGCGTCACCGTCCCGGCGGACACCACGACGCCGACCAGGATCGCGGTGGAGGCACGCTCGACATAGGCCTGGTACTGGTTGGCGAGCACGAAGACATTGAGCGCCGGCGGCAGAGCGGCCATCAGGACCGCGACCATCACCCAGACCGGCGGGAAATCGCCGATCGCCGACAGCGCCGCCCAGACCAGCAGCGGATGCAGAACCAGCTTGATCGCGAGCAGGACCGGGATCTCGGCCGGCACGCTGCGCACCTGGCGCAGCGCCACCGTGACGCCCATCGTGAACAGCGCGCAGGGCGCGGCGGCGTTCTTGAGGAAGACCAGCATCGTGTCGACCGCCGCCGGCAGCGACACGCCAAGATAGGCGAACAGGATCGCGAGACCGATCGCGACGTTGAACGGATGGGTGACGACGCGCAGGACGATGGTGCGCGCCATCCGCAGCGGCGGCATGCGCTCCGCCCCGCCCAGGGACATCAGCAACGGCACCAGCGTGAACAGGAGGATGTTGTCGAAGACGAAGATCAGCGCCGTCGGCACGATCGCCTCCTGCCCCAGCGCGGCAAGGGTCAGGCCCGGCCCCATGTAGCCGATGTTGGAATAGGCGCCGGCGACCGCCTGGATCGTCGCCTCGCGCACGCGACCGCGCGTGGCCAGGATCCCGACGCCGAAGGCGAGGACGAAGACCGCGAAGGTCGATGCGGTCGTTGCGATCACGAAGGGCCAGTTGGAAAGCTTCTCGAACGGCGCCTCCGCGATCAGACGGAAGAAAAGCGCCGGCAAGGCAAGATAGACGATGAAGAAATTCATCCATTTGAGCCCGGCCTCCGGATAGGCCAGCCGCTTGCCGCAGACATAGCCGAGCAAGATCAGGCCGAAGAATGGCAGGGCGAGCGAGACGACGGTGTTCACGGCGGCGACCCGGATGGTGGCGAGCCGTTGTGGAGAAGCGGCCGCTCGGCGTCAACCGCCGCGGCGTGCGGCCCGCAAGCCGAGGCTCGCAATCTCGCGCGCTCTGGTGCAATTTCCGCATCCTGATCAGGAGCCTGACCATGTACCTGCCCCCCGCCTTCCGCGAAGACGACGTGCCCGCCATCCACGCCACCATGCGCGCGGCGCGCTTCGCCAATCTCGTGACCGCGACGCCCGAGGGCCTAGTCGCGACGCCCCTGCCGCTGCTGCTCGACGCCGCCGAGGGGCCCCATGGAACGCTCTACGGCCATGTTTCCAGGGGCAATCCACACTGGAAATTGCCGGCGAGCGGCGACGCGCTCGCCCTGTTCACCGGACCGAACGCCTATGTGACGCCGTCCTGGTATCCCACGAAGCAGGCCACCGGCAGCGTGGTGCCGACCTGGAACTATGTCGCGGTCCATGCCTATGGCCCGGTCGAATTCTTCGAGGACGCGGACCGCCTGCTCGACGTGGTGACGCGGCTCACCAATCTCCACGAGTCCGGGCGCGCGGAGCCCTGGGCCGTGACCGACGCGCCCGAGGCCTTCATCCGCGCGCAGCTGCGGGGCATCGTCGGCCTGCGGCTGCCGATCACGCGGCTCGAGGGCAAGCGCAAGCTGAGCCAGAACCGCAACGCCGAGGACCGCGCCGGCGTGATCGCGGGGCTGAACGAAAGCGCCGATCCGGCGGATCACGACGTCGCCGCGCTGATGCGGCCCTGAGCCGCGCGCGCCGGTCAACCCGCGGGCGGG
>CAIOSQ010000326.1 GCA_903860935.1 uncultured Rhodospirillales bacterium | reverse complement strand
AACGGCATCGAGTACGCGGTCATGCAGATGATCGCCGAAGCCTATGTGCTGCTTCGCGACCATCACGGCCTGGACGCCGATGCGATCGGCGGCGTGTTCCGCTCCTGGCGCGATGGCGCGGCCGGATCGTTCCTCCTCGACTGCGCGGTGCGCGCCCTTGCCGCCCGCGATGGCGACAGACCGCTGATCGACTCGATCACCGATACTGCGAGCCAGAAAGGCACCGGATCCTGGGCCGCGATCGCCGCCCTGGAACTGGGTGTCCCCGCCCCGTCCCTGGCGGAAGCGGTCTTTGCACGCACGCTCTCGGCCTTGCGGACCGAGCGCCTCGCGGCCGCCACGGACGCCCACCGTGCCGAGACAAGCGGGCCGAAGGTCGCGATTGACGATCTTGCAGAGGCGATCGTCGCCGCCTCGATCTCGGTCCATGCCCAGGGCTTCGCGCTGATCGCCGCCGCATCGCGCGAATATGGATGGACGAACGACCCCGCGGCCATAGCCGCATCCTGGCGCGCCGGATGCATCATCCGCTCCCGACTGATGGAGGACATCGCCCGTGCCTTGGTCGGCGCGCCGGATGTGCCGAACCTTCTGCGGGTTACCGCGCTCGCACGGTCTCTTGCGGTGCGCGACGGGGCATGGCGCCGCGTCGTGTCCGCCGCCGCGCGCGCGGCGACGCCGGTTCCTGCCCTCGCGTCGGCGCTCGCCTACATGGATGGGTATAGACAGGCGCGGTCCGGTGCCCATCTCGTCGCGGCACAGCGCGACGTCTTCGGCCGTCATGGCTTTCAGCGCCTCGACCGGGCGGGCAACTTCCATGCGGAGTGGCCCTCGTCATGATGGTCGTTGTCGTCATGGGCGTGGCCGGCTCCGGCAAGAGCACCATCGGCGCGCTCATCGCAGAGGCCCTGGGCGCCGAATTCGCGGAGGGCGATCGTTTCCACCCGGCGTCCAACGTCGCGAAAATGTCGAGCGGCCAACCGCTTACCGACGACGACCGGCTGCCGTGGTTGCAGGCGATGGCCGACGCGATCCGTGCCTGGCGCGGCGGTGATCGGCCGACCGTCTTAGCCTGTTCGGCGCTGAAGCAAAGCTACCGCGACCTTCTGGCGGGCGGCTCCCCCGAGGTCCGGTTCGTTTTCCTGCGTGCGACGCGCGACCAGGTGTCGTCTCGGATGGCCGGACGCAAAGGGCATTTCATGCCGACCTCTCTGATCGGAAGCCAGTTTGCGACGCTCGAGGAACCGCGCGACGCGATCGCGCTCGACGTCGCCGAATCGCCCGCCGAGGTCGCTGCCGAGGCCCTGCGTCGTCTCCGCCAACCGGTCTGAAATCACTCAACCCGGCGGCAGGTCGCGAATCTTTCCGCCGTTCAGCGTAGCAACGATTCCTGGCAGTGTCGGCATGAAGCGATCTGCGTGGCCCTGAGCATTGGCATGGGCATACAACTGCGCGATCGACTGCGCGACGACGGGGGCCATCCCCGCTTCCTCGGCCAGTTTGCAGAATGCGCGCATGTCCTTTCCAGCGATCCGCAAAGGCCCCTTGAGACGGCTGTCGTCGCCCTCGAGGACCCATGGCATGACCATCTGGAACATTGCGCTGTTGGCACCGCCGGCAGACACCACCTCATGAAGCTTCCCGAGATCGACCCCTAGCCGTGCAGCCGTGGCGACGGCCTCGGCGATCACGGCGCAGGTCCCGATCGAGATCGCGTTGTTGCAGAGCTTGAGCGTATGGCCGGCGCCCAATTCGCCCGCCTCGATGATGACCTCCGCGTAGGATCGGATGATCGGCAGCACCGCCGCGACGCTGTCCGGACGTCCGCCCACGAAGGTGGACAGCCTCCCGGCTTCAGCCTCGCGCGGCGTTCGTCCGAGCGGTGCGTCGACGAGATCGGCACCGCGCGCGCGCAGGCTCGCGCCAAGCCTGCGCGTCGACGCGGGATCGGCGGTGGTCGAATCGACGACGATCAATCCGGGCCGTGCCGCCGCGAGGATCCCGTCTTCGGCCTCCATCGCCTGCTCGACCTGGATGCTCGAGGGAAGGCACAGGAAGACCACATCGCTTCGGCGGACGAGATCGCCCATGCCGCTCGCCTCTGCGGCACCACGCGCCACTAGATCCTCGACGGGCGCGCGGTTGCGGTGGCCGAGAATGGTCAGAGGAAACCCCGCGGCGAGGATGTTCGACGCCGCCCCGTGCCCCATGAGGCCCACGCCGGCGTAGCCGATGCGTGGACGTCCGATGGGTTGCTCCACTGGCGCACGCAACTCAGGCACGGCCGCCATCGACCTGAAGGATCTGACCGGAAATCCAGCCCGCATAGTCGGAGGCCAGGAACATCACGGCATGGGCGATATCCTCCGACGTCCCGAGACGCCGCAGGTGGATGCCTTCGACGAGCCGCTTCTGCCCTTCCGCGCCGTAGCTCTCCCATTGACGCTCGGTCGCGGGGTTGGAGCGGACGAAGCCCGGCGCGATGCTGTTCACGGCGATCCCGAACGGCCCGAGTTCGAGCGCCAACTGCCGCGTCAACCCAACCACCGCATGCTTGGCCATCGTATAGGCCTGGATCCCGGTAAGGCTAGGCCGCAATCCCGCACCCGACGAGATGTTGACGATCCGCCCCGCTCCGCGTGCCTTCATCGCGGGTGCGACGGCTTGCGAGACGGTAAAACTCCCGATCGCGTTCGCATTCATGATCGCCTGGATGGACTCGGGCGTCACATCCTCGATCGGACGCTTCGTCTGCCCTGCGACGCCGCCGGCGTTGTT
>CAIOSQ010000325.1 GCA_903860935.1 uncultured Rhodospirillales bacterium | reverse complement strand
GCACGAACTCGATGCCGCCGAGCAGCGGCGTCATGCCGAAGGTGTAGCGCGGCGTGCCCATCGTCGGATCGGTGCCGATCGTGCCGAGCAGCAGGCCGAAGACGCCCATCGCGAGCGCGCGCGGCATCGAGGACCCGGCGAGAAACACGAGCGTCGCGAGGCCGACGGCGAGCAGCGCGAAGAGTTCCTGCGGGCCGAATTGCAGCGCGGCCTCGGTCAGCAGCGGCGCGCAGAACACCAGCGCGAACACCGCGACGGTGCCGCCGACGAAGGACCCGATGGCGGCGATCGACAGGGCGACGCCGGCGCGCCCCTGGCGGGCCATCTGATGCCCGTCGAGCATGGTGACGACGGATGCCGCCTCGCCCGGAACGTTCATCAGGATCGTGGTGATCGTCCCGCCGTAATAGCTGCCGTAGAATATCGCGGCGAGCATGATGATCGCGCCCGTCGGATCGAGCTTCAGTGCGAACGGCAGCAGGATGATCATCCCGCCCGCCGAGCCGATCCCGGGCAGCACGCCGATGAGCATCCCGACGAAGCAGCCGACCGTGGCATAGGCGAGGTTCGCGGGAGAAAGCGCGATCAGCAGGCCGTCGATGAAATGCGGCAGGACGTCCATCGCGGCCCCGCTCACAGACCGATCGCGAGCAGCAGATCGCGCGGTGCGCGCGGCAGCGCCACGCCGAAGCTGTTCGAGAACACGTAGCCGACCCCGAAGCCCAGGGCGATCGCGACGGCGAGCGCCGTCGGCAGGGCGCTGCCCCGCACGCGCAGCAGGACGAAGATGATCGGTGCGACGGTCAGCGCGAAGCCGATGCGCTCGATGAGCAGCGCGAAGGCGACGATCGCGGCCAGCGTGACCGCGATGTCGCGCCGCGCGCCCGGAGGCGGCAGCAACGTGCCCGACAGGGCGGGACGCGCCCGGAAACTCCCGGCCAGGACCAAGAGAGCGAGAGCGACCAGGATCCCGGCGAGCCAGAACGGGAAGAAGGACGGTCCGGGCCCATAGGGCGTGTAGTAGACGAGATGGCGGCCCTGCCAGAAAACCAGGACGCCGATTGCGGCGAGCGCCAGCGCCGCGAACCGATAGGCGCGCAGGAGCCCGGCCGAGCCAGCGTCTGCCACGGCGTCTTCGACGCTGCGATCCGTCGATTGCTGTTCCACGCGTTCCCCCGCCGCAGTGTCCCCCGACATGCGCGGCGTCGAGACAATAGGTCCACGCCCCTCGCCGGTACAAGCGGCGTTCCAGACCTGCGTTTTCGGGTTTTCCGCCCGCTGCGGGCGTGCCACTCCTTGCGGCATCGATCGCCACGCCCAGAGGGAGTGCCATGGCCGCACGGATCTTCGTCTTCGGAAGCTACATCGCCGACATGATGATGCGCACGCCGCGCCTGCCGCGGCGCGGCGAGACGATCTTCGCGGGACCGTTCCAGATCGGTCCCGGCGGCAAGGGGTCCAATCAGGCGGTGGCGGCACGGCGTGCCGGCGCGGATGTCCTCTTCGCCACGCGGCTCGGCGATGACGAGCTGGGGCGCGCCGCGCGGCGCATGTTCGAGGCCGAAGGCATCGACGCGCGCTTCGCCGTCTTCGATCGCGACGGCGTCGCGACCGGCGCGGCGCTGATCATGGTCGAGGAAGGATCGGCCGAGAACATGATCACCGTGGCGATCGGGCCATGCGCCCATTTCACCGACGCCGAGGTCGACGCCGCGGTCGCCGCGGCGCGCGGCAGCGACATCGCCGTCTTCCAGCTCGAGACCAACCTGCCCGCGACGCTGCGCGCGATCCGCGCCATGCGCGACGCCGGCACGCGGACCCTGCTGAACCCGGCGCCGGTCCAGGAGCTTCCGGACGACATCTTTCCCGCGATCGATTTCCTCACCCCGAACGAGACCGAGGCGGCGGCGCTGACGGGCATCGCGACGGCCGACGAGGCCGGCGTGCGCGCCGCCGCCGCCGCGCTGCGCGCCAAGGGCTGCGGCACGGTCATCGTCACGCTCGGCGCCAAGGGCGTCTACGTCGCGTCCGCGGGCTTCACCGGCATGGTGCCCGCCGCGCCGGGCATCGTGCCGGTCGACACGACCGGCGCCGGCGATTCCTTCGCCGGCTGCTTCGCCTGCGCGATCGCCGAGGGCATGGACCTCGTCGCGGCGCTGCGCTTCGCCAATGCCGGCGCCGGACTGTCGACGACACGCATCGGCACGGCGCCTGCGATGGCGACGCGCGCGGAGATCGAGGCCAGGCTGGAGTCCTGGCGATGACCGCCGGCGCAGATCTCGCCGCGCTCGACGCGGTCGTCGCCGCCGCGCGGCGCACGCTGGCGGGGCGCATCCCGGACCATCCGCGCCTCGCCGCCGACGCGCGGGCCGGCACGATCGAGCCGCCGCCCGGCTATCGCGGCGATGCCGACCCGCTGCTGTGGACCGATCTGACGCTGCTGAAGCCGGAGGCCTCGCTGGCGGAGATCGACGCGCTCGCCGACCGTGCCCGCGCGGCGCATGCGGCGGCGGCCTGCGTCAATGCCGGTGTCGTCGACCGCGTGGCCGCACGGCTGGCCGGGTCGACCACGATGCCGATCTGCGTCGTCGGCTTCCCCTTCGGCGCCGGGCGTCCGGAAAGCCTGGCGCGCGAGGCCGCCGACGCCGTCGCGGCCGGTGCGCGCGAGATCGACATGGTGCTGGCCTATGGGCGGCTGCGCGACGGCGATGTCGGCCATGTCTTCGCGCATGTCCGCGCCTGCGTCGCCGCGGTGAAGATGCCGGTCAAGGTCATCCTGGAAACCGCGGCGCTGAACGACGATCAGATCGCCCAGGGCGCGCTGATCGCCGCCGCCGCGGGCGCCGCCTTCGTCAAGACCTCCACCGGTTTCGCTGGCGGCGGCGCGCAGGCGCACCATGTCATGCTCATGCGTCGCGCGGTCGGCGACGACATCGGCGTCAAGGCCTCAGGCGGGATCCGCAGCGTCGCCGACGCCCATGTCATGCTCCGCGCCGGCGCCAACCGTATCGGCGCCAGCCGGATCGACCCGGGAGGCGCCCAGCCGACGAAGGGCTATTGAGATGCGCCTCTCCGCCGCCGCAGCAGCGCTCGCAGCGCTCGTCCTTTCCGCCGCCGCCGCGGCGCAACCCGCCGCCCACGACATGCAGGCGGTCGACGCCTTCCGCATCGACCGCACAGAGGTCACGATCGGCCAGTTCCGCCGCTTCGTCGCCGCGACCGGCGTGACGACGGCGGCGGAGAAGGCCGGCGGCGGCTTCCAGTTCCGCGCCGGCTGGGAACGCATGGCGGGCTGGACCTGGCAGGCGCCCTTCGGACGCCCCGGCGCCGACGACGAACCGGCGGTGCACGTGACCTGGCATGAGGCGCTGGCCTATTGCCGCTGGGCGGGGCTGCGGCTGCCGACCGACGCCGAATGGGCGCGCGCGGCCTATGTCGAGACGCGCGCCGAACCGCCCGCGCAATTCCAGCGCGGCCGCACATATCCCTATCCCACCGGCGAGTCCCCCGACGGCGCGAACCAGCTCGATCGCCCGAAGGGCGCGCTGGGCAGGGAGCTGGGCCGCGGCGCCGGCCACGTCCCGGCGCGGACGACCGCGCAGGGTGTCAACGGCCTCTGGGACATGGGCGCCAATGTCTGGGAATGGGTCGACCACGAGGCCGGCGGCGGCAAGCGCACGCGCGGCAGTTCCTGGTGGTATGGCGCCGCGCAGATGCGGGCCGACAACCTCGCCGAGAAGCCGGCCGATTTCCCGGCCGTGTATATCGGCTTCCGCTGCGCCGCGGATGGGTGAAGACGTCTCTTCGATGAAAAAGACACTCCAGGTCGGGAATTCCCTGGCGACCGGATCGCGCTGCGCGAAGCCCTCTCCAGGGAATTTCTGACCTGGAGAGGGTTTTTGGGAGAGGGTTTTTGGGAGAGGGTTTTTGGGAGAGGGTTTTGGCGGCGGCCTCAGTACATGTGCTGGCCGCCGTTGATCGACAGCGTCGAGCCGGTGATGAAGGCGCCCTCGTCCGCCACCAGGAAGACGACGCCGCGGGCGATCTCGGCGGCGTGGCCGAGGCGGCCGACCGGGATGCGCGCGATGATCTTCTTGAGGACGTCGGCCGGCACGGCCTGGACCATCTCGGTGTCGATGTAGCCCGGCGCGATCGCATTGACGGTGATGCCCTTGGCGGCGCCTTCCTGGGCGAGCGCCTTGGTGAATCCGTGGATGCCGGACTTCGCGGCGGCGTAGTTGACCTGGCCGTACTGGCCCATCTGACCGTTGACCGATCCGATGTTGACGATGCGGCCGAAGCCCTTCTCGAGCATCGCGTCCCAGACGCATTTGGACAGGTTGTAACAACTGCCCAGGTTGGTATCGATCACCTGGTCCCACATGTCGCGCGACAGGCGCTTCATCGTGGCATCGCGGGTGATGCCCGCATTGTTCACCAGGATCTCGATCGGCCCGATCTCGGCCGAGATCTTCGCCACCGCCGCCTGGCACGCGGCGAAGTCGCCGACATCGAACTTGTAGGCGGGGATCCCGGTCTCGGCCGTGAAGGCCTGGGCGATCGCGTCGTTGCCGCCGTAGTTGGCGACGACGCGATGACCCGCCTTCTTGAGCCCTTCGCTGATGGCGCGACCGATGCCGCGGGTACCGCCGGTCACGAGCGCAATACGTCCAGTCATCATGTCCTCCCTGTTCCTTGTCTTTTCCGGTTCAGCGCTCGACGCAGAGCGCGACGCCCATGCCGCCGCCGATGCACAGCGTCGCAAGGCCCTTGCGCGCGCCGCGGCGCTGCATCTCGAACAGCAGCGTGTTGAGCACGCGCGCGCCCGATGCGCCGACCGGGTGGCCGATCGCGATGGCGCCACCGTTGACGTTCACCTTCGCCGGATCCCAGCCCATGTCCTTGTTGACCGCGCAGGCCTGGGCCGCGAAGGCCTCGTTGGCCTCGATCAGGTCGAGATCCCCGACCGACCAGCCAGCCTTCTGCAGCGCCTTGCGCGAGGCCGGGATCGGGCCAGAGCCCATGATCGCCGGATCGACGCCAGCCGTGGCCCAGGAGACGATGCGCGCCAGCGGTGTCACGCCACGCCGCGCCGCCTCGGCCTCGCTCATCAGCACCGCGACGGCAGCGCCGTCGTTGATGCCCGAGGCGTTGCCCGCGGTCACGGTGCCAGCCTTGTCGAAGGCCGCGCGCAGCTTGGCCAACGTCTCGATGGTCGTGCCGTGCTTCGGATACTCGTCGTCGGCGACCACGACGTCGCCCTTGCGGGTCTTGACGGTGACCGGAACGATCTCGTCCTTGAACTTGCCGGCCTTCTGCGCGGCCTCGGCCTTGTTCTGCGAGGCCAGCGCGAAGCGGTCCTGCTCCTCGCGACCGATCTGCCATTTCTGGGCAACGTTCTCGGCCGTGTTGCCCATGTGGTAGCCGTGGAAAGCGTCCCACAGCCCGTCGCGCAGCAGGGTGTCGACGAGTTCGGTACCGCCCATCTTCACGCCCGCGCGCAGCTGCACGCAATGCGGCGCCTGGGTCATGCTTTCCTGTCCGCCGGCGACAACGATGGCGCTGTCGCCGTTGCGGATCGCCTGGAAGCCGAGCGCGATCGCGCGCAGGCCCGATCCGCAAAGCTGGTTGATGCCATAGGCCGTCTTCTCGACGGGGATGCCCGCCTTCACGGCCGCTTGGCGCGCAGGGTTCTGGCCGGCGCCCGCAGTCAGGATCTGGCCCATGACCACCTCGTCGACCTCGGCGGCCTCGACCTTGGCGCGGCGCAGAACCTCGCCGATCGCGATCGCGCCCAGGTCATGCGCGGTGAGCGACGCGAAAGCTCCGTTGAAGCTGCCGACCGGCGTGCGTGCGGCGGCGGCGATGACGATATCGGTCACGGCGTATCCTCCTCTGAATGGCGGGGGGCGTTTAATGCATGGAACTTACGTGCAGCTTACGGACGGACCATAGCGCGGTCTGCGTCAGCTTGCCGCATGCGCGCGTATCCAGGCGATCAGATCCGGCCAGAGCGTCGCCGGCGCGCGCGACGAGGCGAGCATGCCGATATGGCCAAGGGACGGGGTCAGGGCGCGCGCGCCGGGGATCGCGCGGGCCAGCGGCAGGGCCGAGGGCGGCGGCACGATGCGGTCGCGCGCCGGCACGACGACGAGCGTCGGCAGCGCGATGCGCGCCGGGTCGACGGCGTCTCCGCCGACCCGCCAGGCACCGCGCGCGGTCTCGTTCGCCCCATACCATCCGGACAGGCAGGTGCGCGCCACCGGCGCCGCCAGCGGAACCCCGTCATTGAGCCAGTCCTCGAGCGCCACGAACTCCGCCGCGCCGGCTTCCGGCGCGCGCGCAAAGGCGACGAACTTGCGCAGCGCCAGCAAGGGGTCGAGCCCCGCGAACAGCGCCTGCAGCATGTCGGCCGGCACCTCGCCGGCGCGCTCGGCGACCGGCAGCCAGAGCGCGGCCTGCGCCGCGAGCGCGCGGGCGAGATCGGGGCGCTCGGCATGGAAATCCCAGGGCGTCGCGAGCAGGACCAGGGACGCGACCTGTGCGCCGGCGCGCGCCAGCGGCAGGGCAAGGAGCCCGCCCATGCAATAGCCGACCAGGGTCACGCGCCGCCCCGTCGTCGCCGCGACATGGGCAAGGCAGCGCGCGAGGCGGCCGGCGACATACGCATCGAGGTCCCAGCCGCGCTCGACCGCGCCGGGCCGGTCCCAATCGACGAGAAACGGACGCAGCCCGGCCGCCCGCAGCGCCTCGACGAAGCTGCGGCGAGGCGCAAGGTCGAGGATGTAGCCGCGATTGACGAGCGACGGGATCAGCAGGACCGGCGGGGCGCCGCTGTCCGGCGCGCAATCGAGGAGCCGCGTCGTCCCCTCGCGCCAGACCTCCGCCCAGGACGGCTGCACGCGCCGATAGGGATGCCGGCGGTAGCGCTCGATCCCCGCCGCGAAGGTCGCGGCGCGGGACAGGATCTCCGTCCGCAGCGCGCCGCGCAGCGCCTCAGGATCGGCGCGCGCGAGCGCCGCGGCGAGCGCCGGATCCGCCGCCGCCAGCCGCCTCGAGAGCGGCGACCCGGGATTCGAGCTCGGCAACGCGCCGGGCGAGCCGAACAAGGTCGCCGCCGCCATCGCCAGATGCAGTCCCAGCGGACGCGGCGCCAGGCGGCGGATCGGAGGCGGCGGCAGGGGCGGAAGCGGTGGCGGGCGCATCATCGGCGCGGCCATGCTGGGCCGCGGCCGCCGCCCCTGTCCAGAGCGCCGCCCACGCGGCCGGCGCACCTGCGAGACGCTGCATCATCTCGGCCAGCGCGGGATCCGCCGCCGCCGCGACGACCTGCTCCTGCCACAGGTCGAGGAAACGTCGCGCAAGGGCGGCGGGATCTTCGGCGTCGTTCATGGTCGGGACCCGGATGAAAGGCGGGGGAACGGAGGCGGCGCTTGCAGCGTGGGGGGTTCGGGTGCAGCATAACCCCCATGACGGCACAGGGAAAACCGGCCGACGCCCAGGCGCAGGCCGCCGCGGATGCGACCGACGACGCCAAGCGCGTCAAGGTCAAGAAATACGCCAATCGCCGTCTCTACAACACGGCGACATCCACCTATGTGACGCTCGACGACCTCTCGACCATGGTCAAGCAGGGTATCGATTTCGTCGTCCACGATGCCAAGACGGGCGAGGACATCACCCGCGCGGTGCTGACGCAGATCATCGTCGAGGAGGAATCGAAAGGCG
>CAIOSQ010000324.1 GCA_903860935.1 uncultured Rhodospirillales bacterium | reverse complement strand
CTCGCGCGGCCGGAGCCGCCGCGCCCGGCGCTGACCATCATCCGGCCCTCCGAGCCGCCGGCATCGACCGGCACGCTGGCCGAGAATGTCGACGATTTCGGCGCCCCGCTCGATGCGCGCTTCACCTTCGACACCTGGGTGGTCGGCAAGTCGAACGAGTTCGCGACCGCCGCCGCGCGCCGCGTCGCGGAGGACACCAAGGCCTCGATCAATCCGCTGTTCCTCTATGGCGGGGTCGGGCTCGGCAAGACGCATCTGATGACGGCGATCGCCTGGCATATCCGTCGCCGGCATCCCCAGCGCAAGGTCATGTACCTCTCGGCCGAGAAGTTCATGTTCCAGTTCATCCGCGCGATGCGCTCCAAGGACACGATGTCCTTCAAGGAGCAGTTCCGCTCGGTCGACGTGCTGATGATCGACGACGTGCAGTTCATCGCCGGCAAGGACGCCACGCAGGAAGAGTTCTTCCATACCTTCAACGCGCTGGTGGACCAGAACAAGCAGATCGTCCTGTCGGCGGACAAGAGCCCCTCGGATCTCGAGGGCGTCGAGGAACGTGTGAAGTCGCGGCTGGGCTGGGGGCTCGTCGCCGACATCCATCCCACGACCTACGAGCTGCGCCTCGGCATCCTCCAGGCCAAGGCCGAGCGCGTCGGGGTCGCGGTGCCGGTGAAGGTGCTCGAATTCCTCGCCCACAAGATCACCCAGAACATCCGCGAGCTCGAGGGCGCGCTCAACCGCATCACCGCCCATGCGACGCTGATCGGGCGCCCGATCACGATCGACAGCGCGCAGGAGGTCCTCCACGACCTCATCCGCGCCAATGACCGCCGGGTGACGATCGAGGAGATCCAGAAGCGCGTCGCCGAGCATTTCGCGATCCGGCTCGCCGACATGCACAGCCCGCGCCGTGCCCGTGCCGTCGCCCGGCCGCGCCAAGTGGCGATGTACCTGTCGAAGCAGCTGACCTCGCGCTCCCTGCCCGAGATCGGCCGCAAATTCGGCGGCCGCGATCACACGACGGTGATGCATGCGGTGCGCAAGATCGAGGAGCTGCGCGCCTCCGACCACAGCTTCGCCGAAGACATCGATCTGCTCCGCCGCATGCTGGAATCCTGAGCCTGGCCGCGCCGCGTCATGCGTAGCGTCCTGGTCACCGGCTTCGAGACCTTTGGCGGGCACGACGAAAACCCGAGCGCCCTGGTCGCCACGACGCTCGACGGACGCGAGATCGCCGGCGCACGGGTCATCGGCCGGATCCTGCCCGTCGATCTCGACGGACTCGACGCGGCGCTCGATGCGGCCCTGGCGGACCAGAACCCGGACGCCGTGCTGGCCTTCGGCCTTGCCGGCAACGAGGCGGTGATCCGGCTGGAGCGCGTGGCGCTCAACGTCGCGGATTTCGGGATCCCGGACAACGCGGGCGTCATGCGCCGCAATGCCCCGCTCGAACCCGGCGGCCCCGATGCCCGGTTCAGCCGCCTGCCGCTCGAGGCCATCCTGGATGCCACCCTCGCCGCCGGCATTCCCGCACGGCTGTCGGACACCGCCGGTCTCTATCTGTGCAACGCCGCGATGTACCGCCTGCTCGGGCGCCTCGACGCGTCGGTGCCCTGCGGCTTCGTCCACCTGCCGCCGCTGCCCGGCCAGATCGCCCGACGGCTGCGCGCCGCGGATGGTCGTCCGGCCGAGCGCGGCGCGTCTCTCGCCTCGCTGCCGCTGGAGCTTCAGGTCGCGGCCGCCACGATCGCCGTGGCGACCACCCTCGCCGGACCTGGCGGCCACGCCGGTGGCTCCGAAAATCTTTTTTAGACTTCAAGGACTTCAGATATAATTGACGGTCTCTCGCATGGGTCGGTGGAGCGGCGTTCCGCCGCCGCCCGGCGAGACGGTCCGTCCGGATGGTCCGGCCGGGCCGGCAAGCGCCGCGGCGCCTGACGATCGCCGCCGCAGCCCCAACCGGAACGCACGCGAACAGGGTCGCCCCCGTCCCATGAAGCTCACCATCGAACGCAGCACGCTCCTCAAGGCGCTCGCCCATGTGCAGAGCGTCGTCGAGCGGCGCAACACGATCCCCATCCTGTCGAACGTCCTGCTCGATGCGCAGAAATCCCGTCTGCTGCTGACCGCGACCGACATGGACATCGCGATCGTCGAAAGCGTCGAGGCCGATGTGGCGCGCTCCGGCGCCGTGACCGTGCCCGCCCATACGCTCTACGACATCGTGCGCAAGCTCTCGGAAGGTAGCCAGGTCGGGATCGAGGCCATCGCCGACAAGGGCCAGGTCGCCCTGCGCGCGGGCCGCTCGAGCTTCGCCCTCGCAAGCCTGCCGCCCGGGGATTTCCCGCACATGGCCGGCAGCGACCTGCCGCACCAGTTCGAGCTGGCCTCGGCCGAGCTCAAGGGCCTCATCGACAAGACGCGCTTCGCGATCTCGACCGAGGAAACCCGCTACTACCTCAACGGCATCTATCTGCATGCCGGGCAATCCTCCGGCATCGGCGTGCTGCGCGCGGTGGCGACCGACGGCCACCGCCTGGCGCGCGTCGAGATGGCGCTGCCGGCGGGCGCCGACGGGATCCCCGGCGTGATCCTGCCGCGCAAGACCGTGATCGAACTGCACAAGCTGATCACCGAGACCGACGCCACGGTGCAGGTCTCGCTCTCCGAAAGCCGGGTGCGTTTCACGATCGGCGAGATGACCCTGACCTCGAAGCTGATCGACGGCACCTTCCCCGACTACGAGCGCGTGATCCCCGCGGGCAACGACAAGGTGATGGAGGTCGATCGCGTCGAATTCACCGCCGCCGTCGACCGCGTCGCGACGATCTCGACCGACAAGTCCCGCGCCGTGAAGCTGTCCCTCGGCAAGAACCAACTGACGCTGACCGCGTCCAGCCCGGATGCGGGCAACGCGGAGGAAGAGATCACGGTCCGCTACGCCGGGCCGCCGATCGAGATCGGTTTCAACGCGCGCTACCTGCTCGACATCGCCGAGCAGATCGAGGGCGAGGGCGCGCGCTTCCGCATGGCCGATGCGGCGGCGCCGACCCTGGTCGAGGACATCGCAGATCAGAGCGCGCTCTACGTCCTCATGCCGATGCGCGTGTGAGGGTGATGGCTGCGGCCGCGCGCGCTTCTTCGTCCTGGACCGACCCGCGCGCCGTGACCGCCGCGGACGCGGTGCGGCGCGTGACCCTCGCGGCGTTTCGCTGCTACGGACAACTGCGCCTGGAGGTCGACCGGGGTCCGGTCGTGCTGACCGGCCCGAACGGCGCCGGAAAGACCGCGCTGCTCGAGGCGCTCTCGATGCTCGCGCCCGGCCGCGGCCTGCGCCGCGCCGCGCTCGGCGACCTCGCCCGGCGCAAGCCGGGAGGCGAGGCGCCCACGCCCTGGTCGGTGGCCGCGCGGGTCGACGCGGCCGGCGGCGAGATCGCGCTCGGCACGGGACAGGATCCCGCCAGCCGCGAGCGCCGCGTCCTGCGCATCGACGGCGAAAAGATCCGTGGCCAGAAGGCGCTTGCGGAGCGGCTTGCCATCGCCTGGGCGACCCCGGAGCAGGATCGGCTCTTCCTCGACGGCCCCGGCGCGCGGCGCCGGTTCCTCGACCGGCTCGTGCTCGGTTTCGAGCCCGGCCATGCCGCCGAACTCGCGGCCTACGAGCATTGCCAGCGCGAGCGGGCGCGGCTGCTGGCGGAGGGATCGGGCGACGATGCCTGGCTCTCGGCGCTGGAAGACGGGATGGCCCGCCACGGCATCGCCGTCGCCGCGGCGCGGCGCGCGGTGGCCGAGCGGCTCGACGCCGCCGCCGCATCGGGCGCCGGGCCTTTTCCGGCCGCGCGGCTGCGCATGTCCGGCGCCGTCGACCAGGCGCTCGCGAGCATGCCGGCGCTCGCGGCCGAGGACAGGCTGCGCGACGCGCTCGCCGCTGCGCGCGCCCAGGATGCCGCCCAGGGCGGCGCCGCGCACGGACCGCATCGCAGCGATCTCGAGGTGCGCTTCGCCCAGAAGGGCATCGCCGCCGCCGAGGGATCGACCGGGGAGCAGAAGGCGATGGTCCTGTCGATCGTGCTCGCCAACGCGCGCGCGCTGGCGGCCGAACGCGGCCGCCCGCCGCTTCTCCTGCTCGACGAGGTGGTTGCCCATCTCGACCGCGCGCGACGCGCGGCCTTCGCCGACGAGATCGCCGCCCTCGGGGCGCAGGTCTGGCTGACCGGCACCGACGACGATCTCTTCCACGGGCTGCGTGGCCGCGCCCAGTTCTTCCGTATCCTCGACTCGAGCGTGACCAGGACATGACCGACAGCGTTCCCGCGACCGATCCCTCCAGCGACTACGGCGCCGACTCCATCAAGGTGCTGCGCGGCCTCGACGCCGTGCGCAAGCGCCCGGGCATGTATATCGGCGACACCGACGACGGCTCCGGCCTTCATCACATGGTCTACGAGGTCGTCGACAATTCGATCGACGAGGCCCTGGCCGGTCATTGCGACGGCGTCGATGTCCGGCTCGAGCCGGACGGCTCGGTCACGGTATCCGACAACGGGCGCGGCATCCCGACCGACATCCATACCGAGGAGGGCGTGTCCGCGGCCCAGGTCATCATGACCCAGCTCCACGCCGGCGGGAAATTCGACCAGAACTCGTACAAGGTGTCGGGCGGCCTGCACGGCGTCGGCGTATCGGTCGTCAACGCGCTGTCGCAGACGCTCGAGCTGACGATCTGGCGCGGCGGCAAGGCGCATTTCATGCGCTTCCGCCATGGCGAGCCCGAGGCGCCGCTCGCCGTGACGGGCGACGCGCAGGGCCGGCGCGGCACCCAGGTGCGGTTCAAGCCGTCCTCCGCGACCTTTTCGAAGACCGAGTTCGACTTCCAGACGCTCGAGCACCGGCTGCGCGAGCTTGCCTTCCTCAACTCGGGCGTCCGGCTGACGCTGACCGATGCGCGCGGCGTCGAGCCGCAGAGCGTGGAGATGCGCTACGACGGCGGCATCGAGGCGTTCGTGAAGTATCTCGACCGCTCGAAGCAGCCGATCCATCCGACGATCTCGCTGCGCGGCGAGCGTGACGGGATCTCGGTCGAGCTCGCGATGGAATGGACCGACGCGTATCACGAGACGGTCCTGTGCTTCACGAACAACATCCCGCAGAAGGATGGCGGTACGCATCTTGCCGGCTTCCGCGCCGCGCTGACGCGCCAGATCAACAAGCTCGCCGACGAGTATCAGACGGCGAAGAAGGAGAAACTCGCGATCTCCGGCGACGACGCGCGCGAAGGCCTGACCTGCGTCCTGTCCTGCAAGGTACCGGACCCGAAATTCTCGTCCCAGACGAAGGACAAGCTCGTCTCCTCCGAAGTCCGTCCGATCGTGGAGCAGGTCTGCACCGAGAGGCTGGACAACTGGTTCGGCCAGCACCCGCAAGAAACCAAGCGCGTGATCCAGAAGGTCGTCGAGGCCGCGATCGCCCGCGAGGCGGCACGCAAGGCGCGCGACCTGACGCGACGCAAGGGTGCGCTCGACATGGCCTCGCTGCCGGGCAAGCTCGCCGATTGCCAGGAGCGCGACCCGCAGAAATCCGAGATCTTCATCGTCGAGGGCGACTCGGCGGGCGGTTCGGCGAAGCAGGGCCGCAACCGAGCCTTCCAGGCCATCCTGCCGATCAAGGGCAAGATCCTGAACGTCGAGCGCGCGCGCTTCGACAAGATGCTGTCCTCGGCCGAGATCGGCACCCTGATCGCCGCGATCGGAACGGGAATCGGCCACGACGATTTCGACATCGCGAAGGCGCGCTACCACAAGATCATCATCATGACCGACGCCGACGTCGACGGCGCGCATATCCGCACGCTGCTGCTGACGTTCTTCTACCGGCAGATGCGCGCGATCGTCGACGCGGGCTACCTCTACATAGCGCAGCCGCCGCTGTTCAAGGCCGCGCGCGGCAAGTCCGCCGTCTATCTGAAGGACGAGCGCGCCCTGGACGATCACCTGATCGCCGGCGGCATCGACGGCATGACGCTGACGGGATCGGATGGCGTCCAGCACGCCGGCGCCGATCTGCGCGGCATCGTCGAGAAGGCGCGCGTCGCCAAGGCGCTGCTCGCGCCGTTGGCGCGCCGCGTCGGCAACCGCGACGTCGTCGAGCAGGCCGCGATCCTCGGCGCGCTCGACGCCTCGCTGCTCGCCGATCCCGCGCGCGCCGAGGTCGCGGCGCAGGCCGTGGCGCGACGCCTCGACGCGCTCGCGCCGGAGACCGATCGCGGCTGGACGGGCACGCTGCGCGACGGGGCCTTCGCCTTCGAACGCCGCCTGCGCGGCGAGACCGATCGCGCGGCGATCGACGCGACGGCGATCAACGCGCTCGAGGCGCGGCGTCTGCTTGAAATGGCCGGCGAACTCCAGGAGATCTACGGACGCTTCGCGAAGCTGCAGCCGCCGAAGCCCGAACGCGGCGACGCGTCGTCCCCGATCAACGTCACCGGACCGACCCGCCTCTTCGACGCGGTGATCGAGACCGGGCGCAAGGGCCTGACCATCCAGCGCTACAAGGGCCTCGGCGAGATGAACCCCGACCAACTCTGGGAGACGACGCTCGATCCATCGGTGCGGCGCCTGCTGCAGGTGAAGATCAACCACAGCGAGGACGCCGACGGGATCTTCTCGACCCTGATGGGAGACGTCGTCGAGCCCCGGCGCGACTTCATCCAGGACAACGCGCTGAAGGTCGTCAATCTGGACGTCTGACGCCGCCGCGCGCCGGCGGCAGGAAGGATCGCACGCGATGGACATGTTCGACCTCACCGGCCGCGTCGCGGCCGTCACCGGCGGCGCGCAAGGCATGGGCCGCGCGATGGCGACGGCGCTCGCCGAGGCCGGCGCGGACATCGCGCTTCTCGATCTCAACGCCGAGGGCAACGACGCGACGGCGCAAAGCCTGCGCGCGCTCGGGCGGCGGGTGCTGACGATCACCGGCGACGTCACCGACGTGGCGCTGCTCGATCGCGCCTTCGCCGCCATCGACGACGAATTCGGGCGTCTCGACATTCTCGGCAATGTCGCGGGCGCGGCGCGGACGGGGCCGGCCGTCGACATGACGCTCGAGGATCTGCGCTGGAGCTTCCACAATCTCGTGATCAGCCGCTACCACGCCTGCCAGCAGGCGGGACGGCGCATGCTCGCGCAGGGGCGCGGGTCGATCATCAATATCGGCTCGATCGCGGGCGACCGCTCGCTGCAGCGCGACCAGTCGGTCTATGGCATGTGCATGGCGGCGGTGATGCACATGACCCGCGAACTGAGCACCGAATGGAGCGGCCGCGGCGTGCGGGTCAATTGCATCGTTCCGGCCCAGGTGCTCGGCGACAACGGACTCAACGCGCGCATGGCCGCCGATCCCTATCTGCGCGATACCTTCCTCCACGGGATTCCGCGCGGCCGTTTCGGGCGACCCGACGACATCAGGGGGCTGTCGGTCTTCCTGGCCTCGGACGCCGCCGACTGGGTCACCGGTGCCTGCATTCCGATGGATGGCGGCAACATGGCGAAGAACGGCGGCGGCGGACTGCTCGCGCCGGTGATCGCGAAATACGTGCGCTGAGCGCGGCGTGGCACGACATCCGGCGCGTGGCGCCGGGAAAAGAAAATACGCGCGCGGCGATTTTCTTCTTGTAATTCCAGATACGCCGACATAACTTCCGCTGCACATCGAGACTGGGTCGACGCCCAGACCAACCTGCCTCCCGGGCAAGGTGGTTTCCCGAAAGGGGATGCGGTTCCGAAGGGAACAACAAAGCGGGCGTCGACCCTCCTCATGCGGAGGGTTTTTTATTTTGCGCCAGCGCAACGCAACTCCCGTCACGGCCGGCATCGCGACACGCGACGCGGGGATTTCCGCGCCCGGCCGGGCATTCGACTGGCGCCTGATTTTCCAATATCAATCCGCTCCCGAATGTCCAGTGCGCGCTCTTGAAAGCGCCCGCATTCCAGTGTCGGATCCACGTCGTCGTCGGCCCTTGGCCAGGTTGCACCCGGTGTTTCGCCGGGGGTGCGAAATGCGGTTCCACGACACCCGAGAGAGGCCGGATGCAGGGCTAACGCGCCCCGCCCCGACCCGCT
>CAIOSQ010000323.1 GCA_903860935.1 uncultured Rhodospirillales bacterium | reverse complement strand
GCCCGCGCCGGGGATCGAGTAGTGCATGATGTAATCGGCGGCGTTCTCGGAGCCGATCACGATACGGCCGAAGGCACCGTCGACGAACAGGTAGGACTCGTCGATCTGGTCACCCGAGGTGTTGCCCTCGAGCTGCACGTCGAAGCCGACGGTGATGCCGTTGGCCAGCGTCGTGCGACCACCGAACCACACTTCCGAATCGGAGTAGTTCAGGGTGTTGTTGATCTTGCCCGACGGGTTGGCATAGGCCGCGCCGTAGTTCACGCCGCTCTTGTTCGACGCGAAACCGAAATTCTGCTGGTGGTAGCCGCCGACGACCGCGGTGATCGGCGCAACCTTGGCCTGCGCGGACGCCGCCTCGGTCATGCCCCACAAGCCCGCCGCGACGAGCGCGGACGTAGCAAGAAGCTTGTACATGAGAGTTGCCGCGGCACACGTCCAAGTCCCTGTGTAAACACGCGAATTCATCGATCCGCAGGGAACTGCCCAGGTCTCACCCGGACTTTCGGATCGTTCGGAGCGCCAGATGTTCGATGACCCTCCGGCGATGAAATCCCTGACGCAGCGCCTGATGCGCTGGGTGGGGTCCTGGGTAGGAAAATCGGACACTACGCAGCCCGCTGTCATCGCGCCTCCGGCCGAGGCGTCCTCGGATGTGCAGCCTGCCGCCATCGAACCGTCGGTCGAGCGGCTCGAGGACGGGCGCCTCGTCCTTTTTCCGCGCAACGGGATCTGGCAGGCCCGCATTCACCTCGGCGGGGGCCGTTACGTTTGGCGCAGCCTACGCACGACCGACCGCGCGGAGGCCTTGCGCCAAGGCATGCGAGCGCTGGACCAGATCGACCTGAAGCGCAGTGCCGGCATGCCATTGAGGTCGCGCAGCCTGGACCAGGTCATCGCTGAATTTCTCGCCGCGCGGGCACAGGATCACGATGCAGCGCGCGCGGCGTCCGGTCCATCGGGACGACGGCGGACGAGTGCGCATATGCTACGCCAGCTCAGGCGCGTGGCTAAATTCTGGAGCCTCTACGCCGGCACCCGGCCGGTGGATGCGATCGACGATACGGTGCTGCGCGACTACATCCCCTGGCGGCGACGCTTCTATCACGACCGTCCGGATCGTCCGCCTACAGCGCGCCTCGACCCTGCCGATACCACGCTGCGTTGGGAGATGATGGTCGGGCGGTTGCTGCTGAAATTCGCGCAGGAGCGCGGTTATCGTGGCGGCCGGCCTATGCCGGGCCTACAGCTTTGCACCAAGCATGAAGCGCGCACGCCCGGCTTTCACGATCCCGGAATTCCGCCGCCTCCATCGTGCGCTACGCGATTGGGCGGGCGAGGCGGCGCGCCCGGACCACGCATATATGCGCCGCCTTCTGCGCGACTACGTGCTCGTTCTCGCACATTCGGGGCTACGGATCGGTGAGGCCAATGATCTGTGCTGGCGCGATGTCGAGACGTTCCGCGACGGACGCGGTCGGCGCAATGTCCGCCTCCATGTCCGCGGCAAGACCGGAAAACGAGTCGTCATTCCCCGCGTCGCGGCGGCGCGTCATCTTGCGCGGTTGCGTGGCTGGACGGCGCATGCCGGAGAGGACGACTTGGTCTTCGCCATGCCCGACGGACGACGGATAGGCACCTTGGCGACCCCGTTCAACAAGGTGCTCGCGCGCGCGGCGCTGACCACGAATTCCGCCGGCGAGAAATTCACGCTCTACAGCCTGCGCCATTTTTACGCTGTACAGACCATCGCCAAGGACATCGACATCTTCATGATCGCCCGCAACATGGGAACCAGCGTCGCGATGATCGAGCAGCATTACGGCCGCGGCGCAACGCCCCAGAGCCGCGCCGACCGACTGGGCGGCTGATTCGAACGAGCGCAAGGGCAGCGCGAGAGCGGACATGAGCACCGTCCTCCTGGCCGCGCGACAGCGCGGCTGGGAGGACAGACGCCGTGCGCCAGCACGGCGGCAGGAGGGCATGGGTGGCTGAAGAGACCTGCGCGCGCCGACGATCCCGCGCGACGTTAGCCGATTGGCATACTCTCGGCAGAACCGCTCGATACCGCACATGCGCACCGACGTGGCGCGATGCGCGCG
>CAIOSQ010000322.1 GCA_903860935.1 uncultured Rhodospirillales bacterium | reverse complement strand
TGGTGCTGTCGGTGAACATCTGCGGCGATCACCTGCGCGACCGCTTCGATCCGCGCGCCACCATCCGATGACACGAGACGAGGGGACGAGGGCATGAGATTCGCGAACAGCAAGGTGGTGGTCACGGGCGCCTGCGGCGTCTTCGGCACCTGGATCGCCGAAGCCTTCGCCCGCGAGGGCGCGACGCTGTGCCTGTCCGACAACCGCGCCGCGGACCTCGCCGCGCTGGCCGCGCGCCTCGGCCCGGCCACGCTGACGCATCCGACCGAGTTGACCGATGCCGCGTCCATCGACGCGCTCGCGGACCTCGCCGCCGCGCGCTGGGGATCTCCCGACATCGTCGTCAACAATGCCGGCGTCTATCCGCGCGGCCTGATGCTCGACGTCGACGCCGCGGAATGGGACCGGATCATGGGCGTCAATGTCCGCGCACCGTTCCTGATGACGCGTGCAATGGCCAAGCTGATGATCGCGCGCGGCGTGAAGGGGTCGATCGTCATGATCTCGTCCGGCGCGGCCCATCGGATGCGCAACGGCTCGGCGCCCTACTGCCTGTCGAAGACCGCGCTGGAGCGTCTGGCCAAGGGTTTCGCGCTGGAACTCGCCGAATACGGCATCCGCGTGAACACCGTCGAGCCCGGCTTCGCCCCGGGCAGCAAGGTCAATCCGCTCTCGGACACCTACGTCGCCAAGATGGCGGCGGGCATTCCGTTGCAGCGTACCAGTGGCCCGCAGGACACCCCGGAGGCGATCTTGTTCCTGTGTTCGCCGGCGGCGTCCTTCGTGACGGGCGCGACGCTCGCCGTCGATGGCGGCAACTCGATCGGCACCTTCGAGCCCGGGCCGCTGAAAAGCGACGATCTGCGCCGCGCGGGACGATGACCGCGGCGGCCCCAATCCTCGAGGTCCGCGACCTCGCGGTCGCGATCGGCACGCGCCGCGTGGTCGACGGCGTGGGCTTCGCGCTCGCGCCCGGCGAGGTGCTGGCGCTGGTCGGGGAATCGGGCTGCGGCAAGTCGATGACCGCGCTGGCGCTGCTGGGACTGCTCCCCGGCGCCGCGCGGCGGGTCGGCGGCACGATCGGCTTCGAGGGCGACGACCTCGCACGGCTCCCGGAATCCCGGCTGCGGGCGATCCGCGGCAACCGAATCTCTGTCATCTTCCAGGATCCCTCCGGATCGCTCGATCCCCTGATGACCGTCGGCGACCAGCTTGCCGAAGGTCTGCGCGCCCATCGCGACCTCGACCGCACGGCCCTGCGCGCGCGGTCGCTCGAGATGCTCGCTGCGGTCGGCATCGCGGAGCCGGAGCGGCGCCTCGCGCAATACCCGTTCGAATTGTCGGGCGGGATGTGCCAGCGCGTGATGATCGCCATCGCCCTCGCGGCACAGCCAGCGGTCCTGCTCGCCGATGAACCGACCACCGCGCTCGACGTCACGATCCAGGCGCAGATCCTGGACCTGATGAAGGACCTGCGGCGCGCCCACGGCACGGCGATCGTGCTCATCACCCACGACATGGGCGTCGTCGCCGACATGGCCGATCGCGTGGCGGTCATGTACGCGGGCCGCATCGTCGAGACCGGCCGCGTCGACGCGATCTTCGCCGATCCGCGCCATCCCTATACGCGACTGCTGCTGCGCAGCGTCCCACGCCTCGACGACACGCCGAAGACCCCGATGACCGTGATCTCCGGCAGCGTTCCAGGTCAGGGCGACTGGCCGCCCGGCTGTCGCTTCGCGCCGCGCTGTCCGCTGGCCGAAGACGCCTGCCGTGCCGAGATTCCCGCGAGCGCCGATCTCGCCGATGGCCGGCGCGTCGCCTGCCGGCGCCATGCCGACGACGCGGCATGGGGCAGGGTCGCATGAGCGCGCCAGCCGCCACCGCCGCGCCGCTCCTCGAGATCGAGGATCTGCGCGTCCATTTTCCGCTGCGTCGCGGGCTGTTCGGACGCGCCCAGGGGGCGGTCAGGGCTGTCGATGGCGTCTCGCTGTCGATGGCGCGCGGCGAGACCCTCGGGTTGGTCGGCGAGTCCGGCTGCGGCAAGTCGACGCTCGGCAATGCGATCCTGCGCATCGTCGAGCCCAGCGGCGGCGCCATCCGCCTCGGCGGGGTCGATCTCGCACGTCTGGAAGGCGAAGCCCTGCGCGCCGCTCGCCGCAAGGCGCAGATGGTGTTCCAGGATCCGTTCGCCTCGCTCGACCCGCGCATGCGCCTCGGCGAATCGATCGGCGAACCGCTCCTCGTCCACGGCCTCGCCCGCGGCGCGGCGTTGCGCGCGAAAGTGTCCGACCTCCTCGCGCGGGTCGGTCTGCAGCCGGAGCATGCCGATCGCTACCCGCCTGAATTCTCCGGCGGCCAGCGCCAGCGTCTCGTGATCGCGCGCGCGCTCGCCCTGTCGCCCGACCTCGTGATCTGCGACGAACCGGTCTCGGCGCTCGACGTCTCGGTGCGCGGGCAGATCCTCAACCTCCTGCTCGAGTTGCAGCGCAGCCTCGGAACGGCCTTCCTGTTCATCAGCCACGATCTATCCGTCGTGCGCCATGTCAGCGACCGGATCGCGGTCATGTATCTCGGCCGCATCGTCGAGATCGCGCCGCGCGACACGCTCTTCGCCCGTCCCCGTCATCCCTACACGCAGGCCTTGATCAGCGCGATCCCGTTGCCGGATCCGAAGGCACAGCGCGCACGTCGGCGCATCATCCTGTCCGGCGAGATCCCGAGCCCCGCACGACCGCCCTCGGGCTGCAGTTTCCACACGCGCTGCCCGCTTGCGACGGAACGCTGCCGCACGGAGATCCCGGTGCTCGCGCCGGCGACGGACGGGAGCCAGGTCGCCTGTCACCTCGCGACGTGATCCGCCGCGTCAGTCGTCGGCGTAGCGCAGCCCGCCCCGCCGCTGCCGGAACAGGATGAAGCCCAGCGCGACGGCCGTGAGAGCGAGCATCGTCGCGGAAATCGGCCGGGTCAGGAACGGCGTGAGATCGCCATCCTCGTAGGTCAACGCGCGCCGCAGGTTGAGCTCCAGAATCGGGCCGAGCAGGAAACCGAGCACGAACGCGGCCAGCGAGAACCCATAGCGCTCCAGCACCAGGGCGAGGGCGCCGAAGCCGAACATGACCCAGACGTCGAAGGTCTGATTGTCCGCGGCGTAGGCGCCGATCACCGTCAGCGTCAGCATGACCGGCAACAGGTAGTGGTGCGGCACGAGCAGGATGCGCGGAAAGATGCGTAGCGTCGCGAGTTGGAACAGCAGCACCGCGATCGTCGAGACCAGATAGGACGCGTAGATGTCGGCGACGATGCCGGAGTGCTCGCGGAAGAGCAGCGGCCCCGGCTGGAGCCCATGGATCATGAAGCCCGCGATCATCAACGCGGTGACGGCGTCGCCGGGAATGCCCAGCGTCAGCAAGGGCAGCAGCGAGCCGCCGACATTCGCGTTGTTCGACGTCTCCGAGGCCCATATGCCCGCGACATTGCCCTTGCCGAAGCTCTCGGGTTCGCGCGAGGCGCGCTTGGCCATCGCCCAGGCAACGATGCTCGACGCCGAGGCGCCGATGCCGGGCAGCACGCCGATCCACACGCCGATCGCCGACGAACGGAACATGTTCCAGAGATTGGCCCGCACCTCCGCACGCGTCACGCCGGCGCCGCGGACATGCAGGTCGAGCGCGACCTTGGGCGCGGCCCGATGGACCTCGCGCAGGATCTGCGCGATCGCGAAAAGACCGACGATCACCGGCACGACGCCGAAGCCGCCGGTCAACTCGGTGACGTCGAAGGTGTAGCGCGCCGTACCGTCGATCGGCGCGAACCCGACGAGCCCGCAGGCCATGCCGAGCAGCGCGGCCAGCAGGCCCTTGATCATCGCGCCCTGGGCGAGCGAGACCACCAGCATCGTCGCCATGATGGTCAGCGAGGTCATCTCGAAGGGACCGAAGGCGAGCGCGAAGCGCGCGATAACCGGCGCGAACGCGACCAGCGCGATCAGTCCCAGGATCCCCCCGACGAAATTCGCCCAGACGCCGGTCGCCAGCGCCTTGACCGGTTGGCCCTTCTGCGCAAGCGGGTAGCCATCGAATGTCGTCGCGATGGAGGAGGCGTTACCGGGAATGCGCAGCAGCGTCGCGGCGAAGAGGCCGCCGCACATCGCGCCGATATAGATCGAAGTGAGAAACCCGATGCCGCTGCCGGGCTGCAGGCTGAAGGTCAGCGGCAGCATGACGGCCACGCCCAGCGTGGCGTTCAGCCCGGGCAGCGCGCTGAACAGGATCCCGATGAGCGATCCCGCGACGAGCAACGCCAGCGTCCCCGGACTGGCGAGGATCGACTGCAGGCTCGCGAGCATCTCGAACAGCATGGCGCTAGCCGAACCAGACGCCGACCAGCGGGATGCCGAGACCCCGCTTCAGCCCCTGACCGAGCACGAGCACGAAGCATGCCGCGCCCGTCGCCTGCAGCGCGAACAGGCGCCAGCTCCGGCGCCCGAGCAGCGTCATGCCGGCGAGCAACGACAGGAAGGTCGGCCAGGAAAATCCGAACGCGGCGAAGCCCGCCGCATAGGCGAGCGCGAGCGCGGCGAAGGCGATTGCGACCGGGACGCGCGCAGGCTCGATCGGCTCGGGCCCGCCACCGGGCCGCGCGGTCGCCGCGAGCAGCGCGCCGAGCGCCGCCATCGCGACGCCGATCACCATCGGCATGAAGCCCGGCCCGACATCGCCCATGAGATCGGGCACCGGCATCGACCGGGCATGCAGCGCGAGCGCCGCCCCGGCGGCGGCGAAGGCCAGCCCGGCGAGGCGGTCGCCGCGTGCGCTCATCCTCCCTGCCCGGCCTGCCCGGCCCGGATCATCTCGGCGACGAAAGCGAATTCGCCGTCGAGATACCGCCGCGTCGCCGCGGCATCGCGATGGGACGGGGATTGCTGGATCTGCGCGATCTGGGCCGCGACGGCAGGATCCTTCGCGGCCCTGGCGAGCGCGGCATCGACGCGCCCGACCAGGTCGGCCGGGAGCCCTGGCGGCCCGTAGAGCGTGAAGGTCAGCGGGAAATGGACGTCAAGCCCCGCGGAGGCTGCGGTCGGCCATTCCGGTGCGATGGGATCGGGCTGGCGGTTGAACAGGGCGAGAACCTTCACGTCGCCGGACCGCTCGTACTGCTTCGCGGTCGAGACGGTGAGCAGCGCGAGATCGACCTGCTTGCCGAGCAACGCCGCGATGCGGTCCGCCTCGGACCCCGCATCGACGACGCGCAACCCGGTTCCGGCCCAACGCGCCACGGCCTGCCCGAGCACCTGCGTCGTTCCACCGAGCTGGCTCGCGAGACGCAGCCGTCCCGCGCCTCCCGCGGCGAGGGACGCCTTGAGCTGTGCCATGGTCGAGAACGGCGCATCGGCCCGCGTCGCGAGCAGATTGTTCACCTCGGAGATCGTCGCGAGGGGCTCGAGGTTGCGATAGCTGTTCTTCGAGCGGCCGAAGAGATTGGTCGTGTGCAGAAGGGCGTGGTGGACGAGCAGCGTGCCGCCATCGGGCTTCGCCTGGATGACGTTCTCGGTCGCTACCGTGCCGCCGCCGGCGGTCTGGTTGACGACGACGACCGTCGCGCCGAGTTCGCGATCGAGCACCGTCTTGAGCAGTCGCGCCAGCAGATCCGTCGATCCCCCGGGAGACGCGGGCACGTAGAGCCGGATCTCACTCACGGGCCAGCCTGCCTGCGCGCGGCCCTGCGACGGCATCGCGGCACTGGCCGCGAGACTTGCGGAGCCCGCGACAATCCAGCGGCGGGACATGATGTTGCGCATGGCGGTTCCTCCTCGATCGGTGCGTCGTACCGTGCGAACGGCAGCTTAGGCGAAGCGCATCCGGTTCAGCCAGCATGCACTATGCCCCGCGCCTCTGCTAAGACGCTGCATCCTGCGGCGCGCGGCGGCGTGCCGACGATGAGGAGCGAGCCATGAAGATCACCCGGATCCGCAGCGTCGCCGTCCACGGCCCACGCACCCGCGCCTTTGGTGGTGTCGACCGTACCGCTCTCGGACCGCACGCGGTCTCCGAGCACAGTATCGTGTTCGTGGAGACCGATGCCGGGATCACCGGGTTCGGCGAGGTGTGCTCCGTCTTCAAGCGCCGCGGCCGGATGCTGCAGGTCGATCTCGACCTGGCGCTCGCGCCGGCCATGCTTGGCGAGGATCCGATGCGCATCGCCCATGTCGTGCGCAAGCTCGACGCGGCGCTCGACGGCTCGGAGGAGGCCAAGGCCGGAATCGAGATGGCGCTTTGGGACATCAAGGGCAAGGCTTTGGGCGTGCCGGTCTACGAACTGCTCGGCGGTCTGGTCCGCGAGCGGATCCCGCTGTCCTACTCGATACCGTTCGGAGAACCCGAAGAGATGGCCGAACTCGCGGCGAAGCGCGTCGCCGCCGGCCACCGTACCGTCAAGGTCAAGGTCGGCAGCGACAGCGCCACGCGCGATATCGAGGCCGTGCGCCGCGTGCGCGCGGCGGTCGGGCCGGAGATCCGCGTCCGCGTGGACGGCAACATGGGGTGGCCGAACGCCAAGCACGCGATCGCGGTGATCCGGGAGATGGAGCGCCACGACCTTGAACTGGTCGAACAACCTCTTCCGGCGCATGACCTCGACGGCATGGCCGAAATCCGGCGTGCGATCGCCGCGCCGCTGATGGCCGACGAGAGCATCCGCACGCCGCTCGACGCGATGCGGGTCGTCAAGGCCGGCGCGGCGGACATAGCCAATGTCTACGTGACCGAAGCCGGCGGGCTCCTCAACGCGTCGCGCATCTTCGCGATCTGCGAAGCCGCAGGGATGCCCTGCATGATCGGATCGATGCCGGAATTCGGCATCGGCACCGCGGCGCAGATCCATCTGGGTCTCGCCATGACCAATCTCGGTCCCGATAGCGACACCTGCGGCGTGCTGTATCACGCGGAGGATCTGCTGGCGCGCAAGCTGCGGATCGAGAATGGCTTCGCCTACCCGCCCGAAGGGCCGGGCCTGGGGGTCGAGATCGACATGGCCGTGCTCGACCGCTGGCACGCAGCGGCGTGCACCGCGGAGGCCGCGCGCGCGGGCTGACCTCCGCCCCGCCGGCCCACACACCCTGGGCAGTGCGGGCAGCGCCGCTTCGACCGCGACGCCATCCAGGCACTGACACCGCCGCCAGGATGCGCGACGGCCTCCACCAGGATAGCTGTCGGCCGGACACGCGTTCAGCGTCCCCCGCATGGCGCTCGCGCCACCGCTTCGCCGACATGGCAGCAATGGACATGACATAGTAATGTCATGCGATCGAAACGAAACCGCGATCCGGAGCGAACCTCAGCGTGATGCCCGACCAGATTCCGGACCATGAGTTGGACGGCTTCGTCGCCTTCGCGACGGAGCTCGCCGATGCCGCGCATGCCATGCTCGCGCCGGCGGGCAGGTTGCGTCCGGAAACGACGGTCAAGGCCGACCGCAGCTTCGTTACCGCCTTCGATATCGAGATCGAGCGGCGGTTGCGCGCCATGATCGCCGATCGTTATCCGTCGCACGGGATCCTCGGCGAGGAAGAGCAGGCGAAGGATGCGAACGCCGAGTTCGTCTGGGTGCTCGATCCCATCGACGGGACAGCCCCGTTCATCGCGGGCGCCCCGGTCTATGGCACGCTCATCGCGCTTGCGCATGCGGGCATTCCCGTGATCGGCGTGATCGACCAGGCGGCGACCGACGATCGCTGGATCGGCGCGCGTGGCAGGCCGACCCGCCATAGCCACGGCACCTGCCATACGCGCGCCTGCGGGTCGCTGCGCGAAGCGATCCTGACATCGAGCAACCCTGACTTCTTCGCCCCCGACGAGGCGCCCGCGCTCGCGGCGTTGCGCGAACGGACAGCGTGGCGGATCTACGGCACGGCGTGCATGGCCTATGGACTTCTCGCCTCCGGGCGCACGGATGTCGCGCTCGACACCGGCTTCAAGGTCCATGATTTTGCCCCCTTCGTGCCGATCATCGAAGGTGCCGGCGGCCGGATCTCCGACTGGGAGGGGCGCCCGCTGACGCTGACGAGCGGCCCCAGGGTCCTCGCCGCGGGCGATGCCGCTCGCCACGACGAGGCACGCGCGCTGGTCGAGGCGGCGATGATGCGCGGACCGGACGCATGAGGATCGCGATCGACCGACTCGCGGTCGCCTATGACGACAGGCGCGTCATCGACGGTTTGTCCCTCACGATCGATCCCGGGACGATCTTCACCCTGCTCGGGCCCAGCGGGTGCGGGAAGACGACCCTGCTCCGCGCCATAGCCGGCTTCGTGCCGGTCGCCGCGGGACGGATTCTGTTCGGCGAGACGGATGTCGCACGGCTTCCCGCGCATCGCCGGAACATCGGGATGGTGTTCCAGGACTATGCACTCTTCCCCGACAAGACCGTCTTCGAGAACGTGGCCTATGGGCTTCGGGCACGCCGCACCGACGACGCTGCGGTGCGGCGACGCGTCGGCGAGGCCCTCGACCGGGTCGGGCTCGGCGCCTTCGCGGACCGCCTCCCGGCGGCCCTGTCCGGCGGGCAGAGACAGCGCGTGGCCCTGGTGCGCGCGCTCGTCATCCAGCCCGATGTCCTGCTGATGGACGAGCCCCTGTCAAACCTCGACAGCAAGTTGCGTCACCAGGTCCGCGAGACGATATCCGAATTGCAGCGCGAGGCGGGGATCACCACCGTCTTCGTGACCCACGACCAGGACGAGGCCCTGGCGATGTCGGATCGCATCGGGGTGATGAACGCCGGACGTCTCGAACAGGTCGGCGCCCCGGCGGAGATCTATCGCACGCCGCACACCGCCTATGTCGCGGACTTCATCGGGGCCGCGAACATCCTGTCCGCCGATCTGGCGGCACCGGCGGCGGCCGGTGCCACCGTCCGGCTCGCCATCGGAGGGCGGCATGTCGGTGCCGTCTGCCCGCAGCCTCTTCCGGCAGGGCCGGTACGTATTGTCGTCCGCCCCGAGGATATCGCCATGGCGCCGGCGGACGGCGCGACGGATGAGATGCTCTCGGCGCGCGTGGTTCGCCGCCACTACCTCGGCGCCAAGACCGGCTATGCCGTGACGCTGACCGACGGGACACGGATCACGATCGACGTCTCGGGCCCGGATCACGACCGCTTCGCCACTGGCGACTCGGTAGCCGTGCGGATCGATCCGTCGCGCGCGCTGGCCATCGCGCCATGAGGCTCGACCTGCGCTCGATCTGGGTGTGGTTGTCCTTCGCCATGCTGGCGCTGCTCGGGGTCTTCCTCGTCTATCCGGTCGCCAACATCTTCCTCGCAAGCCTCGGCGGGCCGGGACGCGGCGAAGGCTGGGCGATCGTCTTCGGCGATCCACGCTATCTGCGGGCGATCGCCAACACGCTGCTCCTGGGCACCGCAGTCACGCTGGCGGCAATGGGGGTGGGCGTCCCGCTGGCCTATCTGACAGCGCGCTACGACTACCCGGGCAAGGCGATCGTCTCCATCCTCCCGCTCGTCACGCTGGTGACGCCGGAGGTCATCGTCGCGCAAACCTGGCTGATGATGCTCGGCAACAACGGTCTGATCAGGCGCTGGCTGCTCGAACACGGCGTAGTGCTGCCGAGTTTCTACGGCTGGTTCGGCCTGACGACGTCCATGACGTTCATCTACTACACCTATGCCTATATCGGCACGCTCGCGGCCATCCGCGGCTTCGACGTGCAGTTGGAGGAGGCGGCGCGCAGCCTCGGGTCGTCGCCGGTCCGCGCGCGCCTGCGTGTCCTGGTCCCCGTCGTCTTGCCCGCCATCCTGGCGAGTGCGCTGCTGATCTTCACGCTGGTGGTCGGGAATTTCGCGCTGTCGATGATCCTGGGCGGGCGGGTCGAACTGCTCTCGGTGAAGACCTATCAGGCGGCCGTGTCGGAGACGACGTCGAACCCCGTGCTCCAGAGCACGCTTGCCAGCGTCTCGATCTCCATCGTGATGATCGTCCTCTTCGCGCAGCGCTGGATCGTCTCGCGCGGACGGTTCGAGATCGTCCAGGGCCGCGTCGCGCGGCCGTCCAGGCTGCGAGGCGTGATGGCGCTCGGCTTCGCCGCGGCCGCGAGCCTCGTCGTCGTGGTGTCGCTGCTGCCGCTCGCTGCCGTCGTCGCCGGCGCATTCACCGTGTCGCGCGGGCCCGTGATGCGCTGGGGACAGTGGACGACAGCGAACATCGACCGCGTGCTCTCCCGTTCGCCCGAGCCGCTCTACAACACGATGACCTATGCGGGCGCCGCGACTGCGATCGCGATCGTTCTGAGCGCGCTGATCGGCTATCTGATCGTGCGCCGCCGCAACGCCGTCACGCCGCTGATCGACTACATCACCGCGTTGCCGCTCGCGCTCTCGGGCACGGCGCTTGGCATCGGCCTCATCCACGCCTTCAATACCGGCTGGATCACCCTGACCGGGACGGCGGCGATCATCGTGCTCGCCTATGTGATCCGGCGCCTGCCCTTCGGTCTGCGCAACGCGTCGTCGACCCTCTACAACATCCCGCGATCGCTCGAGGAAGCATCGATCAGCCTCGGCGTTCCGCCGGGTCGCACCTTCCTCAAGGTGATCCTGCCCTTGATGGCGCCCGCGCTCGCGGCGGCGGCCGTGCTCACCTGGACGACGACCGTGGCGGAGTTATCGACCTCCATCATCGTCTATTCGGGCGGCCGCGAGACGATCCCCATCCAGATCTTCAAGCTGATCGAGGGCGGATTGATGGCGCAGGCCTCGGCCTACGGGCTGGTCCTGGTGGCCGTGATCCTCGCCCCGATCGTCGTCGCCACCCGGATCTTCCGGATCGACCTCTTCGCCTCGCGGGCGTGAACGGCCCCCACTCCACCCAGGAATTTCCAGCAACGTAAGACAGGAGAAACCGACCATGAACCTGACGGCTTCTCGCCGCGCGGTGCTCGCCGGCCTCGGCGCATCCGCCATCGCACGCCCGGCGGCGGCGCAGGCTGCGAACCAGGCCGTCCTCTACACCTCCAACCCGGCACAGGCCCTCGAGACGGTCGCCGACGTCGCGGCGAAGGTGATGGCGGGCGTGAAGGTCAGCACGGTCACCGGCGGCAGCGGCCAGTTGCTGCGCCGCATGGAGGCCGAGATCGCGCGTCCGCAGGCGGACGTATTCTGGACCTCGAGCGCGAACACGCTCGGCCAGTACAAGCAACTGTTCGAACCGTACAAGCCGGCAGGACTGAACGCGATCCCCGCCGCGCTCCACCAGCCGCAGGATCTCTGGACAGCGGCCAATCTGCATATCTGCGTGCTCATGGTGAACACCGCGCAGCTTGGCGGCCTGCCCGCGCCGCGCACCTACACGGACATCCTGCATCCACGCTTCAAGGGCAAGCTGATCATCGCCGATCCCGCGAACAGCTCGACCGCCTACACCATCTTGTGGGGGATCGAGCGCATGCTCGGCGCCGATGGTCTCAAGGCGCTGGCGCAGAACATCCGCGTCACGGCATCGGCGCCGACCGTGTTCCGCAGCGTCGGCCAGGGCGAATTCCCGGTCGGGCTGACCTTCGAATCGAACGCCTACACCTATGTCGCCGGCGGGCAGAAGGAGATCGCGCTCGTCTATCCCGAGGACGGCACCTTCACGACCACGGAATTCTACACGCTGGTGAAGGGCGCACCCAATCCGGTCGCCGCGAAACGGCTCTGCGATCTCTTCGCGTCGCGCGAATTGCAGACGGCGTTGCTGGAGACCGCGTTCCGTCGACCGAGCCGTGCCGACATCGAAGTCGGCAAGTTCGTTCAACTGCCGGAGATGTCCAAGGTCAGGGTCTTCGAGACCAACGAGGAAGACGCCGCCCGGGAACGCACCGCATTCCTGGCGCGCTGGGCTGCGCTGGTCGCCGCCGCCAACTGACCTTCAAGCCTCTCCGCGCGCGGCCTCCAGGCCGCGCGCGGGGTGGTAGCCGCCCGACGCGGCCGACGCCCGACTTTCCCTTGGCCCCGATATCACCTAGAAACCGTCTTCAGACCTCTGCAAAAATCCTGGAGATTCAGCCGATGGCCAAGAAGACGCGCGTCGCGAAAGAAAAGATCGTGGAAATCCTGGCCGAGCTTCGTGGTGGTGCCAGCATCGCCGACCTCCAGGCCAAGCACGGCGTGTCCGCGTCGACCATCTACAACTGGAAGTCCCGGGCGGCGGGAAGCGCCAAGGCAGACAAGCCGGCGCGCCGAGGTCGTGCGCGCAAGGCCGCAGCCAAACCCGTCGCACCCGCCACGACCGCCCCCAAGCCGACCCGCGGCAGCGGCGCCCTCGTCGCCGAGAACGAGCGCCTGAAGGTGATGCTGGTCGATCTGATGCTTGAGCGTGACGGGCTCCGCGCCCGCCTGTCCCGGCGCTGATCCGATATCGGGCCGCAGCTGGGTTAAAGCCGCAGCTGGGCTAAAATGTCGACTGGCTGAAGCCGCGGCCGCGAGGGAGCGGCCGCGTGGCTTCGACGCGCGCGCGAACGGCGGCCCGTTGGCATATCTGATGAGCAGAGGATGGCAGTGCCCGTAAGCCGGGCCTGCCGGTGGGAGGGGATGGTGGGCGCTATAGGGCTCGAACCTATGACCCGCTGATTAAGAGTCAGCTGCTCTACCAACTGAGCTAAGCGCCCACGCTTTCCCGTCGCGGGGACGCGGCATATAGCAAAGCCCCACGGGCTTGTCGACACCCTGATTCAGGCTTTTCGTCCCGGCTCACGACACCGGGTCGTCGCCGGGCCGTACCTGGACCCCGCGATGGATCGAGACGTTGATGACGAGCCCGAAGCTGATGAGCAGCGCCATCAATGCCGTCCCGCCATAGGAGACCAGCGGCAGCGGCTCGCCGACGACCGGGATCAGCCCGGTGACCATGGCCATGTTGATAAAGGCATACACCCAGAAGGCGACCATGATCCCCGCCGCGACGAGGCGGCCGAACTGGCTCTTCGCGGTCAGCGCGATCATCGTGCCGTAGATCAGGATGGCGCTGTAGAGCGCGAGCAACACGATCCCGCCGACGAGGCCGAACTCCTCGGCGTACATCGTGAAGATGAAATCCGTCTGCTTTTCCGGCAGGAACTGCAGATAGGACTGGGTCCCCTGCATGAACCCCTTGCCCCAGATCCCGCCCGAACCAAGCGCGATCTTCGACTGGATGATGTGGTAGCCCGAACCGAGCGGATCGTTCTCCGGGTCCAGGAAGACGAGCACGCGTTGTTTCTGGTAGTCGCGCAACTGCGTCCAGGCCAGCGGCAGAGCCGCCAGGATCGCCGATCCGACGGCCACGAACTTCCAGATCCGCACGCCCGCCAGAAACATCATCGACGCCGTGAGCGTCAGCAGGAGCAGCGCCGATCCAAGATCGGGCTGTTTGGCGACCAGGGCCGAGGGGACGAGCCCGAGCAGCACCGGCCAGGCCAGGGTAGCGGGCCGTGCGATGGCGTCCTGCGGAAGGCCATGGAAATACCGCGCCAGAACGAGGACGAGCCCGAATTTCATCAACTCGGTCGGCTGGAACTGAACGATACCGAGATCGATCCAGCGCTGCGCGCCCATGCCGATGCGCCCGAAGATCTCGACCGCGACAAGCAACAGGAGCCCGGCGCCGTAGATCGGATAGGCCAGCAGGAACCACCAGCGCAGATGGACCAGCGCCACCCCCACCATGAGGACGAGGCCGGCGGCGAACCGCATCATCTGCCGCCCGGCCCAGGGCTCCATGCTGCCGCCAGCGGCAGAATACTGCATGGCGAAGCCGATGCAGCACACCACGGTGATCAGGATCACCAGCCCCCAGTTGATCTCGAAGAAATTGGCGAGGAGGCCACGTTCGCCGTCATCACGCGAGAACCCGTCCAGCATCGCGCGGCCTCAGCCCGACGCCGCGCCGTGGCCGCTGGCCCGGCGTTCGCGACCGGCACCCGCGCTGTCGCGGCGCTGCGCTTCCAGAAGGATGTCGCGCACGATCGGCGCCGCGATCGCCGATCCGCCGCCGCCATGCTCGACGATCGCCGCACAGGCATAGCGAGGCTCGCGGACGGGCGCGTAACCGACGAAGAGGGCATGGTCACGCTCGTTCCAGGGCACCTCATGCGGCTTGCGCATGCCGCTCGCGCGCTCCTGCGCCGTGATCCGCCGGACCTGGGACGTGCCGGTCTTGCCGCCCATCGCGAATTCAGGTTCCTCGATGCGGGCGCGGAACGCCGTGCCGCGCGGGTCGTTCACCACGCCGGACATCGCCTTGAGCATGAGCGTGAGATGCGCCGGGGGGATGCCGAGGCTCGGTGCCGCCGCATCGGCACGCGCCAGGAGGCTGCGCCCTTCGACCCGGTCGCGCACGAGATGCGGATCGATGGCACGACCACCATTGACCATACGCGCGGTCATCACCGCGAGTTGGAGCGGTGTCGACAGGACGAAGCCCTGACCGATGCCGGCGACCAGCGTATCGCCCTGCGCCCAGGGCTTCTTGTACAGCCCCTCCTTCCAGGCGCGGGTGGGGATAAGCCCCGACCGCTCCGCGGGCAGGTCGACCCCGAGGACCTGCCCCAGGCCGAAGCGGCGCGACATGGCCGCGATCCGGTCGATGCCGCAGCGGCGGGCGATCTCGTAGAAATAGACGTCGCAGGACTGCTTGATGGCCTCCACCATGTCGACCGCGCCATGACCGCCCCGCTTCCAGCAATGGAAACGGTTGTCGCCGAGGTCCATATGACCGGGGCATGCGATGCGATGATCCGGGGTCACCACCCCGGCCTCGAGCGCCGCCAGCGCGACCAGCATCTTGTACGTGGAGCCTGGTGCATACATCCCCGACACCGCCTTGTTGGTCAGGGGCCCGCGCGTGTCGGCCAGCAACTGGCGCCAGAGCCCGGCCGGGATGCCGGTCGCGAAATCATTGGGGTCGAAGCTGGGCCATGATACGGCCGCCAGCACCTCGCCGGTGCCGACCTCGAGAACCACAGCCGCCGCGCTTTCCTCGCGCGACAGGCGCTGCATGCAGAAGCGCTGCAGCCCGGCATCGATGGTCAGCGCGATATCGAGGCCGGGATCGCCGTCGCTACGCGACAATTCGCGGATCGGGCGCCCGACGGCATTGACCTCGACCTGGCTGGTGCCGCCGCGGCCACGCATGGCGAGATCGTAGACCCGCTCGATGCCGTTGCGGCCGATGCGGAAATCCGGCAATTCGAGCAGCGGATCGCCCGTGAGATCGGATTCCGCGGGCGGTGCGACATAGCCGACGAGATGGGCCAGATCGCTGCCCAGCGGGTATTCCCGGCTGAACCCGACATCGAACTGGACGCCGGGCAGGTCCTGGGTGTTGACGGCGATCCGGCTGACATCATCCCAGGTCAGATTGTCCTTGATGACGATGGGCACGAAGCGCCGCTTGCGCGCCACGTCGCGCAGGATGCGACGCCGGTCCGCCTCACCGATCGACAGCAGGTTGCCGAGCACGTCGAGCGTCGTCGCGACATTGCCGGTCAGTTCGGGGATCAGCACGATACGATAATTGGGCCGGTTGACCGCCAGCGCCTCCCCGCGGCGATCCAGGATCTTTCCCCGCACCGGCGGCACCAGCCGCAGGCTGATCCGGTTGGTATCCGACAGGACCTGGTATTTCTCGCTCTCGACGACCTGCAGCCAGTAGAGCCGCCCGGCGAGAAGACCGAACAGGCCCAGTTGTCCGCCCAGCAGAAGCGTCGCGCGGCGTGAAAACAGGCGGTTGCGACCGGGCTCGCGGCTCATCGCGTCACACGCCGCTCAAGAACAGCTTCTGCGCACGGCCGAAAAGCCAGGCCAAAGGCGGATAGAGCGCGATGGTCAGCAGGATCTGGGCCAGGACCACGGCCGGATCGATCGACGTGCGCGTCGCCACGAGCGACAGCAGCGCGATCAGTCCGATCGCCACCGGCGCCAACAGCGCGAACGCGATCCAGACGACCGCGAAGCCCTTGCCGCGGAAGACCCGGTGTTGCGAGACGACCGCCCAGTGGACGAGGGTCAGGACCAGGGCGTTCACCCCCAGTCCGGGCCCGGACAGGATGTCGTCGAACAGGCCGAGCAGGCAGGCATGCCACGGCCGCAGGAGATCTGGCCGGTGCACGGTCCAGTAGAACACGGCGATGAGGACCAGCCCTGGCGCCACCAGCGCGTAATCCGGCAGCCGCAGCGGCGTCACCGACAGCATGATGCACAGCAGGATGAGCAGGCCCGGAAGGGCCTGGCGCAGCTTCAGGTCGACGCGCTGAAGGAGCGTCGGCCTCATCGCCCGCCGCGCCCGCCACGGGACGGCGGAGGAGCGCCCTGGGGCAGCACGCCGCCGAGGCCGAAATCGACGATGCGCACGAAATCGAGCCGCGCGATGTCGACGAAGGGCTGGATCAAGGGGGAACCGTCCCGGAAGCCGACGACAGCGCCGACGGGGATCCCCGGCGGAAACACGCCGCCATGGCCAGAGGTCACGACCCGGTCGCCGATCTGGGGCTGCGCCGTCGGCGACAGGAAGAGCAGACGCAACCGCGAGGAATTGTCTCCGGCCGCGATCGCACGCTCCCGGCTGTTCTCGATCACCACGGGAACATGCGAGTTCATGTCGGTCAGGAGCAGCACCCGCGCCGCGCGTTCGCCGATGTCGGTGACCCGGCCGACCAGGCCTTCAGGCGCGACCGCCGCATGCCCCTTGGCCGCGCCATCCGCGGTCCCGGCGAGCACGAGGACGGACTGGACGAAGGAGCCGCCGGCATTCGCGATCACGCGCCCGGTGACGAAGCCGAGCGGCGGATCGCCGGGAACCTGCAGCAGGCGGCGCAATTCGCGGTTCTCGACATCGAGCGACCGCGCCACCAGTTGCCATTGCAGGAGGCGCGCATTCTCCTCGCGCAGTTGGGCGTTCTCGGCGTGGATCGAGACGAGATCGGCGACATGGTCGGCGACACGCTGTGTCGCCACGACGGGTTGGGAGAGCGCGTCGACCACCGGCACGGCGACATCGAGCACCGCGACGCGCAGGCGCTCCAGCAGCCGCGGCTCGGCGCGTCCCACCGCGATCAGGGCGACGGACAGCAGAACGAGCCCGAGCACCGCGAATCGCTGCGACAGGCCCCGGAACGGAGCCGCGAGCCGCATTACGCCTCCCGGTCGCCTGAGCGCCATACCGCTGCTCCTCCGTAGTGCTTCGCCTCCACCGCTGCGCGCCCGGCCCTCCGGAGCGCGCCAGTCCGCCCGCGCGGGCGTCAGTACATGGTTATCAGAATGTTACGGAGCGTCTTCATCTCCTCCAGGCACCGGCCGGTGCCGAGCGCCACGCAGGTCAGCGGGTCGTCGGCGATCGACACCGGAAGACCGGTGGCGTGGCGTAGCACGATGTCCAGATTCGACAACAGGGCCCCGCCGCCCGTGAGCACGATCCCCTTGTCGACGATATCCGCCGCGAGTTCCGGCGCGGTGTGCTCCAGCGCGACCTTGACGGCCTCGACGATCGAGGACACCGGTTCGGCGAGGCTCTCCGCGATCTGCCGCTCGGAGATCACGAGTTCCTTGGGTACGCCATTCATCAGGTCGCGCCCCTTGATCTCCATCAGCCTGCCCTCGCCATCCTCTGGCGGGGCGGCCGATCCGATTTCCTTCTTGATGCGCTCGGCGGAGGATTCGCCGACCAGCAGGTTATGGTTGCGGCGGATATAGGCGATGATCGCCTCGTCCATCTTGTCGCCGCCGACACGCACGGATTTCGAATAGACGATCCCGCCGAGCGACAGCACCGCGACTTCGGTCGTTCCGCCGCCGATGTCGACGACCATCGACCCGGTCGGCTCCGTCACCGGCAACCCGGCGCCGATCGCGGCCGCCATCGGCTCCTCGATCAGGAAGACCCGCCGCGCCCCCGCCGCCTCGGCGGATTCCTGGATCGCGCGCCGCTCGACCGCGGTCGAGCCGGAAGGCACGCAGACGATG
>CAIOSQ010000321.1 GCA_903860935.1 uncultured Rhodospirillales bacterium | reverse complement strand
GGATCACCTGCAGCATCGGCCAGACCGGCGCGCCGATCCAGGCCTGCATGTCGCAGGACGGCGTGACCACCGAACTGGAACTGAGGAACGGCGACGACTACCGCATGTACAAGATCCACGATGTCGCCCAGGCCGGCCGGCAGGTGGCTGGAGGTTTCGAGATCGACCTGCGGCGCAGCTACGAACTCAAGATCCAGAACGCGAGCGAGTCGCTGCTGCTGACGCTCGTCGTCGCCGGGCGCGCCGATGGCCGCGAACTTTATCGCCGCTCGACCGCGCGCTTCGGCGTCCTTGCGGTGCGCAACTGAAGCGCGATGCGCGATCAGCACTCCGCCCAGACGAAGGGGCGCGCGCGCTCCCGGTCGAGCGTCACGCCCAGGCCCGGCCGCCGCGGGATCGGCATGCGTCCGCCGACGACCTTCGCGTCCGGCGCGTCGTCGACCAGGGCGAAAAGCTCGCGCGGGCGATAGGGATAGAGTTCCTGGATCATGAAGTTCGGGATGCAGGCGTCGATCTGCAGCGCCGCCGCCGTCGCGATCGGCCCGCCGCAGATATGCGGCTGGACACGCAGGCCGTAGGTCTCGGCCATCGCGGCGATCTTCTTGGTCTCCATGATGCCGCCGGTGTTGCCGATGTCGGGCTGGGCGATGTCGAGGACCCGCTGTTCGAGCGCGTCGCGGAAATCATGGCGGGTGTAGAACCGCTCGCCGGCCGCGATCGGAATCGATATCGCCTGGGAGATCCGCCGCAGGGCGCCGATATCGGCGGGATCGGCGGGTTCCTCGACGAAGAGGATGTCGTGCTCCTCCCAGCGCCGGCAGAGCCGGATCGTCTCGTCCGGCGTCAGCCCGCCGCTGAGATCGAGCATCAGCCGCACGTCCGGGCCGACCGCGGCGCGCACCGCCGCGACCCGCCGCACGGCATCGGTGGCGAAATCGGCGTCGATCATCCGCCGGTCGACATGCTTGATGCCGCTGCCGGCGATCGCGTTGCGGTCGGCCGCCGCGCGCACGCGCGCGAGCGGATAGAATTTGAGCGCGGTGTAGCCGTCGGCGACCGTCCGCTCGGCGGCGCGCGCAAGTTCGTCGACCGTCGTCGCGTCGGCCCACCAGCCATTGGCGTAGACCTCGACCTCGTCGCGAAAGGCGCCGCCCAGCAATTCGTAGATCGGCACACCCAGCGCCTTGCCCTTGATGTCCCACAGCGCCGTCTCGATCGCGCTGATCCCGGCGAAGACGATGGCGCCGCCGCGCTTGCCCCAGAACGAGTGGTCGTACATCTCGCTGTAGAGTTCCTCGATCCGGAACGGGTCGCGGCCGATCGCGAAGCGGCGCGCGAGGTCGAGGATCATGCCGGCCGCCGCGGTACCGCCCTGGCCATAGGCGATCCCGGCCTCGCCGATACCCGAGATACCCGCGTCCGTCTCGATCTCGACGAAGACGGGATGCAGAACCCCGATGCTGGCGAGATGGATCCTGGCCTTCGTGATCTTCATGGCGCGCGGCCCCGTCGGTGATTGGCGCATCGACCTTAGGCGCCGCGACGGGTGCGGTCATGCATCGTTTCGTCATCGCCGCGCCGCGCGGCGTGCGGGACGGCGGTGGCTCGTATAGGGTCCGGCAGTCAGTCCCCGAGGGAAGACGCAGATGGCCGCACCGACAGTCCTGCAGACATTGACCGCGCTTCAGGCGGGTATCGAGGTCGCGGCGATGGCGGCCTTCGCGGTGTCCGGAATCGTCGCGGCCGTGCGCAAGCGCCTGGATCCGGTGGGTGTCGTCGTGGTCGCCTGGCTTGCCGCGTTCGGCGGCGGCACGTTGCGCGACCTGCTGCTCGACCGGCGTCCCTTCTTCTGGGTCGAGCAGGGATGGCAGGTCTGGGGCGTTCTGCTGCTCTGCATGGCGGCGCTCGGCGTCATGCGCGCGCGTCACCTGCGGCCGACCGAGCGCGCGATGCAATGGCCGGACGCGCTCGGGCTCGGGCTCTTCGCCGCCAACGGCACGCAGTTCGCCGTCGCCGCCGGCATGGCGCCGCTCAACGCGGTGGTGATGGGCGTCATCACCGCCTGCTTCGGCGGCGTGCTGCGCGACATCGTGTGCAACGAGATCCCGGCGACGCTGCGCGACCATCGCCCCTATGCGCTCTGCGCCTTCGCCGGTGGCTGGGTCGTGATCGGTGCCGGGCATGCCGGTTTCGCGGCGGACATCGCACTGATCGCGGGCGCTGTCACGGCGAGCGCCCTGCGTGCCGCGGGACTCGTGTTCGACTGGCGCCTGCCGGGTTGGCGCGCCGACGGTTGATCGTCATCGGGGACGGCGCCTCGGGTTCATCCGGATCGCGCCGCGTTCTTGGGGGATGGAAAATGGAATCCAAGGAAACCGCACTGCAAGCGCTTGCCATACCGACCCTGCCGCAAGGCATCCGCTCTCGCTTCGTCGACGGTATCAATGGGCTTCGCGTGCATGTGCTGGAGGCTGGACATGAGACGCCCGGTCGGCCCTGCCTGTTGCTGCTGCATGGCTTTCCCGAACTCGCCTATTCCTGGCGGCACGTGATGTCGCCCCTGGCGGCGCGCGGCTATCATGTCGTGGCGCCTGATCAGCGCGGCTATGGCCGCACCACGGGCTGGAGCGCGGATTATGACGCCCCCCTGGCGCCGTTCGGCATGACGAACCTCGTGCGCGATGCCCTGGGTCTGGTGGCCGCGCTTGGCCACCGTGAGGCCGCGGCCGTGATCGGGCATGATTTCGGATCGCCCGTCGCCGCCTGGTGTGCGCTGACCCGTCCGGATGTCTTCCGCCGCGTGGCGTTGATGAGCGCGCCTTTCGCCGGCGCGCCCGATTGGCCACGGCCAGGGCAGGGATCGGACGGTTCTTCCGCCATGCCGGGCCTGGATGCGGCGCTCGCCGCGCTGCCGCGTCCGCGCAAGCACTACCACGCCTATTACGCCACACGCCCGGCCAATGCGGACATGATGGGCGCGGCGCAGGGGCTGCACGCGTTCCTGCGCGCCTATTACCATCACAAGAGCGCCGACTGGGCGGCGAACAGACCCCATCGCCTGCGCGACTGGTCCGCTGAGGAAATGGCGAAGCTGCCGACCTATTACGTCATGGACCGCGCCGAGACGATGCCCGAGACCGTCGCCCACGAAATGCCGGGCGCGGCAGAGATCGCGCGCTGTGCCTGGCTGACGGACGCCGAATTGTCCGTCTATGCGCAAGACTATGCCCGCACCGGCTTCCAGGGCGGCCTCAACTGGTACAGGGCGCGCTTCGTGCCGGAGGTCAATGCGGATCTCGCGTTGTTCGCCGGGCGCAGCATCGACGTGCCCTCCATCTTCATCGCCGGCGCATCGGATTGGGGTGTCTTCCAGGCCCCGGGCGCCTTCGAGCGCATGCAGGGCGTCGCCTGCACACGCATGGCGGCGGCACATCTGATCCCCGGCGCCGGACATTGGGTGCAGCAGGAACAGCCCGCGCGCACGGTCGAGCGGCTCGGCGCGTTGCTGGCGCTGCCCGTGGCGTGAGGCGCGCGGCCTCGCCGATCCGCGAATGGACCGCGTCCCGCGCACGGGTGGATTCCGCGATTGCCTTGCCTGTCCAAATGTTCATACATTTGGACAACATACCGGGGGGTGGGGATGCGCGACGGCGCCAGCCAGGGGAGATCGGCGAGCGACGGCAAGGTCGGGGCAGGGCAGGCGTCGGGGGGCGCCGTGCCCATGTCCGGCCCGCCGATGCCGATCGTGCTGGCGCCGTTCGCGCGGATCCCGCGTGTGCCGCTGCATCACCAGATCCGCGAGGATCTGGAGCTCAATCTCAAATCCGGCCGCTTCCAGCCCGGCGCCGAACTGCCCGGCGAGGCGGCGCTCTGCGCGCATTACGGCGCCAGCCGCGGGACCATCCGCCATGCGCTCGCCGATCTGGCGCGCGAAGGCGTCGTCGAGCGCCAGGCCGGGCGCGGGTCGTTCCTGCGCCAGCCGAAGATCGAGGGCAGCGTCGTCGGATCCTATCGTCGCTTCCGCGTCGAGGGGCCGCCGCTCGATCCCGGCGGCAAGGTCCTGTCGCTGACGCGGCGCAAGGCCGACGCGAATCTGGCCGGGTTGCTCGGCCTGGGTGCCGAGCGCGCCGTGCATGTGCTGCAGCGCCTGCGTTTCGCCGACGGTCTGCCGGTCACGCTGCAGACCAGCTATCTGCCGGTGGCGCTGTGTCCCGGGCTGCGCCGCCAGGATCTCGACGCACGCCATCTCGTCGACATCCTGCAGCAGGACCACGGCGTCGTGCTCAGCCGCGCCGAGGAGCTGATCGCGCCGGGCATCGTCGACGAGCACGATGCGCGGCATCTCGCGATCGCGCCGGGCGCGCCGGTCTTCCGCATCGAGCGCCGCACCTATCTCGCCGACGGCCGGATGGGCGAGTTCCGCCGCGCCGTCATGCGCGGCGACATCTATCGCTATCGTCTCGACCTGAGGTGACGGATCCATGAGCGGCCTGCCCATCGCCACCGACCTGTCGGGACATCTTGGCGCCGCGACGCTCGACGGGCCCGACCCCGTCATCGCCGGCGCGCGCGGCGAGTGGACGCTGCGCTTCGTGACGGGGCCCGCGGGATTGCCGGCCGGCAGCGCGCTCGCCCTGGTGCGCCGCTGGCCCAGCGACTGGGACGTGCTGCAATGCCGCTCGCCCGCCGAGCCCGGCTACGCCTCGGTCGAGATCGGCGTCCCTTGCCGCCATCGCTGGCGTACGCGCCGCTCGATCGACTGGCATCCCTTCGACCATGTCTTCGAGGTCGAACTCGTGGATCCGTTGCCGCCCGGCTGCGCGATCGTCGTGGCCTTCGCCTCGCGCGCCCAGACCTTCATCGAGGAGGCCTCGCCGCTGGCCGTGCGCGTGCGGTCCGGCGACGGCACCTGGACCGAGATCGCCCGACCGGTCATGCGCGTGGTCGGCGCCGCCGCGAGCCGCGGCGTGCTGATAGCGCCGAGCGACGTCGTCGCCGGCGAGACCTTCGAACTCGCATGGCGCGTCGAGGACGAATGGGGAAACCCTGCTCTGCCTCCGGACCGGCCGGCGATCGCCGGTGCACAGGTGATACCGCGTCTCGACCTGCCCGGCGTGCTGCGCTGGAGCGCGCGCATCGATACGACCGGCATCGTCAGGCTCAGCGCGACGGGCGCGCTGCCGACGGCACTGTCCAATCCCGTGCGGGTCCATGCGCAGGCGCCGGAGCGGCGGCTGCGCTGGGGCGACATTCACGCGCAATGCCTCATCGGCTGCGGGGCACGGACGATCGACGCGTTCTTCGTCCATGCCCGCGACTTCGCGCGGCTCGATTTCGCGAGCCATCAGGCGAATTGTTTCCTCGTCTCCGGCGAGGAATGGCGCGAGACCGAGGAGGTGACCGCCGCCCAT
>CAIOSQ010000320.1 GCA_903860935.1 uncultured Rhodospirillales bacterium | reverse complement strand
CGCAAGGAGCCTGCCAGGACCCTCGCCGGCGGCAAGATCCCGGGCGTCGACCGGATCGAGTTGATCTGGATGTCGGACCCGCAGACCGCGATGCAGGCGCTGGTCAATGGCGAGATCGACTTCCTCGAACAGCCCGCGATCGACTTCATTCCGATCCTGGAAAAGTCGCGCGGCGTGTCGTTGCTGAAGACCGGCAAGATCGACAGCCATTTCGGCATGATCCGCCTCAACCATCTCCATCCGCCGTTCAACAACATCAAGATCCGGCAGGCGATGTACAAGCTGATCAACCAGGAGGATTTCCTCCGCACGGTGGTCGGCAACCCGCAATACTACAAGATCTGCCACGGCCTGATCACCTGCGGCTCGCCGCTCGAGAACAAGGGCGGCAGCGCGATGGTCGCCGGCTATGATCCGAAGGGCGCGGCGGCCGCATTCAAGGCGGCCGGTTACAACGGCGAGCCGATCACGATCCTGCACGCGACCGATCACCACACGATCAACCCGATCACGCAGGTCATGATCCAGGCGATGCGCGAGGCCGGCCTCAACCTCGATATCCAGGCCATGGATTGGGGCTCGGTCGTGCAGCGTCGTGCGAAGAAGGAGCCCCCGGCCCAGGGCGGTTGGAGCATCTTCGTGACCACGTCCTCGGGCACCAGCGGCGCCAATCCGATCATCCATACCTGGATCGGGGCGGCCTGCGACAAGGGGCTCTTCGGCTGGCCGTGCGACGAGCAGGTCGAGAACCTGCGCAGCGCCTGGGGCTTTGCCCAGACGGACGCAGAGCGCCTCAAGATCGCGACCGATCTGCAGACGCGCGCGATCGAGAACGTCGTCTACATCCCGACAGGCCAGTGGACGCAACCGGTCGCGTATCGCTCCGACCGTATCTCCGGGATCGTTCCCATCACGGGCATCACCGCCCTGTGGAACATCACGAAGAAGTGATCGCAGGACAGCCCGCAGGCAGCCCCGTCCGCGTCGCGGACAGGGGCGCGCCTGCGGGGTCAAGCCCCGGATCCAGAACCGCATGTTCGCCTATGTGATCGGCAGGTTGCTCGCGACCATCCCCGTGATGGTCGTCGTGGCGGTTTTCGTCTTCTTCCTTCTGCGCATCGCGCCCGGCGACCCTGCGGCGATCATCGCGGGCGACGACGCGACGTCGCAGGACATCGAGAACATCCGCGCCAAGCTTGGCCTCGACCGCCCGATGTTCGAACAGTTCGGTCTCTGGTGCTGGCGTCTGGCGCAAGGGGATCTCGGGATCTCGATCTTCTCCAATCTGCCGGTGACACAGCTTATCGCGCAGCGTCTGGAGCCGACCCTGGCGCTGACGCTGTCGACGCTGCTGGTGGCGGTCGTCCTGGCGGTGCCGATGGGCGTGGTCGCGGCCTGGAAGGCGCGCAGCCTCGCGGACCGTGTGGTGATGGGCTTCGCGGTGATGGGCTTCGCGGTGCCTGTGTTCCTGGCGGGCTACATCCTGATCTACATCTTCTCGATCAAGCTGGGCTGGCTGCCGGTGCAGGGCTACCGGCCGATCGGGCAGGGGCTCTGGCCCTTCGTCGAAGGCCTGATCCTGCCGTCGATCGCGCTGGGGACGACCTATTGCGCGCTGATCGCGCGGATCACCCGGGCAAGCATGCTGGAGGTGCTGTCGCAGGACTATATCCGGACGGCGGAATCGAAGGGACTGGCGACGGGCCGCGTCCTGCTGCTGCACGCGCTCAAGAACAGCGCGGTCCCGATCGTCACGGTGATCGGGATCGGCGTCGCGCTGCTGATCAGCGGCGTGGTGATCACCGAGACCGTGTTCAACATTCCCGGCCTCGGCCGCCTGACGGTCGACGCGGTGCTCAAGCGCGACTACCCGATCGTCCAGGGTCTGATCCTGGTCTTCGCGGCGGCCAAGGTGCTCGTCAACCTCATGATCGACATCTCCTATGCCTTCCTCGATCCCCGCATCCGCTATTGAAGCGCCCGCGGCGGACGCGCCGCGGCCCGGCCTCGCGCTCTTCGCGCGACGCAACCCGACGATCGTGATCGGCGGGTTGGTGATGCTGGCGCTGATCGCGGTGGCGTTGCTGGCGCCGTGGATCGCCGGCGATCCGCTGAAGCTCTCGCCGATCAACCGGCTGCGACCACCCTCGGAGCGGTTCTGGTTCGGCACCGACCAGTTCGGGCGCGATGTCTTCTCGCGCACGATCTACGGCACGCGGATCTCGCTCGTGGTCGGCCTGAGCGTCGCGGCGGCAGCGTCGCTCATCGGGCTCTTCCTCGGGCTCGTCTGCGGCTTCAACCGGACCTTCGATGCGATCGTGATGCGGATCATGGACGGGATCATGGCCATTCCGTCGATCCTGCTGGCGATCGCGCTGATCACGCTGACGCGTCCAGGCCTTGCGGTCGTGATTGCGGCGATCGTCATCCCGGAGATCCCGCGAATCGTGCGGCTGACGCGCAGCGTGGTGCTGTCGCTGCGCTCCCAGCCCTTCATCGAGGCGGCGATCGCCGGCGGGACGCGTACGCCGAAGCTGCTGTTGCGGCATATCCTGCCGAACACGCTGGCGCCGTTGATCGTGCAGTCGACCTATATCGCGGCCTCCGCGATCCTGACCGAGGCGGGGCTGAGCTTCCTCGGCGTCGGGGTGCCGCCGGAGATTCCAAGTTGGGGCAACATCATCGCGCAGGGGCGGAGCTTCTTCCTGATCGCGCCCTGGAGCATCCTGATCCCCGGCGCCTTCCTCGCGGTGATGGTGCTGGGTGTCAACATGCTGGGCGACGGTCTGCGCGACCGCCTCGACCCGCGTCTTGCGCGGCGGATGTGACCATGGCCGACGACGCGCCCCTGCTCGAGGTCCGGGACCTCGCCTGCCATTTCTTCACGCTCGACGGCGTCGTGCGCGCCGTGGATGGCGTGTCCTTCGCGGTTCGCCGGGGCGAGACGCTCGGCATCGTGGGCGAGTCCGGATGCGGGAAGAGCGTCACCGCGCTGTCGGTGCTGCGCCTGCTGCAGAAGGGGACCGGCCGGATCGTGGGCGGCTCGGTGCGTTTCGAGGGGCGCGAGCTGACGACGCTCGGGGACGACGAGATCAAGGAGCTGCGCGGGCACCGGATCTCGATGATCTTCCAGGAGCCGATGACCAGCCTGAACCCGGTGCTTACGATCGGGGTCCAGATCGCCGAGAACGTCGTGCGCCACATGAAGCTGGGCTGGCGCGAGGCGATGGACCGCGCGGTAGAGATGCTGTGGCTCGTGCGGGTGCCCGATCCCGAGCGTCGCATCCATGACTACCCGCATCAGCTGTCCGGCGGGATGCGCCAGCGCGTGATGATCGCGATCGCGCTGTCCTGCGATCCGCAGTTGCTGATCGCGGACGAACCGACGACGGCGCTCGACGTCACCATCCAGGCGCAGATCCTGGAACTGATGGTCGAACTCAAGGAGAAGACCGGGACGGCGATCATGATGATCACCCACGACCTGGGCGTGGTCGCCGAGACGACGCAGCGCGTGATGGT
>CAIOSQ010000319.1 GCA_903860935.1 uncultured Rhodospirillales bacterium | reverse complement strand
TGTGGGAGGAACTGCGCGCGGTGCGCAACATCCGCCCCGCCTTCCAGAAAGGGCTCTATGTCGGGCTCGCCCATGCCGCGCTCGATACCTACGTGTTCCGCGGCAAGGCGCCCTGGACGTTCCGGCACCATCCGGACCACGACTCGCTGCGCCCGCTCGCCGCGTCGCTGCCGATCGCCTATCCGAAGCCCGATGGGCGGGTGTCCTTCGATCGCCTGTCCTCGGTGTTCCTGTCGGCCACGAACCACGAGGAAAACCAACCCGCGCATCTGCGGCTTCGCGACGCGGCGGTGCCGGTCGCCCATAACCTCGCCCTCTACGACGCGCCGGAGCAGCGCTACTGCCCGGCCGGCGTCTACGAGATCGTGCGCGCGCCGGACGGATCGGCACCGCGCCTGCAGATCAACGCGCAGAACTGCGTCCACTGCAAGACCTGCGACATCAAGGATCCGACCCAGAACATCGACTGGACCGTTCCGGAAGGTGGCGGCGGACCGAATTATCCGAATATGTGAGGCTGCTCAGCGACGGGTTGCGCGCTATCTTGGTCTCGTGATGCCCGTGCCAGCCCCCCTGAAGGCGCCGAAGCGCCCAGTCGCCGCCATCGCCGCCCTTGCGGTCGCGCTGACCGGCGCCGTGCTCGCGCCGCTCTCCGTTCCGGCCCAGCCGCTCGAGACCTCGCGCAGCGCGATCGGAAACTATCTCGCCGGACGCTACGCCGAACGACAGCGCGATCCCGGCGCGGCGGCGCGGTTCTTCGAAGCGGCGCTCGCAGGCGAGCCGACGAATTTCGAGATCCTGCAGCGCGTCCACGCCTCGCGCCTCGCGGCCGGCGATTTCTCCGCCGCGGCGGCCGCCGCGGCCCGGATCGCCGAGCGCTCGCCCGCCAATCCGTCGGCCAGCCTGACGCTGGCGGTCGACGCGGTCTCCCGCCTCGCCTGGGACGACGCGCGCCGGGTCCTGGGCGAGATCCCGCTCCAGGGCGTCAACCGTCTGCTGGTGCCGCTTCTGCGAGCATGGATCGACACCGCGCGCGGCGCCGACACCGCGCTCGACCACCTCACGCCGCTCGCCGAGATTGCCGATCTCGCGGCGATCGTCGATTTCCATCGCGGCCTCATGCTCGAGAAGATGGGCCGCTTCGAGGAGGCGGAGGCTGCGCTGCGCCGCGTCCTCGGACCCCAGGGCCAGGCGACGCCGCGTGTCGCGGAGGCGCTCGTCGCCTTTCTTCTGGCGCGTGGCCGCGACGCCGAGGCGCGCGAGATGCTCGACGCCGCGCGCGCGAACGATCGCGAATCCATCGCCTTCGACATGCTGGCGCGCCGCCTCGCGACCGCCGACCGGCGTCCGGCGATGCCCGATGCGCGGGCCGGCTTCGGTGCCGCGCTCTTCGACGTCGCCAGCGCGGTGCGCGGCGACGGCGACGGTGTCTTCGCCATGCCGTATGCCAGGCTTGCGGCGGCGCTTATGCCCGAGGACGCGTCGGCGCAGCTCATGGTCGGCGACATCCTGGAACAGCAGAAGCGCTACGCGGATGCGAACGCGGCCTTCGCGCGCATCCCGCCCGACACGGCGCTCCACTGGGCGGCCCGGCTGCGCATCGCCGAGAATCTCAACCAGCTCGACCGCCTCGACGAGGCGATCGCGATGCTCGAGGCCATGGCCGCGGAGCGTCCCGATCGCACCGAGGCCCTCGCCAGCCTTGGCGGCATGCTGCGCATGAAGGAGCGCCATCGCGAGGCGGTCGCGGCCTATGACCGTGCCATTGCGCGCGTCGCGTCGCCGGAACGCCGTCACTGGCTTCTGTTCTATGCCCGCGGCATCGCGTGCGAGCGCTCCGATCGCTGGCCCTGCGCCGAGGCCGATTTCAAGCGCGCGCTCGACCTGATGCCCGAGCAGCCCGACGTGCTGAACTACCTCGCCT
>CAIOSQ010000318.1 GCA_903860935.1 uncultured Rhodospirillales bacterium | reverse complement strand
GCGTCCCCTAGGGGATTCGAACCCCTGTTTGCGCCGTGAGAGGGCGCCGTCCTGGGCCTCTAGACGAAGGGGACAGGCCTGCTGCGGGGGCCTATTCGGCCCGCGCTGAGCAGCGTGATAGCCGAACGCGCCGCCCGGTTCAAGCGATGCGTCCGGCCATCTCGCCGATTGCTATGGCTCAGTAAGGTCCCTTCGGACCGGTCTGGCCTCCCGACACCCCACGCGCTGCCGCGACGGCCGACTTGGCCGCGTTCGCAAGCAGGGCGTTGTCCGAAAGGATGGTCGTGAACTGAAAACCACGATCGATCATGTTGCGCGCGCCGGCCGGGGACGCCGTGTGGATCCCCGGACGCACGCCATGACGCTTGGCAGCGGCGCAGATCTTGTCGATCGCGGCGTTGACGACATCGTCGGTCGGATCGCCCTGTGGCGGCCGTCCCATCGAGATCGCGAGGTCGGCCGGGCCGACATAGATGCCGTCGAGACCTGGCGTCGACAGGATCTCCTCGAGATTATCCATCGCCTTGCTGGTCTCGATCATCGCGATCGCGAGCACGGTCTGGTTGGCGTTCTTGAAATAGTCGCCGCCATGGACCCACCCGGCGCGCACCGGACCGAAGCTGCGATAGCCGACCGGCGCGTAACGGCAGGCACCGACGAAGGCCTCGGCCTCGGCGCGGGAGTTGATCATCGGGCAGATGATCCCGAACGCGCCGGCGTCGAGCAGCTTCATGATGATGCCCGGCTCGTTCCACGGCACACGCGCCAGCGGCGTTATGCCGGTCGTCGAGATCGCCTGCATCATGCCGACGGCCGCCTGATAGTCGACGAGCCCATGCTGGAGGTCGACGGTGAGCGAGTCCCAGCCGCATTGGGCCATGTTCTCGGCCGCAACGGCGCTGGGAATGCCCAGCCAGCCATTGATCACCGCCCCGCCGCTCTTCCAGATCGTGCTGACCTTGTTCTCACGCATTTGCCGTTCCCCCTTGCTAGGCGGTCCCTGCCGCCAGACATGCGATCAGAACCTGAGCGCGTGTCCATGGCAAGGCTCCTTACCCGGATTTCGGTCGAAGGGCGGGAAAAGGCGATTGTAGTAGGCCACCGCCTTGTCTAGCCTTCGGGCGTGCGGCACGGGCGAAGAGACCACCGCGACGCTGCGGCAACCGCAAAGGTTGTCGCGATCAGAGGGGAGAAACGCATGATGTCATCGAAACTCTCGCGCCGTCGGCTGATGGCCCGCGGCGCGGCGGCGACCGCGGCAGGGTTCGCCGGCTTCCATGTCAGCGGCGCGCATGCCGCAGGCAAGCTCTCGGTCGGGCTGTGGGACCACTGGGTCCCCGGCGCGAACAACACGATGAATGAGCTGTGCAAGGAATGGGCGGATCGCGAGAAGGTCGATCTCCAGATCGACTACATCACGACGATCGGACAGAAGCACCAGCTCACGGTGGCCGCCGAAGCCGCGGCGCGCGCTGGCCACGACTTGATGATCTTCACCGGCTGGGCCGCGTCCGACCATGCGCGACTGCTCGAGCCCGTCGACGACATCATGGCGGATCTGGTCAAGTCCAATGGAGCGCCCAACCGAACCGCCGAATATCTCGGCAAGGTGAACGGCAAGTGGGTCGCGGTTCCCTGGGCGGTCATGAGCGCCCTTAAGCCGCCCTGCTCGCGCATCGACCTGATGAAGCAGCACGCGGGCATAGACGTGCAGGCGATGTACCCCGCCGGCAGCGCCCCCAAGGCCGACAACTGGACCTGGGACACGTTCCTGGTCGCGGCGGAGAAATGCGCCAAGGCTGGCGTGCCGTTCGGCCTGCCCATCAGCCAGTTCGGCGATTCGGTCGACTGGGTCGGGGCTCTGTTCCAGGCCTATGGCGCGCAGCTCGTCAATTCGAAGGGCGAGATCATCGTCAAGTCCGACGCGGTCAAGCAGGTCCTCGAATACGGCAAGAAGCTCGTCCAGTGGCTGCCGAACGACGTGTTCTCTTGGGACGACGCGGCGAACAACCGCTGGCTGATCTCGGGCAAGGGCGCCTTGATCATGAACCCGCCGAGTTCCTGGGCGGTCGCCGTGCGCGACGCGCCGCAGATCGGCTCGCAGCTCTGGACCCATGGCATGCCCGCGGGTCCGAAGGGGCGTTACGCGCCGTTCACGTCCAATTTCGCGGGCGTCTGGACCTTCGCGAAGAACAAGTCCGCGGCCAAGAGCCTGCTGCGCCACCTCTCCTCGCCGGCCGCCGTCGAGAAGCTGGTCGCGGCGAGCCAGGGCTATGACATCCCGTCCTTCGCCAATCTCACGACGTTCAAGACCTGGGCGGAAGTCGGGCCGCCGAAGGGCACCCTGTATCACTATCCGAACCCGCATAATCATCAGATCGCATCGATCGCCGCGGCTCCGGCACCGCCGCGGATCGCGAACCAGATCTATGTCCAGGGCGTGATGCCGAAGATGATCGCGCGGATCACTCAAGGCGGCGAGTCGATCGACAAGTGCCTCGACTGGGCCCAGAAGGAACTCCAGGGCTTCAAGCGCGCCTGAGCAGACTGACGGCGCGCGGCGGAAGGCATCATCCCACCGCCGCGCGCCGCCGCATCGAGCGGGAGAGTTGGACATGCCCCAAGGCGCGGCGATCGCCTCCGCCCGCGGAAGGCGCACGGGCTCGAGCCTGAGCAAGGCGGCGAAGCGTCGCTCGACCATTGCCTTCCTGATGGCGTTGCCCCTGATCGTCCTCATCACGGCGCTCGTCCTCTATCCGGCCGGCTATGCGCTCCACCTGTCGACACTGAACAAGTCGATGGAGGAGTTCGTTGGCTTCGAGAATTTCGAGTACCTCTTCGAACGCGAAACGTTTTGGATGGTGGTGTGGCAGAGCTGCATCTTCGCCATCACCGCGGTCATCTTCAAAGCCCTGATCGGGTTTATCGTCGCGCATATCGTCCACAACATTCCGCTGAAGGGACAGCGAAAGTGGCGCGGCATGCTCCTTGTGCCGTGGGTCATTCCGCCGGCAATGAGCACGCTCGCCTGGCTCTGGCTCTTCGACTCCTCTTACAGCGCCTTCAACTGGCTCATCGAGGGTGTCGGCGGACCGCGCATCCCCTGGCTTGGCGAGACCGGCTGGGCCCGCTTTTCCATCATCCTCGTCAATGTCTGGTATGGCGCGCCGTTTTTCATGATCATGTATCTCGCGGCGCTCAAATCGGTTCCGGAACAGCTCTACGAGGCTGCCGCGATCGACGGTGCCGGATGGTGGCAGCGCATGTGGTTCATCACCCTGCCGATGATGCGGAACATCATCGCCATCACCGTGCTGTTCTCGACCATCGTCACGTTTTCGAATTTCGACATCGTCCGCGTCCTCACCGCGGGCGGGCCGATCGACACCACGCATGTCTTCGCCACCTACGCGTTCAAGCTGGGAATCGAGGCGAGCGACATCCCGCTCGGGGCCGCCGTCTCGCTCTTCATGTTCCCGTTGCTGGCGCTGGCTGCGATCGTGATCCTGCGCGACGTCTCCAGGCGAGGGAACCAGACCTGATGACCACGGCCATGGCCACCGACGTGAACGCCGCGGCACGCCGCGGCAGCCTCAAGAAGAGCCGTCGCTGGGCTCTGATCTGGAGCTATGTCTTCCTCGCCATCTTCGCCGGCTTCTTCCTGCTGCCGCCGATCTACATGTTCATAACCTCGCTCAAGACGAGCGCCGAGATCTCGGCGGCGACCAACCCGTGGTGGGTGTTCAATCCCACGCTCGACAACTACAAGGCGCTCCTGACCTCGAAGGAGTTCCTGATCTTCTTCCGGAATTCGACGGTCGTCTCCGTCTGCGTGGTGATCATCACCATGATCGTCAGCATCCTGGCGGCGTTTTCCCTCGCCCGCATGAAGTTCTGGGGCTCCGCGACGCTCGCGACCGGCGTCTTCCTCACCTATCTCGTGCCGGACACGCTTCTGTTCATCCCGCTGTTCAAGATCTTCGCGTGGCTGCACGAGGTGACCGACATCCAGTTCATCAACCGCTGGTGGATGCTCATCATCCTCTATCCGACCCTGACGGTGCCGTTCTGCACTTGGATCATGATCGGATACTTCGCCTCGATCCCGAAAGAACTGGACGAGGCGGCGATCATGGATGGCGCGAGCTACATGCAGGTGCTGACCCGCATCTTCATTCCCGTTGCCCTGCCCGGGATCATTGCCGCGACGATCTTCGCCTTCACGGTGTCCTGGGCCCAGTTCCTGTATCCCCTCGCCTTCACGACCTCGACCGACCAGTTGATGCTGCCGGTGGGGATCGTGACGACGCTCATCAAGGGCGACGTCTTCAACTGGGGACAGATCATGACAGGCGCGCTGCTTGGCGCGCTGCCGCCGCTCGTGATCTACGCGTTCCTGATGGACTACTACATCGCTGGCCTCACCGCCGGCGCGACGAAAGGCTGAGCCATGGCTGACGTCAGACTGCGCAAGCTGGTCAAGCGCTACGACGATGTCGAGGCCGTGCGCGGCATAGATCTGGACATCGCGGATCACGAGTTCGTCGTTCTCGTCGGGCCGTCCGGCTGCGGCAAAACGACGACGCTGCGGATGATCGCCGGCCTCGAGGAGGTCACCGACGGAGAGATCGAGATCGACGGCGAGATCGTGAACGACATCCCGCCCAAGGACCGCGACATCGCGATGGTGTTCCAGAACTACGCGCTCTATCCGCACATGACCGTCACCGAGAACATGTCCTTCGGCCTGCGCCTGAAGCGCTTTGCACAGGAGGTGATCGGCGGCCGTGTGTCCGAGGCGGCGCAGATCCTCGACATCCGCGAACTCCTCGAGCGCAAGCCGCGACAGCTTTCGGGCGGGCAACGCCAGCGCGTCGCGATGGGGCGCGCGATCGTTCGGCACGCGAAGGTCTTCCTGTTCGACGAACCGCTGTCGAATCTCGATGCGAAGCTTCGTGTCCAGATGCGCACGGAGATCAAGAAACTCCACCTGAGGCTGCGGACGACCACGGTGTACGTCACTCACGACCAGGTGGAGGCCATGACCCTCGCCGACCGCGTTGTCGTGATGAACAATGGCCGCATCGAACAGGCCGGCGCGCCCACGGAACTCTACGCGTCCCCACGCACGCGGTTCGTCGCCGGGTTCATCGGCTCGCCAGCCATGAATTTCATTCCCTGCGACCTCGAGAGCACAGCGGGCGGGCTTCGGGTCAAGATCCCGGGCGGCCCCGCCTTCGACGTCCCCGCGGATCGGACAAGCCGCTACGCCCCTGCCGTCGGGCGAAAGCTTCTGCTTGGATTGCGCCCGGAGCACATCACCGAGCCAGGGTCCGCGGGCCACCCCGCGATCCAGGGCTTCGAGGCCCTGCTCGACGTCACCGAACCGATGGGCATGGAAACGCTGGTGTATTTCCCGCTGGGAGGCGCGCAGATCTGCGGCCGTGTCGATCCG
>CAIOSQ010000317.1 GCA_903860935.1 uncultured Rhodospirillales bacterium | reverse complement strand
CGCTCGGTCGCGGCGGAACGCCCGAAGAAGCGGTGGGCGCGGTGTATATGTTCTGCATCCCTGAATCCGACTACGTCAGCGGTCAGACGCTGATGTGCAGCGGCGGTCTTACGGGAGTTTGACCGCTATGGCGCACGTAACGCTCGAAGTCGTTGGCAAGGTGGGCGTTATCACGCTCAACACGCCCGAAACCTATAACGCGCTCGGCCCGCAAATGAGCGCCGATCTGCTCAAGGCGGTCGACGACGCGATCGCTGATGATCGAATCCGCGTTCTACTTATTACAGGTGCGGGCAAGGGGTTCTGCTCGGGCGCGCAGATGGGGGAGGATATCTTCGCGTCGGGCGGCAACATCGCGGCGATGATGGACGCGACGATCACGCCGCTCATCGTCAGGCTGCGGACCAGCGACAAGCCGGTGGTCACCGCGATCAACGGCCCGGCGGCAGGGGCTGGAGTCGGGCTGGCGCTGGCCGGCGACATCGTCATCGCAGGCACCTCCGCGCAATTCATACTCAGTTTCGTCCGCCTTGGCGCGACGCTTGACGGCGCGACCTCGGCGATCATCCAGCGCGCGATCGGCCCGTTTCGCGCTCGCGGCATGGCGATGCTCGGCGAACCGCTGCGCGCCGCCGAAGCCGAGGCATGCGGGCTGGTTTGGAAGACCGTGGCAGACGACGCGCTGCTGGGCGAGGCGCTGCGCCTGGCGACCAGGCTGGCCGACGGTCCACCGGCCGCGATGGCGATGATCAAACGCCAGATCGAGGAGTGCTGGGCCATGCCGTTGGCCGACGTGCTCGCGCTGGAAGCAGGCAATCAGGCCAAGGCCTTTGTGACCGCAGACCTGCGCGAAGGAGCCACTGCCTTTGTCGAGAAGCGCGCACCGCGCTTTACCGGGCGGTAGACCATGCACCCGTATTGTCGATGCGCGAGGCGGCCCGTCATCCTCGTAATCGCAGGCGCGAGACCTTTGCCGAAGAGGGCGGCGTGACGGGCAATGAGATTACACGGCTTCGAGCCGATGGCGAGATCGCTAGACCCTTGGCGGCGGGCCTGCCGCCCCAGAACATTGAACGGATGACATGACGAACGCATCACAGGGCCGCGACGTATTCGTCGCCGGGGTTGGAATGATCCCCTTCCTCAAGCCGGGCGCGTCCGAGGCCTATGACGCGATGGGCGCGGCCGCGATCCAGCTTGCGCTGAAGGACGGCGGAATCGACTATGCGGATGTCGACCAAGGCTATGCCGGTTATGTCTATGGCGACAGCTGCGCGGGCCAGCGCGTGATCTACAGCGCGGGCATGACGGGCATTCCGATCGTCAACGTCAACAATAATTGTTCGACCGGCTCGACCGCGTTGTTCCTCGCGCGCCAGGCGGTGGCGAGCGGGATGGCCGAATGCGCGCTCGCGGTCGGTTTCGAGCAGATGAAGCCCGGCGCGCTTGGTTCGGTTTTTGACGACCGGCCCAGCCCGTTCACTGATTTTGACGAAGCCTGTGCCGACCTGGTCGATGTCGATTTACCCCTTGCGCTCAAATATTTCGGCGGCGCGGGGCGTGAGCATAACCAACGTTTCGGCACGACCATGCGCGACTTCGCCCGCATTCGCGCCAAGGCAAGCCGCCACGCCGCGAACAACCCCCTCGCGCTGTTCCGCACCGAAATGAGCGAGGACGATGTCATGGCCGCCCAGCTGATCTGGCCAGACGTGATGACTCGGCCAATGGCGTGTCCGCCGACCTGCGGGGCCGCGGCGGCGCTGCTGGTTTCGGCCGATTTCGCCAAGCGTTACGCTAGCCCGGCGACGGTCCGCATCGCGGCACAAGCGATGACCACCGACAGCCCGTCGACGCTGGACTCGCACAGCATGATGCAACTGGTCGGCTATGATATGACGGCGCGCGCGTCCAAGGCCGTGTACGAAGCCGCCGGCATCGGTCCGGAGGATATCAAGGTCGCCGAGTTGCATGACTGCTTCGCGCATAATGAGCTCATCACCTATGAGGGTCTCGGACTTTGCGACGAAGGCGAGGCGGCCCGGTTCATCGCCGATGGCCACAACAGCTATGGCGGCAAGGTCGTCACCAACCCGTCGGGCGGGCTGCTGTCCAAGGGCCATCCGCTCGGCGCGACCGGCCTTGCGCAATGCTATGAACTGACCCACCAACTGCGCGGCACGGCTGAAGCACGCCAGGTTGAAGGGGTGCGCCACGCACTGCAGCACAATCTGGGGCTAGGCGGGGCCTGTGTGGTGACGCTCTACGAAAAAGTCTGAACTGTTTCGACGACAGTGGTGGACGAACTTATATTGTCTGTGATGAAGCCGGCGTGAGCTGGCGGCGGTCCATGGACGACATGGCCAAGATTGCCGGCGTGCCGCCCCCGCCCAGATACCCGATCGAACCGCTCATGACGGCG
>CAIOSQ010000316.1 GCA_903860935.1 uncultured Rhodospirillales bacterium | reverse complement strand
GCCTCGCGCGCGCCGCGGAAACGCGCAGCCTCGCCGCCGCGCTCCAGCCGAAGCCCTGGCCCGTGGACCGCGCGGCGGCGCGGCGCGCGGTCGAGGCGCTGCGCGTCGATGCCGCCGCCACGATCGTCTATCTCGGCGATGGCGTGGAGGACGGCCAGCTCGGCGGCCTGCTCGAGGCGCTCGCGCGGCTCGGTGCGGTGGAGTATCTGCGTGACACGCCACGCGACGCCCCGCGGCTGATGCTGCCGCCGGGCGCCGAGCCGGCCGCCCTCTCCTTCGCCGCGCAACGCCTGAGCCCGGGCCCTGTCGAGCCGCTCGCCTTCCGCCTGCTCGCGGAGGATGGCCGGGTCCTGGCGCGCGAGGCCGCACGCTTCGCCGAGGGCGAGACGCGCGCGACGCTGCGCCTCGTGCTGCCGCCCGAGATCCGCAACCGCATCGTCCGCGCGGAGATCGAGGGCGAGACCTCGGCCGGCGCGGTGGTGCTGCTCGACGAGCGGTTCCGGCGGCGCCCGGTCGGCATCGCCGCGGGCGGCGGCGGCGAGCGCGCGCAACCGCTTCTTGCCGAGACCTACTACCTGCAGCGTGCCCTCGCGCCGCTCGCCGACCTCAGGAGCGGCACGATCCCGGACCTGCTGCAGCGCGAACTCGCGGTGCTCGTCCTGGCCGATGTCGGGCGCCTGACGGAATCCGAGTTCACCGCCGTCGATGGCTGGGTGCGCCGTGGCGGGCTGCTGCTGCGCTTCGCCGGGCCGCGCCTCGCCGAAAGCGCCGATGCCCTCGTGCCGGTGCCGCTGCGCGGCGGCGGCAGCCGGAATTTCGGCGGCGCGCTGAGCTGGGCGCAGCCCGCCGCGCTCGCCCCCTTCGAGGCATCCAGCCCCTTCGCCGGGCTGCCGGTTCCGGAGGATGTCAGGGTCAGCAGGCAAGTCCTGGCCGAGCCCAGCCTCGACCTCGCGCAGCGCAGCTGGGCGCGGCTCGCCGACGGCACGCCGCTGGTCACGGCCGACCGGCGCGGCGATGGCTGGATCGTGCTCGTCCACACCACCGCCAATCCGGACTGGTCGACGCTCGCGCTCTCCGGGCTCTTCGTCGAGATGCTCCAGCGCATCGTCGCGCTGAGCCAGGGCGTCGCCGGAGAGGCGGCGTCCGGCCTTCTGCCGCCGGTGGCGGCGCTCGACGGGTTCGGAAGGCTGGATGCGCCCCCGCCCGGCGCGGCCGCGCTGCCCGGCGCCGCCCTCGCCCGCCAGCCCGCCGAGGCCCGCCACCCGCCGGGCTGGTATGGCAGCGAGACCGCGCGCCGCGCGCTCAACCTCTCCGCCAATCTTGCGGCCTTCGCGCCGGTCGCGACGCTACCGCCGGGGATCCGGGCCGGCGACTACGCGCGCGGCGAGGAGCGCGACCTGCGGCCCTGGCTGCTGCTCGCGGCGCTCGCCCTGCTGCTGCTCGATTTCGCACTCAGCTTGTGGCTGCGCGGCACGCTGCGCGTCGCCGCCCGCGGTCCGGCCACGCTGGCCGCGGCGCTCGCCCTGACCGGTCTGCTCGCAGGCGAGGCGGCGGCGCAGCAGCCGACGCCCCGGCGCGACGACGAGGCCGGGTTGATCGCGACGCTGTCGACGCATCTCGCCTATGTGCGCAGCGGCGTGCAGCAGATCGACGACACGACGCGCGCCGGGCTGGTCGGGCTCGGTGCGGTCCTCAGCCGCCGCACCGCCATCGATCCCGGCCCGCCCGTGGAACTCGATCTCGAAAGCGACGAAATCGCTTTCTTTCCGCTGATCTACTGGCCGATCGTCGCCGAGGCGCCGCGTCCGAGCATCGCCGCCCTGGCGCGGGTGCAGCGTTTTCTCAAGACCGGCGGCATGATCCTGTTCGACACACGCGAGCTTGAATTCGGCCGCCCGGGCGCGGGCGGCAGCCCGGCCGCGCAGCGCCTGCGCGAGATCTTGCGCGCGCTCGATCTGCCGCCGCTGGCGCCGGTCCCGCAGGGCCATGTCCTGACCAAGGCCTTCTACCTTCTGACCGAGTTCCCCGGCCGCTATACCGGCGCGCCGGTCTGGGTCGAGAGCGACGAGCGCGCGACCAACGACGGCGTGTCCTCGGTGATCGTGGGCGCGCATGACTGGGCCGCCGCCTGGGCGACCGACCGGCAGGGCCGACCGCTCTATGCCGCCGTGCCGGGCGGCGAGACGCAGCGCGAATTCGCCGTCCGCTTCGGGGTCAATGTCGCGATGTACGCCCTGACCGGCAACTACAAGGGCGACCAGGTCCATGTCGATTCGATCCTGGAAAGGATGCGGCGATGAGCGGCGACATCTCCATCGCCTTCGCGCCCGCCGCGCCATTGTGGATCGTCGCGACGGCCGCGGCGCTCGGCCTTGCCCTGTTCGCAATCGCCCTGCGCGCCCGCGCACCGGGCGCCTGGTGGCGCGTCCTGGCGGTCATGGGCCTTGTCGCGGCGCTGGCCAACCCGCTGATCGTCATCGAGGACCGAAAGCCGCTCGCCGATATCGGCCTCGTTGTCGTCGACGAATCCCGGAGCCAGGAGATCGGCCAGCGCCGCGCGCGGACCGAACAGGCGCTGGAACGGCTGCGCAGCCGCGCCGAAGCCTTCCCCGACCTCGAATTGCGGGTCGTGCGCAGCGGCGGCGGGGGCGGGCTCGACGCGGATGGCACGCGCCTCTCAGCGGCGCTCGACCGCGCGCTCGCCGACATTCCGCGCGCGCGGCTGGGGGGCGTCGCGCTGATCACCGATGGCCAGGTCCATGACGCCCCCGCCGCCGACCGCGTCGCGCGCGATGCCTGGCCGGCGCCGGTGCATGTGCTGCTGACCGGCGAGCGCGGCGAGCGCGACCGCCGGATCGTCGTGGAGCGCGCGCCCGCCTATGCCATCGTCGGCAAGCCCCAGGAACTGACGCTGCGCATCGACGACGGCCCCGGGGTGACCGGCGGCACGGCGCGGGTCGAACTGCGCCGCGACGGCGGCGAACCGGTCGGGCTACGGCTCGAGATCGGCGTGCCGCAGACCGTCTCCTTCACGCTCGAGCGCGCGGGCACCTCGCTGTTCGAGATCGAGGTCGAGCCCGGACCGCGCGAGTTGACCCTCGCGAACAACCGCGTCGTCGCCGCCGTCTCGGGCGTGCGCGATCGCCTGCGCGTCCTGCTCGTGACCGGCGAACCGCATGCCGGACAGCGCACCTGGCGCTCGCTGCTGAAATCCGATCCCTCGGTGGATCTCGTCCATTTCACGATCCTGCGCCCGCCCGAGGCGCAGGATTTCACGCCGGTCAACGAGCTGTCGCTGATCCCCTTCCCGATCCGCGAGCTGTTCGAGGCCAAGCTCGACGAGTTCGACCTCATCATCTTCGATCGTTACCGGCGGCGCGACGTGCTCGCCCAGGTCTATCTCGACAACATCGCGCGCTGGGTGCGGCGCGGCGGCGCGTTGCTGCTCGCGGTGGGCCCGAACCAGGGGCCGTCGAATTCCCTGTTCAACTCGCCGATCGGCCAGATCATGCCGGGCGTGCCGACCGGCCGCGTGCTCGAGGAACCCTTCCGCCCCAGATTGACCGAGACCGGCTTCCGCCACCCGGTCACCGCCGATCTGCCCGGGATCGGCGAGCCAGGAGCCGAGCCCGGCTGGGGGCGCTGGTTCCGCGCCATCGACGCCGACCAGCGCCGCGGCCAGGCGCTGCTATCCGGCGCGTCGAACCGTCCGCTGCTGCTGCTCGACCGGGTCGGCGACGGGCGCGTCGCCCAGCTTCAATCCGACCATATCTGGCTCTGGGCCCGCGGCCATGACGGCGGTGGTCCGCACGCCGAGCTCCTGCGCCGTATCTCGCACTGGCTGATGAAGGAGCCGGAGCTCGAGGAGAACGACCTCCGCGCCGCGATCAAGGGCGGACGGATCGAGATCACACGGCGCTCGCTCGAGGCGGATGACGCCTCCGTCGAGGTGACCGCCCCGAGCGGTACGACGCGGCGCGTTGCGCTGCGGGAAATCGGCGGCGGTCGCGCGAGCGCGACGATCGAGGCCGACGAGCCCGGGCTCTACCGCTTCACCGACGGCGTGCGCGTCGCCCTGGGCGCGGTCGGCGCCCTCAACCCGATCGAGCTTGGCGACGTCCGCGCCACGGAAGAGCCCCTCAGGCCGCTGGCCGCGGCCTCGGGTGGTCAGATCCTCTGGCTTGCGGACGGGTTACCCGATCTGCGCCGCACCCGTCCGGGACGCGAGACCGGCGCCGTCGCGGGCGGCCGGTCCTGGATCGGGATGCAGGCCAATGGCGACCATCTCGTCGCCGGCGTGATCCAGACCCCGATGCTGCCGGCGATCGCGGTCTTCCTGCTGTCGCTGGGCGCGCTGCTCGCAGCCTGGCGTCGCGAGGGGCGCTGAGCGGCGGCCCGTGCGGGTCGCATAAACGTTTCGCTAACCTTCTCGCGGCAGACTTCGCGGGTCACCGGAGGTAACGTCCCCGCATGTTCGCCATCATCGGCATCGTCCTGATCTTCGTCATGGTCTTCGGCGGGTACATCCTGGCGGGTGGCAAGCTCGGGATCATCCTCAAGGCCCTGCCCTTCGAGATGATGATGATCGGCGGCGCCGCGGCGGGCACCTTCCTGATCTCCAACGGCAGCGCGACGATCGGCAAGTCGTTGAAAAGCCTGGGCAAGGTGTTCGGCGGGCCCAGCTTCAAGAAGCAGGACTACATCGACGTCCTGTGCCTGATGTTCAGCCTGCTGCGCCTCGCCAAGACCAAGGGCGTGATCGCGATCGAGCAGCACATCGAGAAACCGACCGAGAGCAAGATCTTTCAGGCCTATCCGAAGATCCTGAACGACCATTTCGCGATCGACCTGATCTGCGACTCGATGCGCATGATCACGATGGGCATGGACGATCCGCACCAGTTCGAGGAGATCATCAACAAGGAACTCGAGAAGCACCATGGCGAGCTCGGCCGCGCGCAGAGCGCGATCCAGACGGTGGCCGATGCCTGCCCGGCGCTCGGGATCGTCGCCGCGGTCCTGGGCGTCATCAAGACCATGGCCTCGATCAACGAGCCCCCGGAGATCCTCGGCCGGATGATCGGCGGCGCGCTGGTCGGCACGTTCCTCGGGATCTTCCTCGCCTACGGCTTCCTCGGTCCCTTCGCCAGCCGCATGAAGCAGATCTTCGACGACGACCACAAATTCTACGAGATCATCCGCGACACGATGGTCGCGCATCTGCATGGACAGGCGCCGCAGATCGCGATCGAGATCGGTCGCAAGAGCGTCCCGTCCGAGATCCAGCCGAGCTTCGCGCAACTCGAAGAAGCCACCCAGGCCATCCCGGCCGCGGCGTGATGCCAGGCAGCGGCACGGCGACGTCCGGCCTCACTTGTCCGGCGACGCCGTCACCGTGCGGATGAAATAGCGCTGCAGAAGCAGGAACGGGATCATCGCCAGCAGGATGGCGGTCGACGCCGAGGCGAAGAGCCCGCCCCAATTCGCCTGCTCGAGGGTGATGTTGCGGGCGATCGCGACCTGGACGACGATCAGTTCGGGGGTGCTCGCGGCGACCAGCGGCCAGAAGAACGCGTCCCATTGGTGGATGAACTGCATCAGCGCCGCGGTGGCGATGGTCGGACCCGACAGCGGCATGGTGAGCCGCAGGAAGATCGTCCACCAGCTCGCCCCGTCGACGCGCGCGGCCTCGTAGATCTCGCGCGGAATGCCGAGGAAGAACTGCCTGAACAGGAAAACGACCAGCCCGTTGGCGAGGTCAGGGACGATCAGCGCGGCGTAGGTGTTGGTCCAGTCGAGCGTGCGGATCAGCGTGTAGAGCGGGATCACGATCGCCTCGAAGGGCATCATGAAGGTCAGCAGCACGAAGGCGAAGAGCGCGCGCTTGAACGGGAAGGCGAAGACCGCGAAGGCGAAGCCCGCCGCGGCGTTGATCATCGTCCCCGCCGCGACGGTGGTCAGCGACACGACCATCGAATTGAACACCGCGCGCGGCATGTCGCTGCCCAGCATCGTGCGGACATGTTCGAGGGTCAGCTGCTCCGGCACCAGGGTCCGCCAGCCGACATCGGAGGCGTAGCGGAAGATCTCGCTGCCGGGACGGACCGCGGAGACCAGGATCCACCAGATCGGCAGCAGCAGCACCGCCGCCACGACGACCATCGCCGCATAGCGCAGCGCACCCAGGACGAGGCGGCCAGCCGGGGCCGGGGTCATTCAGCCCTCTCATGCGCGGCGCGGAAGAGCCGCAATTCGAGGACCGCGATCACGCCGATGATCGCCAGGATCACCGTCGAGATCGCCAGCGAGCGCCCGTGGTTGAGAAACGCGAAGGCCGCCTGATAGGCCTCGAACATCAGCAGCGCCGTCGATCCCGCCGGACCGCCATGGGTGATGACATAGACCGGGGCGAAGAGCAGGAAGTTGATCGCGGTGTCGGCGACCAGCACGAAGGCCAGTGGCCGGCGCATCAGCGGCAGGGTGATGCGCAGGAAACGCTGCCAGGATCCGGCGCCGTCGATGGCGGCGGCCTCGTGCAGCTCGCGCGGGATCGCCAGCAGGCCGGCGAGCAGGAAGATCATCCAGTAGCCCGCGCCCTTCCAGGTGCAGACCAGGATGAGCGTCGCCAGCGACTGGTTCTCCGACCGGAAGAAGGGCTGCGGCGGCAGACCGAGCGCGCGGAGCAGCCCGTTGACCGGCCCTACGCTCGGCTCCAGCAGAATGCTCCAGATCACGCTGGTGAGCGCGATCGAGACCGTCATCGGCAGCAGATAGGCGGCGCGGAACAACGCCACGCCGCGCGTCGGCCGCAGCACCAGCAGCGCCAGCCCCATCGCGCAGCAGATCTGGAACGGATTGACGATCAGATTGAACAGCAACGTGACCCGGATCGAGGACCAGAAGGTCGGGTCCTCGGCAAGATCGGCGTAGTTGCGCAGCCCGACATAGACCGTGTCGCCGCGCAGCGTCGTGCCCGTGAAGCCGCCGACCAGCGCGATCAGGATCGGACCGAGGCGGAAGACGAGCAGCCCGAGCAACGCCGGCGCGAGGAAGGCGGCCGGGATCCAGAGCGGGACGCGGAAAGAGACCATCGTGTGTCGAGCGGCGCCATCCGCCGCCGGCCCGGCACGAAGCCGGTCCGGCGGCGCTGGTGGCTCCGTGTCAGCGGTATTTCTGCATCTCGCGGTCGATGCGCTGCGCCGCGCCGGACAGCGCGGTCTTCACGTCCGCGCCGGTCTGGATGTCGCGCAAGGCGACGCGCACGAGATCCTCGTACTCGCGGAACCCGGGCGTCGCCGGACGCGGCAGGGCCGTGTTGTCGAGCTCGTGCCGGACGATCCGCCACATGTCGGTATCGAAGGTCGCCTTCTCCGAATCCCAGATCGACTTCAGCACCGGGGGATAGGGGCGCAGCTTGAACCAGAGCGAATGCAGTTCCTCGGTCATGAAGTCGTTGAGGAAGGTCAGCGTCTGGGCCTGGTTGCGCGTGCGCGGATTGATGGCGAAATGCCACGCCCCGGTCGGCGTCACGGGCTTGCCCTTCTCGAAATACGGGATCGGCGCGACGCCGAAATCGAGATTGGGGAAGCGCTGCTGCAGCGTGGCGACGCTGAACGTGCCGGCCACCAGCATCGCGATCTTGCCGTTGCCGAACATCTCGACCGGGATGTTCGGATCGAACTGCCCCTGCGGGCTGACCTTCCAGTCGGTGTAGAGGCGCTGCATCCAAGTATAGGCCTCGACGAAGGCGGGGCTGTCGATGAACCCCGTCGCCTTGAACCCGTCCGGGCTCAGCGCGACGCCGCCGAGCGACTGGCCGAGCGGCAACAGCTGGTAGGGGCGCTCCGACTGCTCGAACGCATAGCCCCACTGGCCCTTGGCGGCGTCGGTCAGCTTGCGCGCGGCCTCGACCGTCTTCTCCCAGGTCCAGCGCTGGGCGACATCCGCCGGCGGCGGGGCGACCCCGGCCTCCTTGAACAGCGCCTTGTTGTAGAACATCACCTGCATCGAGCTGCCGAACGGCGCGGAGGCGAGCTTGCCGTCGTAGGTCGAGGCGGCGAGCGCCGATTTCGCGAAGCGCGAGGCGTCGAGATGCGGCGTCAGGTCCATGAGATGGCCGCGCGCGCCATAGGACGCCGTGAGCGGCGAGTCGCAGATGAAGATGTCGGGATCGGCGTTGCGCGCCTGCAGCCGGACCTCGATGGTCTGGAAGATCTGGTTGAACGGGATCTTCTCGACCGCAAGCTTGATCGACGGGTTGCGCTTCTCGAACCACTCCATCAGCGGATTGACCTGATTGTCGGGCCAGCCCATCCAGATGACCTTCAGCGTGGTCGGCGTCTGCGCCCGGGCGGCTCCACCGCCCAGCGTCGCCGCCGCACCCGCCGCCAGTCCGAGCCTGCCGAGGCCCCTGCGTGCGATCTTCGTCATCGATTCCTCCACCGGATCTGGTTGAATGCCTGTGTCCGTCGCGCGCGACACTAGGACCGGGCGTCGCATAGCGTCAAACGGATAGCCGGAAAGTGACCGCTGGATGAAGACCCCATGACGAAGATCCTGATCGATTGCGATCCTGGCCATGACGACGCGGTCGCGATCCTCACCGCCGCGCGGCATCTCGACCTCGTCGGGATCACGACCGTGTTCGGCAACGCGCCGGTCGAAAACACGACGCGCAACGCGCTCGCGATCTGCACGCTCGGCGGCATCTCCGCACCCGTGGCCCAGGGCTTCGCCGGACCGTTCGTCGGCGGCGCGCCGCCCTTCGCCGCCGCCGCGCATGGCCGCAGCGGCATGGACGGCGCGGAGCTGCCCGAGCCCGATCGCGCGGCCGAGTCGGTCCACGCTGTCGAGCTGATCATCGAGCTGGCGCGTCGCCATAAGGGCGAGCTCGTGCTGGCGATCATCGGCGCCCACACCAACGCCGCCGTCGCGCTACGGCTGGAACCGCGGCTCAAGGACTGGCTGCGCGCGATAACGGTGATGGGCGGCACGGCGGGACCGGGCAATGTCGCGCCGACCGCCTGCATCAACGTCTATTCGGATCCCGAATCCGCCCATGTCGTGTTCTCGAGCGGCGTGCCGATCACCTGGATCGGCTACGAGCTGACGCGGACCGTGCTGATGCGCGCCCCGGACATCGCGCGGCTGCGCGCCGGCGGCCGCGTCGCGCGCGCCATCGGCGACCTCGCGGAGTTCTATCGCCGCAGCTATGTCCGCATCTACGGCATCGACGGCGCACCTATGCATGACGGCTGCGCCATCCTGCCCTTCGTGTACCCCGGCCTGATCCGGCACGAACCGGCCGCGCTGGCCGTGGAGACCGCGCCCGGCCTCGCCCGCGGGATGACGCTCGTCGATCGCCGCGGCATCCAGCCCGGCCTCGACCTGCCACCGCCACGCGCGCCGCGACCGGCCAACGTCATGATGGCGGTCGAGGTCGATATCCCCGCGACGATCGACGCCTTCGTCGCTACGCTGCTTTCGTATCCCTGACCGTGGCGCCTGCCGGGCGCGAGGAGTTTCCCGTGACGAAGATGCTGATCGACTGCGACCCCGGGCATGACGACGCCATCGCCATCCTGTTCGCGGCGCGGCGCTGCGAGCTGGTCGGCATCACCACGACGCACGGCAACGCCTCGCTGGAGAACACGACGCGCAACGCGCTCGCCATCTGCACCCTGGCCGGTCTCGACGTGCCCGTGGCCCAGGGCTGCGACGCGCCGCTGGTCGGCGCGGCGACCCATGCCGGGGACATCCATGGCCGCACCGGTCTCGACGGCGCCGATCTGCCGGTTCCGGACAGGGGCCCGATCGCGACCCACGCCGTCGACTTCATCATCGAGCAGGCCGAGCGCCACAAGGGCGAACTCGTTCTCGCCGTCGTCGGCCCTCAGACGAACGTCGCGCTGGCGCTGCGGCGCGAGCCGCGCCTTGCGTCCTGGCTGAAGGCGATCACGATCATGGGCGGCTCGACGACGATCGGGAACATCACCCCGGCCGCGGAGTTCAACATCTACGCCGATCCCGAGGCCGCCGCCGCGGTCTTCGCCTGCGGCGCGCCAATCTGGATGGTCGGCTACAACGTGACCCGCCAGACCGGCTTCACGCAGCCGGAGATCGACCGTCTGCGCGCGGGCGGCGGCGGGCGCACCGCCGCCGTGATCGCCGACCTCATGCAATTCTACCTGGACGGCCAGAAGCGGGTCTTCGGCCTGGACATCGCGCCGATGCACGACGTCTGCGCCGTGTTCCCCTTCGTGCGGCCGGATCTGCTGACCTT
>CAIOSQ010000315.1 GCA_903860935.1 uncultured Rhodospirillales bacterium | reverse complement strand
GGGACGCGACGCTCGCCGGGGCAGCCGGTTGCGCGGACTGCCCGGCGGTTCGGTCGCGCGCGGCCTCGGCGCCGGGCGCCGCAGCCACGGCATGTTCGGGGGCGGCCGCAGGCAGGCGAAGACGCTGTCCAGCGACAACGGTGTAAGGCGGACGCAGGCCATTCGCGTCGATCAGCCCACGCACCGGTACGTTGGTCCGGCGTGCGATCGCATAGAGCGTATCGCCCGACTGGACGATCGCGATGCCGGGCGATTGCGGCGCGGCGGCTTGACGCGCGGGTTGTTGGGCGGCCCCCGGCCGGGAGGCTTGCGCGGCGCGGCCGCCAGCGACTGGTGCCGGCCCGCCGTCGCGCTGCCCGCATGCGGCGAGCAGGCACAGCGCGAGGCCGAGCGTCAGCGCCGTCGCGCGCCTCTCAGGCACGGTTGCGCTGCGATCCATCGGGGACGACATCGTCCGTCGCATAGGTCGGAACGCCCGTGAGCATCGGCACGAACCGTACGGCCGCCAGTTCCTCGGTCTCGGTGCCCGACGCGGTCTTGCGCACACGGACAAGCGACTGGCTGCGCTTTTCGCGCCCGACGGGAACGACGAGTATGCCGCCTTCGGCGAGTTGGTCGACCAGCGCGCCCGGCACATCTCCGGGCGCCGCGGTCACGATGATCCGATCGAAGGGCGCCTGCTCCGGCCAGCCTTTCCATCCATCGCCATGGCGCGTGACGACGTTGGCGAGGCGCAGGTCGCGGAAGCGTTGCTCGGCGTCCTGGAGCAGCGGCCGATGGCGTTCGATGGTGTAGAGGCGTCGGCACAGCAGCGACAGAACCGCGCCCTGGTATCCGGATCCGGTCCCGACCTCGAGGACCTTGTGTCGTGGCCCGGGATCGATCGCCTGCGTCATCAGGCCGACGACGGTCGGCTGGCTCAGGGTCTGTCCATGGGCGATCGGCAGCGCAGTGTCCTCGTAGGCGCGATCGAGGAATTGCGGCGGGCAGAATACCTCGCGCGGGGTGCGCTCCATTGCCGACAAGATCCGCGTGTCGACTACGCCGGCGCGACGCAGTTCCATCACCAGGCGGATCTTGTGGTTGGGCGTCGTCATCCGATCAGTCCGGCCATCCGCGCCAGTGTCTCGCCATGGGTGAGGTCGAGATGCAGAGGGGTCGCCGCGATCCATCCGCCGCTGACCGCATGCAGGTCCGTCCCGGCGCGATCCGGCTCGAGCTGTCGCATCGCGCCGATCCAGAAATAGCTCTGCCCCCGCGGATCCTGATTCTCGATCAGTTCGTCGCCGACCTTGTGTCGCCCCTGCGCGACCGCCTTGATGCCGCGCACACGCTCGGGCGGCCGGTCGGGGAAATTCACGTTCATGAGAACGTTCGCTGGCCAGCCCATGCGCGCCAGATTGCGGGCAACCTTCGGAACGAAGGTCTCGGCGGTCTTCCAATGGACGACGTCGCGCTTGGAAAAGACCTGACTGAACGCGATCGCGGGGACGCCGAGAAGCGTCGCCTCCATGGCGGCCGCGACCGTACCGGAATACGTCACGTCGTCGCCGAGATTGCCGCCGCGATTGACCCCGGACAGGCAGATCGTCGGCTTGCGATCCTTGAGGATGTGGCCGATCGCCAGCAGAACGCAGTCGGTCGGCGTTCCGTCGACCGCGAAGCGCCGCTCGCCGATCTCCCGGATACGCAGGGGACGGCGGATCGTGAGACCATGCGCGACGGCGCTCTGCTCGCTCTCCGGCGCGACGACCCAGACATCGCGGCTCAGCTTGCGCGCTGCCTTCTCCAGCAGCTTGATTCCCGGTGCGTCGATGCCATCGTCGTTGGTGACCAGGATCCGCGCTTTGGCAAGATCGATGGGCTGCAGATCGCCGTTGGCCATCATCCGATCGTCTCCAGCCCGTTCATGTAGGGGCGCAGCGCATTGGGGACCGTGATCCGGCCGTCTTCGTCCTGGTTGTTCTCTAGCACCGCGATCAGCGCGCGGCCGACCGCGATGCCCGAGCCGTTGAGCGTATGGACGAAACGCGCGCCCTTCTCGCCCGGTTTGCGGCACCGGGCGTTCATGCGACGGGCCTGGAAATCGCCGCAATTCGAGCAGGACGAGATTTCGCGATAGGCGTTCTGCCCCGGCAGCCAGACCTCGATGTCATAGGTCTTGCGCGACGCGAAGCCCATGTCGCCGGTGCACAGCAGCATCACGCGATAGGGAAGTTCGAGGCGCTTGAGCACCTCCTCCGCCGCCGCGGTCATGCGTTCGTGTTCAGCCTCGGACTGCTCGGGTGTCGTCACCGAGACCAGTTCGACCTTGTAGAACTGGTGCTGACGCAGCATGCCGCGCGTGTCGCGTCCGGCGGCGCCTGCTTCGGAGCGGAAGCACGCGCTATGGGCGGTGTAGCGATGCGGCAAACCCGGCTCGTCGATGATCTCGCCCGCGGCGAGATTGGTGAGCGGCACTTCCGCGGTCGGGATCAGCCAATAGCCGTTCGAGGTGCGGAACAGGTCGTCGGAGAATTTCGGCAGGTTTCCGGTCCCGAACGCGGCTTGATCGCGGACGAGCATCGGCGGGCTGACCTCGATGTAGCCGAACGTCTGCGTATGGAGGTCGAGCATGAACTGCGCGAGCGCCCGCTCCATGCGTGCGAGCGCGCCCTTGAGCACGGTGAAGCGCGCGCCGGACAGGCGCGAGGCACGCTCGAAATCCATGAGCCCCAGCGCCTCGCCAAGCTGGTAATGCTCGCGCGGCGCGAAGCCGAACGCGCGCGGCGCGCCCCAGCGGCGCACCTCGCGATTGCCGGTCTCGTCGGCGCCATCGGGAACATCGGCCGCGGGGATGTTGGGGATCACGGCGAGTGCGTCGTCGAGGCGGCGTGCGGCATCGGTCTCGGCGGCCTCGGCGGCGGCGATCTCGTCCTTGAGTCGCGCGACCTCCGCCATCAATGCCTGCGCATCGGCGTCGCGCTTCTGGGACTTGGCCTGGCCGACGTCCTTGGACGCTGCGTTGCGCCGAGCCAGCAACTGGTCGCGTCGCATCTGCGCCTCGCGCCGCGACTGATCTATCGCCAGCAGCGGACCGGACGCGGGGTCGAGGCCGCGCCGGGCGAGGCCAGCGTCGAAGACCGAAGGTTCGTCGCGTATCGCCTTGATATCGTGCATGAGACTCGTCCGTGCCGGTGAACGGCCCGCTTATACGTGCCGCACGACTCGCCTGTCCATAATGCCCCCTCGGCGGACAAACCCGGCGTGGCCCGAGTCAGCGTGCGAGGTTGAAATCGTTCTCGTCGACGATCTGCGGCGTGGTCGCGGCGGTGCGCGCCGGAGCCGCCGTCGCCGTGCCGGCGCCCGCTGCGGCTCCCGCCTGCGTCGATGCCGCTGGCTCTTCGTCCTCGTCTTCGGTCTCGCGTCGGTCCTTCTCGATCATCCGTGCGATCACGATCGACAATTCGTAGAGCGCGTACAACGGGATCGCGAGCGCAAGCTGGCTGAAGACGTCGGGCGGCGTCACGATGGCGGCGAAGGTGACAAGCGCGACGATGGCGTAGCGCCGCTTTTCCGCCAGTTGGCTGGAATGGACCAGCCCGACGCGGCACAGGAGAACCAGCAGGACCGGCAGTTCGAAGCTGATCCCGAATGCCAGGATCAACGCCATGACGAAGGAGAGATACTCGTTCATCTTGGCTTCGAACTGGATCGGTACGGCACCCGCCCCCGCGTCACGCGGGATCTCGAAGCTTGCGAAGAACTGCAGACCGTAGGGCAGGATCAGGAAGTACAGGAATGCAGCGCCCAGCGCGAACATGAAGGGCGTCGCGATCAGGAACGGGAGGAACGCGTTCTTCTCGTTCTGGTACAGGCCTGGCGCGACGAACTTCCAGAGTTGCCCGGCGACGATCGGGAAGGACACGCACAGCGCGCCCCACATCGCCACCTTCACATAGGTGAAGAAGGCCTCGGTCGGCGCCGTGAAGATCATGCGCCGCCCTTCCGGGTTCGGCAGCGTGTTCATCGGCGCCACGAGGATGGTGAAGATCTGCTTGTGGAACACGTAGCAGACGATGAACGCCACGAAGAACGCGAGCGCCGACCAGATGAGCCGCTGACGCAGTTCGATCAGGTGATCGAGCAGCGGCATCTTCTTGTCGCCGGGCGGGCCCTCGAGGTCGTCTTCGGTCGTCGTCGCCATGGCGCGCGTTCAGGTCACGGAGAAATGGTTCATGCCGACGTGGCGGGCGGCTTGTCGCCACCCGCGCCTGGCGGCGGCGCTGCGACCGTCCCGGCCGAAGCCGGAATGGCGCCATCCGAAGCGGGCGCCGCGGCGGCGACCGGCGAGGCCCCTGGGGCGGGTGGCGCCGCCGACACCGGCGACGCGGCCAACGCAGAGAGATCGGGCGCGGAGAGATCGGGCGCCCGGAGCGCGTCCTGGATCTTGCCCTTCGGGTCGACCGTATTCTGGATCATCTGCTCGAAGCCGCCGTATTCGAGCTTCTGGACCTGTTTCTTGACTTCGTCCAGCTCAGCCTCGCGGACCATGTCGTCGACATTGGTCTGGAAATCGCGCGCCATTCCACGGGCCTTCGCGACGAACTTGCCCATCGTCCGCAAGGTCCCCGGAAGTTCCTTCGGGCCGATGAAGATCAGCGCCGCGGCACCGATGATCAGCAATTCGTTCCAGTCGAACATGGTCCCGCCACGACCCAGAGCGTGCCGCCCCGCTCCGGGGTCAGGCCTTCGCTTCCTTCTTGGCGGCGTCGCCAGCGACCGGCGGTTGTTCGGTGACCTGGGCGGTCGTCTCGGTGGCCGGCTTTGCCGGTTCCTCGTCGCCGTCCTTCAATCCCTTCTTGAAGGCGGTCACGCCCTTGGCCATGTCGCCCATCAACTTGGGGATCTTGCCCGCTCCGAACAGCAGCAGCACGATCACAAGCACCACGAGCCAATGCCAGATGCTGAAGCTACCCATGACTGACGTCTCCCTATGCCCTTGGCGCCCTGCCGGAAACAGGCGCGCAATGTCTCAGATCGAGCACGACGGTTCAACCCGCGCGTGATCCCTCATCTAGTGTCTCCGGCGGGAAAGATGAAGACCTGGGATGGATCGATCTCGACGTTCAGGATGCTGCCCTCTGGGGGCAGGAACCGGCCGGGAACGCGAGCGTGGACATGGCGATGCCCGCCCTCGAGTTCCAAGGCGCCAGACGGCTCGGACGCGTCCGGGCCAAGACACAGATGAACCCAGGAACTCCGCCCGAGCAGGCGCGCCGCGATCACCTTGGCCGGGCAGCGGGGATCGTCGCCGGCGTCCATGAGACGCAAGGCCTCCGGACGGACGAGCACCTGCACGCACGTGGCCTCCCCGACCCCGGCCGGCGCGACGACTGGCCCGAACGGCGTGTCGACGCGCCCGCCGCGCACTTGGCCGCGCGCCTCGTTCGCCTGTCCGAACATCGTCGCCACGAAGGCGCTCGCGGGGCGGGCGTAGATCTCCTCCGGCGGACCGTCCTGTTCGATGCGTCCCTTGTTGAGGACGATCAGGCGGTCGGCCATGAACATCGCCTCTTCGGGGTCGTGTGTGACCATGAGGGTCGCTGCACCGCTGCGCTTGAGGACATGGAGCGTGTCGTCGCGGATACGCTCGCGCAGCCTGACATCGAGACCGGAGAACGGCTCGTCGAGCAGCAGGAGGCGGGGTTCGGGCGCCAGCGCGCGGGCGAGCGCGACGCGCTGCTGCTGGCCGCCAGACAGTTCATGGGGAAACGCGCTTCCATGGTCGGGCATCCCCACCTGCCGAAGCATCTCGGCCACGCGGCGCGCGCGCGACGGAAGATCGCGACCTGCAAGCCCGAAGGCGACGTTCGTCGCGACATCGAGATGCGGAAACAGCGCATAGTCCTGAAACACGAAGCCGATCCCGCGCGCCTCCGCCGACAAGGCAGCACCCTCGCCCGCGACGCGATGCCCGGCGATCGAGATCGATCCAGCCTGCACGTCCTCGAGCCCGGCGGCGAGACGCAGCAGGGTCGTCTTTCCGCATCCCGACGGGCCCACCAGACAGACGAGTTCGCCGCGATCGACGCGCAAGGAGACATCGGCGAGCACATGCAGATCACCGAAGCGATGCGACACGCGGTCGATCGCGAGGGCGGCATCCGATGCGGCGTTTCGCCGTGCTGTGATATCGGCCATGGTGACGGATGCGGACGCTAGGCCCTTTGAGCAGGACGCGCAACGCGGGATCGATCGGAAAGAGGCGACGAGATGGGCAAGCGTATAGGCATCCTGACCAGCGGCGGGGATTGCGCCGGCTTGAACGCCACCATCCGGGCGGTGACGCTTCGGGCGGCGCAGGACGGATGGGAGGTCCTCGGCATCCACAACGGGACGTCGGGCCTTGCCTGCGATCCGCCCGAAGTGACCAGGCTGGAGCCTGCGCGCTGCGACACATGGATGCTGCGTCAGGGCGGGACGATCCTGGGGACCACGAATCGCGGTGCTCAGGAGGACGCCGTGCCAGCCATCCTGCGCGGCTGGCGGGGCCTTGGCCTCGACGCACTGATCGGCATCGGCGGTGATGGCAGCCTCGCGATCCTCCGCCGGCTTGCGTCTCGCGGCGGATTTGCCCTCATCGGGATCCCGAAGACGATCGACAACGACGTCGCCCTGACAGAAGCGGCCATCGGACATTCCACGGCGGTCCAGGCCGCGACGGAGGCGCTCGACCGGTTGCAGCCGACCGCGGCCAGCCATAGTCGCGTCATGGTGCTCGAAGTCATGGGGCGCGATGCCGGGCATATCGCGATCGCTGCCGGCATCGCCGGCGGGGCCGATGTGGTCCTCATCCCGGAGATCCCCTGGCGGCTATCGTCCGTCGTCAGTCACATCGAGGCGGTGCGCCGCGCAGGGCGCAATTTTGCCCTCGTCGTCGTCGCCGAGGCAGTCGCGGGCGAGGATGGCGCGCCCGTCCTGCAGCCCGACGCCGCGGGTCGACGGCGGTATGGCGGCGTCGGGCACGACGTCGCGGCGATGATCGGCGATGCCACCGGTGCAGAGACACGCGTGACGGTTCTTGGCCATGTCCAGCGGGGCGGTTCTCCCGATCCGCGCGATCGGCTCCTCGGCGCGGCCTTCGGCGTGCACGCGGTCGAACTGGTCAAGCAGGGGCGCTTCGACCGTATGGTCGCGTGGTGGAACCGGCGCGTGATCGACGTTCCGCTCGAGAAGGTGGTTCGACGGGTTCGCAGCGTCGATCCCCATGGACCGCTGGTCGCGACCGCGCGCGGCCTCGGGATCTGTCTCGGCGACTGACGCGTCAGCGGCCGCCGCGGGCCTCGCGTACCCGACCGCCGGCAGCGGCGAGACGTGCGGCGGCTGTCGTGGGGTCGAGGCCGTCGAGCACGACGAGGATCGCGCATTTGAGGTCGCCGCGCGTCGCCTCGAGCGCAGCGCGCGCCACGTCGTCGGAGCAATCGCCGATACGCATCAGCATCCGCAGAGCCCGCCCGCGGAGCTTTTCGTTGCTCGCCTGCATCTCGACCATCAGGCCGCGATAGACGCGCCCGAGTCGGATCATCAGGGTGGTCGAGAGCAGGTTGAGCGCGGCCTTCTGGGCCGTTCCAGCCTTGAGCCGCGTCGACCCGGCGATCGCCTCCGGGCCGGTCGCAAGCAGCACGGACCGGTCGCAGGCCGCGAACAGCGGCGCGCCCGGATTGCAGGCTATGCCGATCGCCAGCGCGCCGCCTTCGCGCGCTGCGCGCGCGGCGGCGATGGCGAACGGGGTCGTGCCGCTGGCCGCGATCGCGATCACCACATCGCTCGGTCCGGGCGAGAGCGCCGTCATGCGCGCGGCCCCTGCTCCGGCGTCGTCCTCGGCGCCCTCGATGGAACGCGTGAAGGCCGCGTCGCCGCCCGCCATCAGGAACACGCTGCGTTCGCGCGGCCACGAGAAGGTCGGGGTGAGTTCGGCGCCATCCTGCGTGCCCAGTCGCCCCGACGTTCCAGCCCCGACATAGATCAAACGCCCGCCCGCGGCCAATCGCAGGGCTGCGTCCTCGACCGCGGCCTCGAGCTGCGGCAGCGCGTGGCGGACCGCGTCGATGGCCTGAGCCTGATGGTCGAGCAGGCCGGCGAGGATCCTGCCGGCGGACCAGCCATCGATACCGGCGAAGGCTTCGTCGACGCCTTCGGTCGACGCGGGAGACGGCGCGTCGCTCACGCCGGGCTACGCGTGTTGTCGGACGGACGCGGGGCGTCGTCGTCGACCACCGGTCCCTCCTCCGCCTCGGCCTGCTCGCCCATCTCGGGCGGCAACTCGAGCGCACCCTGCTCGCCGTACTGGCTGACGCCGGGGCGGCGGTCGAGAAGCCCGGCGGCGCGCAGTTCCTCGACGCCCGGTAGCTGCGCGAGCGTGTCCAATCCGAAATGGACGAGGAACTCGTCGGTCGTGACCCATTCCGCGGGCCGTCCGGGTACGTGCTCGCGATAGCCGTGCGGCTTGATCCAGCCCGCTTCCATCAACTGATCCAGCGTGCCTTTCGAGATCGAGACGCCGCGGATCTCCTCGATCTCGGCGCGCGTGACGGCCTTCTTGTCGGCGTGCTGATAGGCCACGATGGCGAGTGTCTCGATCGCCGCGCGGCTCAGTTTGCGGACAACAGGCACCTCGATCGCGAGGGCGCCGGCCAGATCCGGCGCGGTGCGCAACCCGATCTTGCCCGCGACGCGCACCACGTTCACGCCGCGCCCCGCGTAGCGCTCCTCGAGCAACTGCACCAGTTCGTCCACAGGTGCCCCATCGGGCAAGCGGCGACCGATCTCCTTGATCTCAACGAGGCCGGGGGCCGCGAAGAGCAGCGCCTCTACCAGGCGCAGCAACTGGGCCCGGCTCTGCGCTGCGGCGACTTCGTCGAGCGGCGGCGTATCGCCCTGCCGGTTCTCGCCCTGCCGGTTTTCGCCCTGCCGGTCTTCGCCAGGTGCCTGGTCGGCCGCAGCCTCCGGCACGCCCGGAACCGGCGCGGTTTCCTCGGCGATGGCGGACGACGCGGTTGCGTCCTTCGGAAGAGGCGGTTGAGCCGTCGTGCCCGCGGGCTCTGGCGTCACGTTGTCCTGCGTCATGGCTCCTGCCTCTCGCCTACCGGCAACGTCGTCACCGGATCCTCAGGCGCGCGCCGGACATAGATCGGACCGAAACTCTGGTCCTGTCGCATCTGCAAGCGTCCGGTACGTACCATTTCAAGCGTCGCCGCAAAGGTCGCCGCGACGCCCGACCGGCCCACCACGCCGGCCATCAATCCCGCTGGAAGGAAGGATTGCAGGGTCGTCCATTCGGGGATCCGGCCGAGCATCGCCGACAGCCGCTCCAGAGCAGCATCCATCGAATGGAGTTCGGTGGCTGCGATGGTCAGGACCCTCGCCTCCCGGCGGCCATGGAGATCGCCATAGGCCTTCAACAACTCGTAGTAGGTGGCCTCGTAGATGGGCCTGCGGACGATTCGAAGCCCCTCGGGCTCGCCGCGCCCGAACACCTGCCTGCCGAATTGCGGCAGCGCCATCAACTGGTCTCCGGCGCCGCGCAGCGCATCCAGGCGACGCAGCTGGAAGGCGAGCGCGTCGGCCATCTCCGCGGCGCTCGGCTCCGCCTTTGGCGTCTCCGGAGGTGCCGGAAGCAGCATCTTCGACTTGAGATAGGCGAGCCACGCGGCCATCACGAGGTAGTCGGCCGCGATGTCGAGCCGCTGCCGCTTCACGGTCTCGACGAAGGCGAGATACTGGTCGGCGAGTGCGAGGATCGGCAGCCGGGTAAGATCGATCTTCTGATCCTTGGCGAGCGCAAGGAGAACGTCGAGCGGTCCCTCATACGCGCCCAGATCGACGATAAGGCTCTCCGGCACCGCGGGCGGTGAAACCGGCTGCGGCGCATCCTCGCGAAAGGGGATGATGTCTGCGGTCATGCGTGTCCCGTCACGATCACGATCAGATCGATCACGGCCTGTGCCGGTGCCATCAGGAGCCAACGCACCGGATCGATGCCGACATTGAGCATCGGAAGCACGACGAACAGCATCAGGACGATGACGATGCCGACCCGTTCGAGGCGCGCGAGCGGCAGGGCGAGCGGCGCGGGAAGCAGGCCGACCGCGACGCGGCCGCCATCGAGAGGTGGGATGGGCAGCATGTTGAACACGGCGAGCAGGACATTGAAGCGAAGCGTGTTGGTCAAATTTCCCGCGATCCAGTCCTGGGCGAACTCGGGAACCGCGTCGACGGCGTGATACAGGATGGCGGCAACCAGGGCCAGGAGCAGGTTCATGCCCGGTCCCGCAGCCGCGACGAGCACCATGTCGCGCCGCGGATTGCGCAAATAGCGGAAATCCACCGGCACAGGCTTTGCGTAGCCGAACAGGAAGCCCGCCTGCGACAGGATCAGGATCCCGGGCAACAGGATCGTTCCCACGGGATCTATGTGGCGGAGCGGATTGAGAGACAGCCGGCCGAGGCGCGCGGCAGTCGGATCGCCGAGCGCCTTCGCGGCGAAGCCATGCGCCGCCTCGTGCAGCGTGATGGCGAGCAGCGCCGGCAGGATCCAGGTCGACAATGTCCAGGGGTCGAAGCCCATCACACTGCGACCTCGGCGAGCAGGGCGTCCAGGCGCCCCTGCCAGCGCTGCGGCTCGGGGGCGATGCGCCGGCCGACCATCTCTGGCGTGCGATCAAGGCGTGCACAGGCGGCGGCATCGAGGGGAGGCAGTTCGGCCAGAAGGCGCGCCGCCGTGTCTGGCCGACCATCGCAGTGCAGCGCGACATCGCATCCCGCGGCAAGCGCGGCGCGCGCCCGATCCAGCGGCGTACCGCCTAGCGCCTGCATCCCGAGATCGTCGCTCAGCAGCAGCCCCTGGAACCCGATGGCATCACGGATGAATCGGATCACGGACGGCGACACGGTTCCCGGTCGTTCGGCGTCGAGCGCCGTGTAAAGGACATGGGCCGTCATCGCCCAGGGCAGATCCGCGAGGGCGCGAAACGGCGCCGCGTCGGTCACCTCGAGTTCGGCGCGGCTGGCCATCACGATCGGCAATTCGTGGTGGCTGTCGGCGCGGGCCCGTCCGTGGCCGGGCATGTGCTTGACCACGGGGACGGCGCCCAGTTCGGCGATTCCAAGAGCCATGGCCCGCGCGAGTGTCGCGACGATGTCCGGCGCGCGGCCGAAGGCCCGGTCGCCGATCACGTCATGCGACCCCGCCTCCGGCAGGTCTGCGCAGGGCGCGCAGACGACGTTCAGCCCGACGGAGAGGCATTCCGAGGCGATCAAGCGGCCGGCGAGGCGCGCGGCCTCTGTGGCGGCGCGCGGCGCGCGTACCCAGAGCGCGCCGAGTGTCGCGGCCGCGGGCGCTGGGCGCCAATGCGGTGGGCGCAGACGCCGGACCCGCCCGCCCTCCTGGTCGACCAGGATCGGCGCTCCCGGGCGGCCGACGCTGGCGCGCAACGCCGCCGTCAGCGCCGTGACCTGGGCAGGATCGACGATGTTGCGGGCAAAAAGGATGAAGCCGAGCGGGTTTCCGGACGCGAAAAGGCGCCGTTCCTCGTCGGTCAGAACAGGCCCGGAGCAGCCGAGGATGACGGCACGCGGCCGCGCGCCGTCACGATGGAGGGACGACAAAACAGACCGTCCCGGCCTTCGACAATTTCTCGCAGGCGCTCCGTGCGGCATCGCGCGACGCCAGCGGGCCGGCCTGCACGCGGAAGAAGGAGCCGCGGTCGCCGAGTTCGACCTTCGCATAGCTCGGCGCCATCGGCCCCAGGACGTCCGGATGCTTCCGACGAACCTGCTCCCATGCCGCGCGCGCCTCGGGTTCGGTACGCATCGCGCCAACCTGGATCCGGAATCCGCCGCCGCGAAGCTGTGTTGCGGCCGGTGCTGGCGCGGCGACCGTAGCCGTCGCGGGGGCACCCGTGCTGCGCGCGGATGGCGGCTGGCCAGTCGGCGCCGCCGTACCGCGCGCGGCGGGCTGAATATAAGGTGGGGCCGGCGGTGGCGGCGGCGTCGGAACCACGGCACGCGCCGCGCCGACATCACCGATCGCCGCCTGGGTCGCGTCGGTGGCCGGCAGGGACGCGACGGCGGCAGGCGGGGCTGCCGCCCCGGATGCGGCGATCGGTTGCGACACGGTCTGGACCACCGGGGTGGGAATCGGCTTGGGCAGGGGGTTTTCGGGCGGTGGCAGCAACGTCTCGGTGCCACCCGCCTGCCCGGCGCGCGACGAGGTCTGGCCGGCGTCGTAGATGGACAGGTTCGTGTGGGGGACCTCGAGACCGCCCACCCGCTCCGGCTTCACGCGTACCGGCCGTGGATCCGCGGCGATCAGCGGCGCCGGGGTCATGCCGTTGCGGTCGGAATAGGTGAAATATCCATAGGCGACGATCGCGCCGAAGCCGAACACGGCCAGCGCCGCGACGCCGAACATGGCGATGCGCCGGAAACGGCCACGACGCTCGTCTGGCCGCTCATCATACGCCTCGTCCTCGGCCTGTGTGTCCGACAGGGCCGGTTCTCGGCGATCGTTATGACCATGGCGCATGGTTTGCGCGCGCCTTTCTTCGTTGGGGTCCGAAGCCTCGATCCGGGACGGGCTTAAACCAATCCGGGACGAGTCGCGTCAACGTGCCGCCGCGTCGCCGCCGAAAAGTCGCGCATGGGTCTCCAGCGCGAATTTGTCGGTCATGCCGGCGATGTAGTCCGAGACGAGACGCGGGTTTGCGGCGATACCGGTGCGCGTGCGCCAGTCCTCGGGCAACCGGGCTGGATCGTCCAGGAAATGGTGGAACAGATCCTGGACCACCCGTGCGGCGTGTGCGCGCACGCGGTTGACCCGGTCGTGGCGATACATGCGGGTCTGCAGGAAGTTGCGCAGTCCCTGCATCGTCTCGGTCACGTGGGGAGAAAAACATGCGGTCGGCCGCCCTGCTCGCCGGACGTCATTGGCGCTCAGGATTGCGGCGCTTTCGAGGCGTGCGCGGGTCGTGTCGAGAAGGTCGCTGACCATGCGATCGATGGTGCGTCGCATCGTCTCGCCGATGAAGCGCGACAGCGGCAAGGGCCCGAAGCGGCGATCGACATCGGCGACGACCTCGCCGATCAGTGGCACGCCACGCAGATCGTCGACCGAGAACAGGCCCGCGCGCAACCCATCGTCGATGTCGTGGCTGTTGTAGGCGATGTCGTCGGCGAGCGCGGCGACCTGTGCCTCCAGCCCCGGCCACGTGTCGAGTTCGAGGTCCTGGATCCGGGCATATTCCTGGATCGCCGCCGGCAGAGGCCGGTCTCGGACGCGCGCCGGGCCAGTCAGCGGCCCGTTATGCTTGACCACGCCCTCCAGCGTCTCCCAGGTCAGGTTCAGCCCGTCGAAATCGGCGTAACGCTGCTCAAGGAGGGTGAGGATGCGCAGCGTCTGCGCATTGTGGTCGAAGCCCCCGTAAGGCGCCATCACCTCCTGCAGCGCGTCCTCGCCCGTATGGCCGAAGGGCGTGTGACCCAGGTCATGCGCCAGCGCGACGACCTCGGCCAGATCCTCGTCGATGCCAAGGCACCTGGCGAGAGTGCGCGCGATCTGCGCGACCTCGATCGAATGCGTGAGCCGGGTCCGATAATGATCGCCCTCATGGTACACGAAGACCTGCGTCTTGTGCTTGAGGCGGCGGAACGCGGTCGAGTGAATGACGCGATCGCGATCGCGCTGGAAGGCCGACCGGAACGGCGAGTCCGGCTCGGGCCTCAAGCGACCGCGGCTCTGAGCTGAACGCGACGCGAAGGGCGAAAGGCCCGGCGCCGGGTCCGTCGGACAGGGCATTGGATCTGGAAGCGTCACGCGCGCGAGGCTAGACTTCCTGTCCTGGCGTCGCAACTCGCCTGACGCTTGCGATCGGGTGAGGCGGCTCCATATCTGGCATGGCGCGTCGCATTGCGCCGTGTGATCGCATCGGCGCAAAGCCCTCCGACGCGCAGGGAGACGGAACACAGACCATGGCCCAACTCGACCCCACGATCCCGTCCTCTGCGATGGCGTCCCCCGCGGCACCCTCCCCCGGAGCGGCTGGCCCCGCGGCGC
>CAIOSQ010000314.1 GCA_903860935.1 uncultured Rhodospirillales bacterium | reverse complement strand
GCCATCCGTGACCGAGCGCTCGAGGAGGCGGCGGCCATCGACGGCGCCTCGGCCGCGCGGCGCTGGATGCATGTGATCCTGCCGCAGCTGCGGCCGGCGCTGACCGTCAATCTGGTCTACGCGACGATCCAGTTCCTCAAGACCTTCACGGTCGTCGTGGTGATGACCAAGGGCGGCCCGAACGACCGCACCAATTTCGTCAGCTACTACGCCTATCAGCTCTTCGACCAGGGCCGCTACGGCGAGGCGACGACCATGGCGACGATCCTGTTCGCGGTGGTCATCGCGCTGTCGCTCCTTGCGCTGCGCCTGTCCGACCGGGAGCCGGGGCGGTGAGCCGGCCGTCGCGCCTTGCCGTGCTTGCCGCGCACGCGCTCGCCGTGCCGGTGGCGCTCCTTTTCCTCTATCCCTATTGGTGGATGCTGATCGGCGCGTTCAGGACGACGCGCGCGATGATGGCGGATCCGCTGCGTCTCTTGCCGGAGACGTTCGACGTCTCGATCCTCCGTCAGATCGCCCGTGTCGGTGGGGTCGACCTCTGGGTCTACGCGGCGAATTCCGTCGTGATCACGTTCGCCGCGACACTGCTTGGCGTCGCCGTGACGGCCATGGGGGCCTATGCGCTCGCGCGGCGTCCGGATCTGCCGGGATTCGCGACGCTGCGCCGCCTCTTCCTCGTGACGATCATGTACCCGTACATGCTGCTGGTGATCCCGGTCTATGTCGTGCTGTTCAAGCTCGGGCTGCTCGGCACGCGCACCGGCATCGTCCTCTTCCTGACGCTTGGGCCGATCCAGTTCTTCCTGTTCGAGCGCTTCTTCCGCGCCATCCCGCGCGAGGTGATCGAGGCGGCGCAGATGGACGGCGCATCCGAGTTGCGCATCCTCTTCGCGGTGGTTCTGCCGATGGCGATGCCGGTGACGGCGACGGTGACGCTGATCGGTTTCATGCTGAACTGGGCGCAATGGTTTCCGGTGCTGGTGATCTCGCGCTCTCCCGACACCTACACGCTGCCGGTCGCGCTGCTGGCGATGAACACGGAGCTGGGATCGAACGTCCAGGGGATCATGGCGCTGGCCGTCATCGCGACGCTGCCCGTGGCCGTGGTGTTCCTCCTTGCGCAGAGGCGGGTGATGCAGGGCATGGCGGCGGGAGCGGTGAAGGGATGAGACCGGACGCGAAGATCGAGGCACGCATCGAGGCGGCGCGGTGCCGGACCTTGGAGTGGCTGGACACCATGCAGGTCCCCGGCCTGCCGCGTGGCGTCGGGAGAATCTCGGCCATCCATGATCCTGCGGCATGGCCCGGCGTCCTGCTGCCCGGCACCTACAACGCGGTGCTCTGCCGTGGGTTGATCGGCGGGCTCGACGGGTTCTCCGCCACCGAGCGCGCGGCGCTCGCGGACTGGCTCGAGGCGCACAGGTTGCCCGATGGTCGCTTCCGGATCCGCGGCATGCGCGACGAGGCGGTCTTCAAGAAGCCGGATCCGGTGGAGACCTGGCGCTACATCGACTTTCACGTGACCAATTATGCGCTCGGCGCGGTCGAGGTTCTGGATGTCTCGCGCGTTCCGATGCTCGATTTCGCGCGCCCGTTCCTGGATGTCGTACATCTCGAGGCCTGGCTGGCGCGACGCGACATGCGCGACCCGTGGCAGGAAGGCAACAACATCGTCAATCTCGGCAGCTTCCTGCATCTGATCGCGACCTTCGGAGGGATGGCGGAGCGGCGCGCGGCGGACGATGCCTTCGCGGCGCTGTTCGACTGGCACGACCGCACGCAGGAACCCGCCACCGGATTCTGGGGTGTGGGACAGTTTTCGGATCCGCTTCGCCGTCTCCACGCCTTCGCGGGCGCGATGCACAACCACCATCTCTGGTTCCTGCGCGGCCGGCCGCTTCCGGCCCAGGATCGTGCGATCGACTACGTCCTGACGCTGCCGTCCCGGATCGACAGCGCGTGTATCGACGTCGACGCGGTCGATCTGCTCGTCCATGGCCATCGCCTGACCGATCACCGCCGCGCGGATATCGAGGCCTGGCTCGCTGCGATCCTGCCGGCTCTGCTCGACTGGCAGGAGGTCGATGGCGGGTTCTGCGACGTGCGCGACGGCGTGCGGCGGCAGGATGGCTGGGTGCGTGGCTATGCCGAACCGCAGGGTCTGTCGAACAGCTTCGCGACCTGGTTCCGCTGGATCGCGATCGCGATGATCGCGGACCTGTTCTGGCCGGGACGCTGGCCCTGGCGTTTCCGCGCCATGCCGGGGATCGGCTATCGGATGGGGGGATGGTGATGGACGACGGCGTCGACGATCCCTTCGCGCATCTCCACGACGAGGCCTATGCGACGCAGCTGGAATCTCTGCGCTGCGGTCATCGCGACCTGATATCGGTCGCCGGGCGCGAGACGGAGAGCCTGTGCGGCGACTGGCTCATGACGCTCGACCTGTTCGACGAGGGCTTGCGCCAGAAATGGTACGCGCTCGACGACACGCCCCCCTCGCAATGGGCCGTGCCGCGCGACTACGAGGCGGAGGCTGGCGCGCATGTTCCGGTCCCATCGTGCTGGAACCTGCTGCGCCCGGAATGGCGCTATTTCGAAGGCGCCGCCTGGTATGCGCGCGACCTCGAATTCCGTCCGGGGCCGAAAGGCGAGCGGCAATTCCTGCATTTCGAGGGTGTGGCCCATGCGGCGCTCGTCTTCGTCAACGGCGTGTGCGTCGGTGGGCATCTCGGCGCGTCGACACCGTTCACCTGCGAGGCGAGCACGGCGCTGCGTCCGGGCCGAAATCGCATCCTGGTGATGGCAGAGAATCGTCGCCGACCCGAGCGCGTACCGATGAACCATGTCGACTGGTTCAACTATGGCGGCATCCATCGGGAGGTCTCGCTGGTGCGCGTGCCGGCGGTCTTCCTGCGCCGCGCGGACATCGCGCTCGCTCCCGATGCGCCGGCGATCGACATTCGCGTCCTGCTCTCCGATCCAGTCGACGGCACCGCGCGCCTGCGCGTCGCCGAACTCGGCATCGACGCGCCGGTCGCGATCGTCGCAGGCACGGGTTCGGCGCGCGTTCCGGCGACGCCTGCACTCTGGTCGCCCGAATCGCCGCGACTCTACGATGTGGAGGTCACCTCCGGCACGGACGCGCTGCGCGAGCGGATCGGTTTCCGCCGCATCTCCGTCGACGGCACGCGTATCCTTCTGAACGGTGCGCCGCTGTTCCTGCGCGGCGCCTGCGTGCACGAGGACGATCTCGAGACCGGGCGGGTGACATCGACCGCAGATATCCGGCGGCGCTTCGCCCATGTCAGGGAACTCGGCGCGAATTTCCTGCGCCTCTCCCACTACCCGCATCATCCCCTCGTCGCGCGCATCGCCGACGAGGAGGGAATCCTCCTCTGGGCCGAGATCCCGGTCTATTGGGCGATCGATTTCGCCAACCGGGCGACGTATGCGGATGCCCATAACCAGCTTATGGAATTGATCGCGCGGGATCGGAACCGTGCCAGCGTGATCATCTGGGGCGTCGGCAACGAGAACGCCGACACGGAGCCGCGACTTGCCTTCATGACCGGGCTCGCACGCGCCGCCCGCGCGGCGGACCCGACGCGCCTCGTGTCGGCGGCCTGCCTCATCAACCGCCGGGATTTCAGCATCGCCGATCGGCTCGCGGCCGAACTCGACGTGATCGGGCTCAACGAGTATTTCGGATGGTACGAGCCTGATTTTTCGGGGCTTGAACGCCTGATC
>CAIOSQ010000313.1 GCA_903860935.1 uncultured Rhodospirillales bacterium | reverse complement strand
GGAGGAAGCTCGGCGTGCGGATCCGCGTCAGGTCGATCCGCGTGCCGAGCAGGTCGATCTCGCCCGTCGCCAACCGGTTCTCCTGATACATCGACCGCAGATAGAAGGAATGCATCGCTGCGGGCATGCGCGTCGAATCGGAGTTCCAGTAGAGCAGGTCGAAGGGGAATGGATCCTTGCCCAGGAGGTAGTTGTTGACGACGAAGCTCCAGATCAGGTCGTTCGCGCGGAGCATGTTGAACGTCGTCGCCATGTCGGCGCCCTCGAGGAAACCCTTCTCGTTCATGCGCTCCTCGAGCGCGGCGAGTTGTTCCTCGTCGATGAAGACGCCGAGTTCCCCGGCCTCGGTGAAATCGATCATGGTCGTGAGATACGTCGCCGACGCGACGCGCGCGGCGCTGCCGGTCGCCGCGAGATGGGCGAGGGTGCAGGAAAGCAGGGTGCCACCGAGGCAATAGCCGACGACGTTGCAATCCGGTTCGCCGGTCTGGCGCGCGATGGCGTCAAGGGCCGCGAGCGTGCCCTCGCGCATGTAGTCCTCGAAGCTCTTGCCGGCGAGTTCCTCGTCCGGGTTCACCCATGAGATGACGAACACAGTGTGGCCCTGAGAGACCGCCCAGCGGATGAACGAGTTCTTCTCGCGCAGATCGAGGATGTAGAACTTGTTGATCCAGGGCGGGATCACGAGAAGCGGGCGGCGAGCGACGCTTTCGGTCGTCGGTGTATACTGGAGCAGTTGCATGCGGTCGGTCTGGAACACGACCTTGCCGGGCGTGACGGCGATGTTGGTGCCGATCTTGAACGCCTTGTCGTCGGTCATCCGGATCGCGAGGCGGCCATCGCCGCGCTCAAGGTCGCCGAGCAGGTTCTGGAGGCCCTTGACGAGGTTCTCGCCGCCGCTCTCCAGCGTCGCGCGCACGACTTCCGGATTGGTGACGGCGAAGTTCGATGGCGCGATCGCGTCGACGAATTGACGCGTATAGAAATCGACCTTCTTCGCGGTCTTGTCGTCCAGTCCCTCGACCCGCTTGACGATGTTCTGCATCCAGCGGGCGGTCAGCAGGTAGGACTGCTTTATGAAATCGAAGACGTAGCTGTCGTCCCAGGCGGCGTCCTTGAAGCGGCGATCCTCCGGCGGTGCCGCGATGACGGGCGTGGTCGACTGGCCGAACATGCGGCGCGTCGTGGTCTGCCAGAGCGCCATGTAGTCCTGCCAAAGCGACAGCTGAGCCTGTACCAGCTGCGCCGGATTGGCCATCAGACGCGCCGTCATGTCGAAGAAGGCCTGGCCGATATTGAGCGGGTCGGCCATCCCCATGCTCGGCTTGCCGCCCTGGCGGTACAGGAAATCGGCGACCAGCTTCTGGCTGCGCTCGGCGATCTCGCCCATCATGCGCGACAATTCGACGGGGTCGGGAAGGCGGATCTCCGGCTGCTTGCCGGCGCCGGCGGCGTCCGCGGCCTCGCGCTTCGTTTTCGGCTGGGTCATGGCGATGATCCTCGGTGCGGCGCCTGGAGTTTCCTGCGCGACGGCCGGTCGACGGTCGGGGCCACGCGCCGGGTGACGCCTCACCGGCGTTTACTTATAAGAACCGTTATCTGACTCCTAGAGGCAAATCGCGTGCCGCAGCCGCTCTGCCGCTCCCATCTCGCACCCGTCCGGCGCGTGGTCCTGGTCACGCTGGCGCTGGCCGTCGCTGGATGCGCGCGCGACACGGACGAGCCGGACTGGCTTGACCGGCTGCGGGCGACCGCGGGCATGACGGTCCAGCCGGCGCCAGCGGAACCGGCGATTCCGGATGCCGCCGCCGGACAGCCTTACCCGAACCTCGCATCGGTACCCGGGCGCCTCGCTCCACACGACCCGGCGCGGCGCGGCGCGGAGTTCGCCGTGCTGGAGCGTGCGCGCGCCGAGGCGGAGCAGCGCCGCCGGGCGCTGGAAAACGGGCAGGTCACGCCGTCCGGGGCAGGGCGGATCGGCGCGGTGCGGCCGGATGCCGCAGGCGCGTTCTCGGTGTCCGATGAGGCCATCCTCCGGCAGGCGGCCGAAGTCCTCGGGGGCGCTGGTCCCGCGGCGCGGATCCGGTTGACCGGGCCCGCCCCGGCGATGCTGGCGACTGCCGATCGTCTGCAGCGTCTCGGTGTAGCGCGATCCCGGATCGGCCTCGACCCATCCGCGGCACCATCGCCGCAGGTCGAGATCCTGGTGGTCAGCGAGGCGGCGGGGCGCTAGAAACCGGCCCCGCGCGAGGGTCATCCATGTCGAACAGCGATTTCTACCGTATCCGCCGGCTACCGCCCTACGTGTTCGCCGAGGTGAACACGATGAAGGCGCGCGCGCGCCTGGCCGGAGAGGACATCATCGATCTCGGAATGGGCAATCCCGACCAACCGACGCCGCCGCATATCGTGGCGAAACTCGTCGAGACGGCTCAGGATCCGCGCGCCCATCGCTATTCGGTCTCCAAGGGCATTCCCGGGCTGCGCCGGGCGCATGCGGCGTATTACGCGCGCCGTTTCGGCGTCGATCTCGATCCCGAGACCGAGACGATCGTCACCCTCGGATCGAAGGAGGGCCTCGCCAACCTCGCGCAGGCGATAACCAGCCCGGGGGACGTGATCCTGGTTCCGAACCCGAGCTACCCGATCCATCCCTATGGCTTCATCATGGCGGGGGCGTCGATCCGCCACCTGCCGATCGGGGAGGGCGAGGATTTCTTCGCCAATCTCAAGCGCGCCGTGAAGCATGCCGTGCCGACGCCGCTGGCCCTTGTCCTGTGCTTTCCGTCGAATCCGACGGCCCAGGTGGTCGGTTTGGATTTCTATGCGGAGATCGTCGATTTCTGTCGTTTCCACGGCATCTGGATCCTCTCCGACCTCGCCTACTCCGAGATCTATTTCGACGATGCGCCGCCGCCGTCGATCCTCCAAGTGCCTGGTGCGAAGGACATCGCCATCGAGTTCACCTCGATGAGCAAGACCTATTCGATGCCCGGATGGCGCGTCGGCTTCGCGGCCGGAAACCGAAAGCTCGTCGGCGCTCTCACACGCATCAAGAGCTACCTCGACTACGGCGCCTTTACCCCTGTGCAGGTTGCCGCCGTCGCTGCACTCAACGGTCCGCAGGACTGCGTGCAGGAGATCCGGGAACTTTATCGGTCGCGCCGAGATGCCCTCATCCAGGGGCTCGCTGCCGCGGGCTGGAATGTGCCGAGCCCGCCGGCCTCGATGTTCGCCTGGGCGCCCATCCCGCCGCAGTTCCGCGATCTCGGGTCGCTCGGGTTCTCGAAACTGCTGCTGCAGAAGGCCGGGGTCGCGGTGAGCCCAGGGATCGGCTTCGGCGAGTACGGGGATGGGCATGTCCGCCTGGCATTGGTCGAGAATGTCCAGCGTATTCGGCAGGCGACACGGAACATCCGGGCCTTTCTCCAGGCCGACGAGGCGCTGCCGGAGCCGCCGACCCAGAAACCCTCCCGCCACGAGAGCGTCTCATGATCAAGCCCCTCAAGATCGCGATCGCCGGCCTGGGGACCGTCGGCGCAGGAGTCGTCAAGCTGCTTGCGGGGAATGCCGAACTGATCGCCGCGCGATGCGGTCGCCCGGTCGTCATCACCGCTGTGTCGGCGCGCGACCGGCGGAAGGATCGCGGCGTCTCGCTCGAAGGCGTGGACTGGTACGACGATGCCGCGACGATGGCCGAGCGGGCCGATTGCGACGTCGTCGTCGAGCTGATCGGCGGCGCGGATGGCATGGCGCGACGCGTGGTCGACGCGGCCCTTGCCCGGGGCCGTCATGTCGTGACGGCCAACAAGGCTTTGCTGGCGCATGCCGGCGCCGAACTGGCGGCGGTGGCCGAGGGCCGTGGCTGCGTGCTCGCCTACGAAGCCGCGGTCGCGGGGGGCATTCCGGCCATCAAGGTGCTGCGCGAGGGCCTCGCCGGAAACCGTATCCAGCGCGTCTATGGGATCTTGAACGGGACCTGCAACTACATCCTCACGCAGATGCGTCGCACCGGGCGTCCGTTCGGTGACGTGCTGGCCGATGCGCAACGTCTGGGCTATGCCGAGGCTGATCCGAGCTTCGACATCGACGGCGTGGACGCTGCCCACAAACTCGCGATCCTCGCCGCGCTCGCCTTCGGCACGAAAGCCGATATCGCCGGCGTCCATGTCGAGGGCATCCGGCATATCGGTGCGACGGACATCCAGTTCGCCACCGAGCTTGGTTATCGCATCAAGCTGCTCGGGATCGCGCGTATGACCGAAACCGGTCTGGAGCAGCGTGTCCATCCCTGCATGGTGCCGCTCGAGACGCCCATCGCCCATGTCGAGGATGTCTTCAACGCCGTCGTGGTCGAGGGCGATTTTGTCGGCCGCGTCGTCAGCGAAGGGCGTGGTGCCGGCGCTGGTCCGACCGCCTCGGCGGTGGTCGCGGATCTCATGGACATCTCGCGCGGGCGGGCGTCCATGACCTTCGCGGTCCCCGCGTCCAGGCTGGTCGATGCGCCCGCGGCGCCGATCGACGGACATCGCGGTGCCTACTACATCCGGCTTATGGTCCGCGACCGGCCGGGCGTGATCGCGGATGTGACCGCGGCGCTGCGTGACCAGAAGGTCAGCCTCGAATCCATGATCCAGCGCGGCCGGCATCCCGACGCCATGGTGCCGGTGGTGCTGACCACGCACGAAACCGAGGAGGCCGCGATGCGCCGGGCGCTGCAGCGGATCGAAGCCCTCGACACGGTGCTGGAAGCCCCCCGTCTGATCCGGATCGAAGCCCTCTGAACGGGCTATAATGATGCCTCGGCCGATTCCCGGCCGCGGAACCAGATCCAGGAAGAGCGACGCCATGGCCGAAAAGAACATCCTCGACCGTAATCTCGCCCTCGAAGCGGTCCGCGTGACCGAGGCTGCGGCCCTGTCCGCGTCGCGACTGATGGGACGCGGCGACGAGAAGGCCGCCGATCAGGCCGCGGTCGATGCGATGCGGCGCGCGCTGAACTCTCTTGCGATCGATGGCGAGGTCGTCATCGGCGAGGGCGAGCGCGACGAGGCGCCGATGCTGTATATCGGCGAAAAGGTCGGGCTTGGCACCGGTCCGCGCGTGGATATCGCGCTCGACCCGCTCGAGGGTACGACGCTGACCGCGAAGGGCGGCCCCAACGCCCTGGCGGTGATCGCCATGGCGGAATCCGGCGGCTTTCTCAACGCGCCAGACGTCTACATGGACAAACTCGCCGTCGGTGGCGGTCTACCCGCGAACATCGTCGATATCGATGCGTCGCCGGCGCAGAACCTCGCGGAACTGGCGAAGGCGACCAGGCGTGACGTATCGGATCTGGTGGTCTGCATCCTCGACCGTCCGCGCCATTCGGAGATCGTGAAGAAGGTGCGCGAGGCCGGGGCACGGATCATGCTCATCTCCGATGGCGACGTCTCCGGCGTGATCGCCACGGCACTGCCGGAATCCGGCGTCGACATGTACATGGGGTCCGGCGGCGCGCCCGAGGGCGTGCTGGCGGCGGCGGCGCTGCGCTGCATCGGTGGCCAGTTTCAGGGGCGACTGCTGTTCCGCAACGACGACGAGCGCGGTCGCGCCCATCGGCTGGGCATCAAGGACCTGAACCGGAAATACGACCTGCTGGAACTGGCCAGGGGCGACGTGATGTTCGCCGCGACCGGCGTTACCGATGGGTCGCTGCTGCGCGGCGTGCGCCGCTACGCCGGCGGCGCCTCGACCCACTCGATCGTCATGCGCTCGAAGACCGGGACCGTCCGGAAGATCGAGGCCACGCACGATCTCGGCCGGAAGCCGATGGAGTTCTGAGCATGGAGGGCGGGAGCCCCCAGGCGCCCGCTCTTCTCGGTGTCGCGCATTCGGCGACCGGGCGGCACTGGCGTCTGCGTCTGGACGACGACCGCGTCGCATTGGCCATCGCGCAGGCTGCGTCGATCCCTGAACCGGTCGCGCGTGTGCTGGCGGGCAGGGGCGTCGAGGCGGCGTCGGCCGAGGCGTTCCTCGCGCCTCGCTTGCGCGACCTGCTGCCCGATCCATCGACCCTCCACGACATGGATGCCGCGGCGGAGCGGCTCGCCGACGCGATCGCGCGGCGCGAGAAGATCGTGGTGTTCGGCGATTACGACGTCGACGGTGCGACCTCCGCGGCGCTTCTCGCCGATGTGATCGGCGAACTCGGCGGAATCGTCGGCGTCTACATTCCCGATCGCCTGCGCGAGGGCTATGGCCCCAACACGCCGGCGCTGCTCCGCCTCGCCGAGGAGGGCGCGCGTGTCGTCGTCACGGTCGATTGCGGCACCCTGGCCTTCGCACCGCTCGCCGCCGCGCGCGCCGCCGGGATCGACGTGGTCGTCGTCGACCACCATGCCGCGGAACCCGCGCTGCCTGCGGCGCATGCGGTCGTGAACCCCAACCGTCTCGACCAGCCTCAGGGCCTCGGTCACCTCGCGGCTGTCGGGGTGGCGTTCGTCCTGGCGGTGGCCTTGCTGCGGTGCCTCCGGCGTCGCGGCGCGTTCGCCGCCGGAGGAGAGCCGGATCTTCTCGCGAGGCTCGACGTCGTCGCCCTCGGCACGGTGTGCGACGTGGTGCCGTTGCGCGGGTTGAACCGCGCTTTCGTCCGTCAGGGGTTGACGGTCATGGCCCGCCGCGCGCGGCCGGGCCTCGCGGCGCTCGCCGACGTGGCGCGGCTCAACGAGGCACCGACCGCCTACCATCTCGGCTTCGTTCTGGGACCTCGCGTCAACGCTGGTGGCCGTGTCGGCGAGGCGGATCTTGGTGTCCGCCTCCTGTCCACACGCGACCCCGAGGAGGCACGCGTCCTCGCGCTGCGTCTGGATGGCTTGAACCGGGAGCGCCAGGCGATCGAGCAGGCCGTGCTGGCGGAGGCACAGGCGCAGGTCGAAGGGCAGGGCGGCGGTGGCGCCTTCGTGCTGGCGGCAGGAGAGGGATGGCATCCCGGCGTGATCGGCATTGTCGCATCGCGTCTCGCCGAGCGGTTTCACGCCCCGGCTGCCGTCGTGGCGCTGGACCGCGGAAAGGGGCGGGGATCCGGCCGTTCGGTGGCGGGCTTCGATCTCGGGGCCGCCATCATCGCGGCGCGACAGGCCGGGTTGCTGCTGGATGGCGGGGGGCATCGCCAGGCGGCGGGTTTCTCGCTCGAGCAGGGACGGTTGGACGCGTTGCGGAGCTTCCTCGGCGCACGTGCCGCGGAGGCGCTCGGGTCCGCGGAGCGCGCGGCGCAGCGGGCATTGCTGGTCGACGCGGTGATCGGCGCCCGAGGCGCGACGGCCGATTTCGTCGATCTCCTCGACCGCGCGGGGCCCTATGGCGCTGGTCATCCCCAGCCCTGCTTCGCGCTTGCCGACATGCGCGTGGTTCAGGCCGATATCGTCGGCGAGAAACATGTCCGGTGTGTGCTGGTGGATGCGTTCGGGGCGCGTGTCCGGGCGATCGCATTCCGCGCTGTCGACGCCCCGCTGGCGCCGCTGCTCCTGGATCGCAGTGGACCGCCTGTCCACGTCGCCGGTCAGTTGCGCGCCGATAGCTGGAACGGGATGCGCCGGACCCAGTTCGAGATCAGGGACGCCGCGGCCGCGCGGTAGGGGATGCGCCGCGACGACAGACGCGCGGACCGCGTTCCGGTTTTCTGTTTGATCCGTGATCGATGTCGCCGGCGATCACGCGGCCGGGGGCGTCTCGGCTTCGGCGTCTGCGCCGGAGGTGACGTCCTGCGCGGCGGCGACACGTCGCGGGAGCCGTTTGAAACGCGGATCCGCGAGGAGGACGGAGGCCGAGAACGTGCGCGCGACGGTCGCGTCTCCCGTCTTGCGCAGCCGCGCGTGGGCGACACCGTTGGGATCGCCGAACACGAACTCGACTACCCATTCCGTGCGTTCGCGGTTGGCTTCAACGAACCTGTCGCCGATGCCGAGTGTCGAATCCGTTTTGCCGAACATTTTCATGATGTGCGATCAGGCAGATAGGGCAAGCTTGCCCGCGCCGCAAGCGCTTCTCCGCCCCATGCGTGTCGCCTCAGGCGCAGGAGGCGGCACTCTGCCCGTTCAAGCTCCGGCTACGCGCGGGCATTGTCCTGTGCCGCCACCGCGACACCGTGTGCCTGGCCGTTTCGCGATCGATCGCGTCGAAGAAATGCGCGGCGTCCTCAACTTCGGCAGGTTGTATCTGCCTGCCATCCGGACTGCCCTGGCGCAGAAGTGCCAGCAAGTTGACGAAATGGGATCTGTTCACGCCCGCGGCCTTGCAGGCGACGGCAAGAGGACGGTTGCCGGGATCGTGGAGCACGCGACGTGCCACGTCCGTGGGCAGCGATACCAACTCGGCGAAGGCTGCCTCGAAAACCAGGCGGTTGCCGCCGCGCAGCAGCGTGACAAGGCTTGACGGATCCGCAGCGCGCCGGGCGGCGAGCGCTGCGGCGATCCGGGTCTTCGCGACCGGCATGTCCGTGCCGTGCGGCAACGCATGGCCCGTATCCGCGAACATGTCCGCATTGTCCCGGATCTCACGCCGCAACGTGTCGGGCAGGAAGGCGAGCAACCGCGCCACGAGATCGGCGTCCAGGCCGTGACGTCTCGCCAGCGGCGGTTGCAGGGCGGCTGCGTCGCGAGCGCGGTCGACACACCGCTCCAGGCAGGACCGCGATATGCGCGCGCCGGGATTGCCCAGCAACGTGCAGGCGACGGTGTCCTCGTCGGTCCCGAGCAAGACGCGGCACACCGCTTCGGAGACTTGGCTGCGCATCGCGATGGCAAGGCGGTGCTCGACGGTCCTGCGCGTGGCGACGTCGAGAAGTTCGGCGTCGCCCAGGACGGTACTTGTCGACAGAAGCGGCCGGGCGACCACTGGATCGTCATGCGCCAGGATATCCACGAAGTCGCGCGGCGCGCCGGGCTGCCGTGCGAGGATCTCCGCCACCCGTCGCCGCGCGTCCTTGTCGGCTTCGAACAGAAGCTTGCGCGCGATATCGATCGCGATCTGGTACTCGCCCGGGTTCTCCGGTTGACGCGCGGTCGCGAAGTAGGTGCCGACAAGTTCGAGAAGCTGCATGGATGCCTCCGCTCGCGATGTGGCCGTGTTCCGGATGTCAGACCGCCGGCCGTTGCGGTGCGATGCGCGCGACTCTCCGGACGAGGTCGGCCTGGCCGCGCGATCCGGTCTTCCGGAAGCCGCGGTGGAGATGGGTCTTGACCGTCGCCAGCGAGATGCCAAGCCGCCGTGCCATCAGCTTCGGCGACAAGCCGTCGGCCACGAAGCGGGCGACCTGCGCCTCGGCGGGCGTGAGACCGCAGAGTTCGCTGAGCAGGCTCGGCGCGACCTGATGCGGTCCTTGCGCATCGATCGCCTGGACCGAGAAGAATTCGCCAGGGGCCGTGGGCACGTCCATCGGCGTCGCCACGAGCCAGGTCTGAGCGCCTTGCTCGCCCTCCGCCGCCTGGCCGACGGGGCGGCCCTCGAGGCGTGCACGCTTGACCAGCGCCGGCGAGAGCGCGGCGACCGCGGCGCGGCAGGCGGGGGCAGATGCGGCGGCCTGCGTCGACGCGACGACGCGACCATGGCTGTCGACGACGCACAGGACGATGCCCAGACCGTCGAGGGCCGTGGCCAGAAGCGCAGCCGGGACGACAGTCTGCGACGAGGCCGGCTCATGCTCGACATGGCCGGCGCCGGGCGCCTCATGGGTCTTCGGGGGCAGGGTCTCCAACAGCATGTCCAGAGCCTCCTTGAGGTAAGTCTTTCGATGCGAGGACCGTACGCAGGAGGCGTGACAGGCGATGTGAGCTAGTTCACGCGGGGTTCCAATTTTCGGAGATTCGGCGCAGATTTCAGCAATATCCCCTTGTCTTGCCTCGGAAAAAGGAACCGGGTTGCGATGGCGGACACCGCAGGAAAACCGAGCAGGCGGGCCATTTTCGCCGGCCATCCGCTCTTCGGTGCGTTGCCGGAGCAAGACGTCGATTCGGCGATTCGGAAAACCCAGATCCGTCGCTTCGCGAAGGGAACGACGATCTTCGCCAAGGGGGACGACGGCTCCAGCATGATGGCGGTGCTGTCCGGGGCGATAAAGATCTCCTCGGTGACCGCGGACGGCAAGGAAGTGGTTCTCAATCTGATCGGCGTCGGTCAGATCTTCGGCGAGATCGCCCTGCTCGATGGAAAGCCGCGGACCGCTGACGCGAGCGCGCTCTCGGATTGCGAACTCGTCGTCTTCGAGCGGCGGGATTTCCTGCCGATGCTGCGGGCGAATCCCGACCTTGCCTTGCGGATCATCGTCCTGCTCTGCGCACGCCTGCGCCGTACGAACGAACAGGTGGAGAGCGTGATGTTCCTGCCGCTCGAGGCGCGGCTGGCCAAGACGCTCCTGCGGCTTGCGGCCGAGCAGGGCGAAGCGGTCGGCCGGGCGGTCTCGACGATCGCGGTGACCCAGCGCGATCTCGGGCAGATGATCGGCATGTCCCGCGAGAGCACGAACAAGCAACTTCAGGCCTGGCAGCGGCAGGGGGTCGTGGAACTCGTGAAGGGAGGGATCGAGTTGCGCGCCCCGGACAGGCTGGCCGATCTCGCGGATGGCGGCGATCACTGAGGCGGGCGGGAGCGCGATGTCGCTAGGGTTTGGGCGCGAATTGCGCTAGTGGGAGGCTTCTCAGGTGCGGGCATGGCGCGCGGGACGCGCGGCCGTGGCGCCAGCAGAGCGGGAGACGGATGATGGCGACGCAGCAGCTGTTCTACAGGAAATTGGCACCGGTCAACACGGCCCAGCATCGCGACCTGTGCGTCAGGTCGGGCGACAGCTACGGCTTCGCCGCGGGCGTGAATTCGGTGCCGCTCACCGCGATCGAGTTCGCGGCCGCAGCTGCCGACCATCCGATCATCTTCGCGGGAACCGAGACGAGCGTGTTCCCCGCGGTCGTGCTCGGTGCGCGGCCGGGATTCAATCCATTGGTGAACGCGGATGGGCGCTGGACCGGCGGTTACATCCCGGCATTCGTCCGTCGCTATCCCTTCGTCGTGGGGCAGGAAAAGCCGGATGCGCCCTTCACCGTCCTGATCGACGAGGCGTTCGAGGGATGCAACCGGGACGGCAGGGGAGAGCGCCTGTTCGATTCGGACGGGAACCAGACCCAGTTCCTCAAGAACGTCGTCGCTTTCCTGCAGGACTACCAGGGCCGTTTCCAGCGGACGCAGGCCTTCTGCGCGCGTCTGGTCGAGCACAAGCTGCTGCAACCGATGCAGATCCAGTACAAGGTCGGCGAGGAACAGCGCAATCTGAGCGGGTTCCTGACAATCGACCGCGAGCGCCTGAAGGGTCTCGCGCCGGACGTCCTTGCCGACATGGTCGCAAAGGACGAGTTGGAGTGCTGCTATCTCCATCTCTCGTCGCTGCGGCATTTCCAGGCCGCCATCGACCGCCTGCGGACCCAGGCAGACTGACCGTCCCAGTCGGTCTGAAAGCCAAAGGACCTTTTCATGGGGGCGCCGCCGTATCAGATCGGGCGGCTGCCTCATGAGATGTGGCGTCTTGGGATGTGAGACGCGCGCACGGCGCACGCGCCATGGCACGCCACGACATCCAAGTTCCCACCCATGTTCGATTCCGCTGGCGTCCCCTAGGGGATTCGAACCCCTGTTACTGCCGTGAAAGGGCCGCGAATAGATGCCGCTGGACGAGGCTGGACGAAACTAACCCATTGCAATCGTTCAATACCGGTTAGATTGATCCAGGTCCGTCCAGGGGTTACTATTGGACATTTCATTGGACACTTTCGGGGGCCGGCATGGCGGACGTGAACCTGTCGACGCGCACGCGGCGGTTGGATCTGAAGCCACGAGCCAAGCCGTATTGGCGCGTGGTCCAGGACGGACTCCATCTCGGGTATCGTCGATCGCGTGTGGCTCGTCGCGCCGGGACATGGCTGGCGCGGCGATACCTCGGCGGCGAGCGATACGAGGTGGCGGCGATCGGCATCGCCGATGACTACGCGATCATGCCGGGACAGTCGCCGCTGACCTTCGATCAGGCGCAGGCGGCGGCGCGCGACTGGGCGCGGCAGCGTGCCGAGGCGGACGCAGCGCAGGAGGCCAGCGCGAGCGGCGCGACGGTGGGCG
>CAIOSQ010000312.1 GCA_903860935.1 uncultured Rhodospirillales bacterium | reverse complement strand
TCGCGACGGGCGCGCCGAACCCGGCGCCCCGTCGCGTCCCGTCTGCTGTCTAAGTCACTTGAACTCGAGCGAGAGGCCCTTGTAGAGGCCGGCGCCGTAGATGCCGTGCGCGCGCATCGGCTTCAGCTTCGCTCCGCTCGCGAGGAAGAGCGGCTCGTGATAGAGCGGAATCCACACCGCCGCTTCCTCGACCTTCGTCTGGACCCTACCGAACGCATCGGCCCTGGTCTTGTCGTCGAGCGCCGAGGAGCCGCGCGCGAGCAACTCGTCGGTCTCCGGATCCTTCCAGTTCACCCGGTTGGGAACCGGGGTGGCAGCGGAGCGGAAATAGAGGTTCAGCGCGTCGCCGGCCGAGACATAGGGGAAGCTCATGCCGAAGGCGTCGTATTCCTGCGTCGCGAGCTTGCCCCACGCGACGGTCGCGTCGAACAGCTGCAGCTGCATGTCGATGCCGACCTTGCGCAGGTCGCCCTGCACCGCCTCCGCGATCTCCTTCCAGAAACCGGTGAAGCCGTAGAAAACGGGGGCGAGCTTCTTGCCGTCCTTGGTCCGCATCCCGTCCGCACCGCGCCGCCATCCGGCCTCGTCGAGCAGGCGGTTCGCCTCGGCGGCGTTCTCGCCGTAGATCTCCGGCTTCGGGCTCTTGTTGTAGTCGAGCACGCTCGGCGACAGGAAGCTGTTCGCCGCGTCGCCATAGCCGAAGGTGACCGCGTCGGTGAGCCCCTTCTGGTCGACCGCCAGGTTCATCGCGCGGCGCACGCGCAGATCCGAGACGAGGTCGCGATCGATCTTGAAGCCGATGAAATAGGTCCAGAAGTAGTTCTCGGCCTTGGCGACGGTCATGCGGCGATCCGCCTGCAACTCCTTGACCGCCCAGTACGGAACATATTGGGTCGCGTCGGACTGCGCGGTCTTCAGCGAGTTCACGCGGGTGTTCTCCTCCGGCACGACCTTCCACACGATGCGGTCGACCTTCGGCTTGGGGTCGGCGTAGATCGCCGGACCCCATTGATAGTGCGGGTTGCGCACCAGAACGGTCTGGTCGCGCGGGGTCCAGCTTTCGAAGCAGTAAGGCCCGGTGCCATCGAGCGCCTTGACGCCGAAATCCTGGCCGAGCTGCTTGGCCTGCTCGGCATTGATGACGACGTGGAAATGCTGGGTCATCTGGAACAGAAGTTCCGAGAAGGGCTGCTTCAGCTTGTAGACGACGGTGCTCTCGTCCGGCGCGGTTATCGCATCCACCTGCCCCATGCGGGCCAGGACGACGCCCTTCGTCTCCGGATCGAGCCAGCGATTATAGCTCGCGACGACATCGGCGGCGGTGAGCGTCTTGCCGCTGCAGAATTTGATCCCCGGCCGCAGCTTGAAGGTGTAGGTCAGCCCGTCTGGGGAGATCGTCCAGCTCTGTGCGAGACCCGGATGGAGCGTCTTGAGATCGTAGTCCAGCGCCACCAGCGTGTCGTTCGTCATGAACAGGACTTCCGCCGTCGAACGCGCCGTCGAGCGGTGCGGATCGTAGCGGTCGGTGTCGATCTCGCGCGTCAGCGTCACGCTGCGCTGCTGCGCCAGCGCCGTCGGCGCGACCGCGCAGAGTGCGGCCACGGCCGCGCTGGCCATCAGGATCCGTCGAATCATTTTTTTCTCCTTCCCTGTTCGAGTGTCGTGGTTGTCAGCGGCGCAGCCGGGGGTCGAGCGCGTCGCGCAGCGCGTCCCCGAGCACGTTGAAGCACAGCACGATCGCGAAGATCGCGAGGCTGGGCAAGGTCGAGACATGCGGCGCGATGGTGAGGAAGCGTCGTCCCTCCGCCGCCATGCTGCCGAGTTCCGCGCTGGGCGGCTGCGCGCCGAGGCCGAGAAAGCTCAGCGCCGCGCCGAGAAGAATAGTCTGACCCAATTGCAGCGTCAGGTAGATGAGGATCGTCGGCGCGCAGTTGCGGGCGAGATAGCGCGTCAGCAGGGCCCAGTCTCCAAGTCCGAGCGCGCGCCCGGCCTCCATGTAGTCCTGCTGCATGACCGATGTCGCGGCGCCGCGCGCGATGCGCGCGATCGACGGGATCGCCGCGATCGACAGCGCGATGACGAGGCTCGCGATGCCCGGGGTCAGGACCGCCGCGATCGCGAGCCCGAACAGGATGGACGGAAAGGACAGCAACGTGTCGACCACGCGCATCAGGACGTTGTCGAGCCGCCGATAATAGGCGGCCAGCAATCCGATCGTCGCGCCGACGAGGCCGCCGGTCGCGACCGCGACGAACCCGATGGCGAGGGTCGCGCGCAGCCCGTAGAGCATGCGCGTGATCATGTCGCGCCCTTGCGTGTCGGTTCCGAGCGGATAGCCGTCGGTCCCGATCGGCCGGAGCCGCAACCGCATCGCGTTGGCATAGGGATCGTGGGGCGCGATCAGCGGTGCCAGCAGGGCCGCGAGGACGAGGACGATCAGGATGCCGCCGGCAAGGACGGCGGCGGGGTCGCGCAGCAGCAGCGCGAAGGCCGAGCGGCGCGCCGGCATGCTGGCCATGCCGGTGTTGGTGGAGGCGCTCATGCGCGACCGATCCGCGGATCGAGATAGGCGTAGATCACGTCGACCCCGAGATTGATGGCGATGAAGCCGACGGCGAGCATGAGGATCGCGCCCTGCGCCAGGGGAAAATCGCTCGAGGTGATGGCGCCGACCGCCATCCGACCGACCCCCGGCCACGCGAACATCGTCTCGGTCACGACCGCACCGCCCAGCAGGAAACCGATCTGGAGACCGATCAGCGTGACCACGGGGATGAGGGCGTTGCGCAAGGCATGGCGGATGACGACACGCGGTCGCGACGCGCCCTTCGCCCGTGCCGTGCGCACGAAATCCGCGCCGAGCACCTCGAGCAGTGATGTCCGCGTCATTCGCGCAACCGGACCGACGAACACCCCTCCCAGCGTGATCGCCGGCAGGGCGACATGGCGCAACCCGTCGAGCGACCACAAGGGGCCGCCGCGCCCCTGGAACGGCAGCAGGTCCAGGGCCGTCCCGACATACTGGATAAGCAGAAGGCCGAACCAGAACACCGGCATCGAGACGCCGGCCACGGACAGGGCCACGATGGCGCGG
>CAIOSQ010000311.1 GCA_903860935.1 uncultured Rhodospirillales bacterium | reverse complement strand
GAACAGCCCGGCCGCGATGCGGACGCGGTAATAGTCGGTTTCGGCATCGGAGAGGAGGCGCCGGGCCTCCCCGGCGAGGAGCTTCTCTGCCGCGTCGAGCTCGGCGGCCCGGATATGGCCGTTGAGACGTCCGCGCACCCGATCGCGCGCCGCGAGGTCCTTGCGCGCCAGATCGCTCCGGCCCGCCGGGGCGGGGGCGTCCTTGCCAGGTCCGAGATCGGTGGCGACCGCGAGGCGGGGCGTGGCGGTCGCCGACGGGCGGGGGAGGCTATGAACCTTGCCCTTCGGCGCCGTGCTCGCCGCCAGGCCATGGATCGCGGCGGCGCTGGGATGATCCGGGTTTGCCCGCAGCCAGGCGACCATGTCGGCGAAACCGGCCCGCGTTTCCGGGGCCAGGATGTATTCGGCACGGACATGGCCGTGCAGACGGCGCTCGGCGGTCTGCGCGAGATGCCGCTCCATGTCCTTGCCGTCGCCGCGCGCGGCGGCCTCGAACGCGAGGCGATAGGTGGTCGCGTCGGCCACGGAAAGCGGGCGGGGGAGTGTGAGGTAGTCGGGGCGCCCGACCGGACCGAAGCGCAGCAGCGCCATCCGGGAGAGGTCAGAATCCGCATCCACCGCCGCGGGAATACCGGCGTCCGATCCAGGCGTCTCGGCAAGGGAGCGGCTTGGAAAAGCGAGGACGCAGGCCACCGCGAGGGCCGCCGCCATCCATGAACTCCTCCAGCCGGTCAGCTTGGCGATCCGCCGCCTCGAAGTATTTGTGAGGCTGCCCGACATGATGGCGAGTCTGTTACAGGACTAGCTGCGGGGCGGGCAAGCAAAAATTGTCAGTCCTTCCAAGTCCTTGGGGATAATTTTTACTCTGTTGCTTCATTTCAATTCATTTGCGCCCGAAGACAATTTGTTTTTGATCATCAATAAATCTCGCCACGACTCACGCTTCTGGGCGGGAGAGCGCAAGAGATACGCGGGATGAAATGTTGCCATTGCTTGCACCTCCCGGTCCGAACCCGGCGCCCGGTAGGCGAGCCACCGGCCGCGCAGGCGGCTGATCCCGCCGGTCGTGCCGAGCAGCGCCTGGGCCGCCGAATTGCCGAGAAAGACGAGGATCTCGGGGCTCGCCAACTCGATCTGCCGCCGGATGAAGGGCAGGCAGATCGACACCTCCGCCGTGGTCGGCGGACGATTGCCGGGCGGGCGCCAATAGACCGCGTTGGCGATGTAGACGTTGCGGGCGCGATCAAGATCGATCCAGCGCAGCATGGTGTCCAGCAATTGACCCGAGACGCCGACGAAGGGGCGGCCGATGCGATCCTCGTCCGCGCCCGGGGCCTCGCCCACGAACATCACCCGTGATCCCGGTACGCCGTCGGCGAAGACCGTGTTCGTCGCCGTTGCCTTGAGGCTGCACCCGTCGAAGTCGCGCAGCGCCGCCTCGAGTTCGGCGAGCGTGCGCGCGCCTGCGGCGCGTTCAGCCGCGCTCGCGGCGGCCTGGGCGCTGGGCGTCGGCGCCGTCGTCGGCGCGTCGTCGCGCGGCGCGGGCTCCGGCGGACGGCG
>CAIOSQ010000310.1 GCA_903860935.1 uncultured Rhodospirillales bacterium | reverse complement strand
TGCTGCTCGACAACATGAAGCCGCCGGTGCTGCGCGAGGCGCTGGCGATCGTCGCCGGGCGCTGCCTCACCGAGGCCTCGGGCGGCGTCAATCTCGACACGATTCGCCCGATCGCGGAGACCGGCGTCGACTTCATCTCGGTCGGCCGCATCACCCAGGGCGCGGCCGCCGTCGATATCGGCCTCGACGTCGAATTCGAGCCGGTGGTGCGGGGCTGACGCCGATGCGCCCCACGATGTCGATCGGGCTGTTCTGCTCGGCGTCGGACGGGCTGCCCGCGGCCTATGAGACCGCCGCGCGCGATTTCGGGCGGCTCTGCGCCGTGCATGGATTCCGTCTGGTCTATGGCGGCTCCGGGCGCGGGCTGATGGGGCTTGCCGCGCACGCGGCGCTCGCCGGCGGCGGGCAGGTGACCGGCGTGATGCCGCGCCACCTCGCCGGCCGCGAGCGCGCCGAGACGCGGCTCGCGGATCTGCGGATGGTCGACAGCCTCGCCGAACGCAAGCAGGTCATGGCCGATCTCTCGGACGTGTTCTTCGTGCTGCCAGGCGGCGTCGGGACGCTCGACGAGGCCTTCGAGATGGTGACCTGGTACGATATCGGGCTGCACCGCAAGGCGACCGTCTTCGTCGACATCGACGCCTTCTGGACGCCCGTGCTCGGCGTATTCGAACATCTCGATCGCCAGAAGATGCTGCGCGCCCATGTGCGCGGCGGCTACGATCGGATCGCGACGGTCGACGAGATGCCGGCGGCGGCGATGCGCCATCGCGGCACCGCGGCGGCCGAAGCGGTTGCATGACGCCAACCGAAACAGGGACAGGGAGACTCGACCGATGATCACTCGCAGGCACTTCGCAGGCGCCGGCCTCGCCACCGCCGGTCTCTTCGCCGGCGCGGCTCCGGCCGCGGCGCAGACGCTCAAGCTCACCATGGCCGGCGGCTCGGTCGGCGGCGCGTGGAGCGCGATCGGCAACGCGATCGGCGAGACGATCCGTCGCGAGGCGCCTGGCGCCGCGTTCAGCTACGAGCCGGGGCGAGACGCCGCCAACGTGCAGCTCGTCGCGACCGGCCGCGTCCAGCTGGGCATCGCCCACACCCAGATGGCGCTGCGCGCGCTGAAGGGCGAGGCACCGTTCGAACGCGCCTTCCCGAATGTCCGCGCGCTCGCGCTGATCGATCCGCAGGCGGCGCTCCAGTTCGTGGTGCGTGCGGCGAGCGCGGTCCAGTCGCTGGAGCAGGTCAAGCGCGAGCGCATCCCGCTCAAGCTTGCGGTCAACCTGCGCGGCACGATGATGGCGATCGCCACCGAGGAGGCGTTCAAGGCCGCCGGCGTGACCTTCCAGGAGATCGAAGCCTTCGGCGGTCGCGTCCACTTCGTCGACTACAACACCGCCCTCGACATGCTGAAGGCCGGACAGGTCGACATGTCGGTGAACATGCTCGCCTTCCCGTCGGGCCAGCTCGCCAACGCGACGCGCGACCTGCCGGTGCGCATGGTCGGGCTCGACAAGCCGGTCATCGAGCGCATGACCAAGGATGTCGGCACCCAGCCGATCGACATCCCCGGCGCGAGCTACCCGTTCCAGCCGGCGACCGTGCACACGGTGACCGGAACCGTGGCGCTGCTCGCCGCGACGGAACTTCCCGACGCGCAGGCCGAGGCCATCGTCGCCGCGATGCTCAAGCATTTCGACTATCTCAAGGCGGCACACGCGACCATGGCGCGCATGACGCCGAAGGACCTGCCGGTCACCGCGCCGGTCGCCCTGCATCCCGGCGCGATCAAGGCCTATCGCGCCGCCGGCATTCCCACCTGACCCGGCGCGGCGCGCGGAGACCGGCATGTCGTCCCTGCTCTCCCTCCTCGCGCCGGGCACGGCCCGCGCACAGGGCCCCGCCGAGCGCGTCGCTATCCTGGCACTCGGGATCGCTGTCGGGCTCGGGCTGACGGCGATCGCCTTCGGTGTCTATGCCGATCGCCGCACGACCCTCTATCTCTTCCTCGCGGCGATCCTTTCGGTGGCGTTCCTGACGACCACCGGAGGACCGCATCGGCCGCGCGGCTCCAGCCCCTTCGCCTGGGTCTGCGTCGCCGTTGCCTGGGTGGCGGCGCTCTATTTCGTGGCGATGGCTGGGCGCCACGAGATGCGCCTGCCGATCATCGATTCGCTGACCACCGCCGACCAGCTGGCCTCGGTCGCGCTGATCGTCCTCGTGCTCGAGGCGACGCGGCGCACCATCGGCATGACGCTGGTCACGCTGGTCACGCTGTTCCTCGCCTACGGGTTCCTCGGCCATCTGCTGGAGGGGCCCTTCGCGCACCGTCAGCTCGCGCTCGAGGAGATCATCGACCATCTGGTCTTCACCACCAACGGCCTGTTCGGGCCACCGCTGCTGGTGGCGTGTTTCCTCGTCTATGTCTTCGTGCTGTTCGGCGCGATCCTCGACCGGGTCGGCGGCGGCGAGTTCTTCCACCGTCTCGCCGAGGCGCTGGTCGGCCGTCAGGTCGGCGGCCCCGCCAAGGTCGCCGTCATCTCCTCGGGCATGTACGGCTCGATTTCCGGCTCGCCGACCGCCGACGTCGTCACCACCGGCTCGATCACGATCCCGCTGATGATCCGCACGGGGTTCAGCCGCGTCTATGCCGGCGCGGTGGAATCCGTCGCCTCGACCGGCGGTGCGATCATGCCCCCGGTCATGGGCACGGCCGCGTTCATGATGTCGGACTTCACGGGCATCGCCTACGCGAACATCGTCGCCGCCGCCGTCGCGCCGGCGATCATCTACTACCTCGCGATCTATCTCGCGGTGCATTTCCATGCGCGGCGCGTGGGCCTGAAGCCGACGGTGGAAGGGCGCGGCGAGAGCGTGCTCGTCGTCCTGCGCGAGAACTGGCTCTTCCTGGTGCCGATCGGCCTGATCGTCTGGATCGTGCTGTCCGTCGACCGCCCGGATCTCTCGGCCGCGGTCGCGATCGCCGCGCTCGCGGTCGTCGCGCTGATCCGCAGCCGGGATCCCAAAGCCACTGCCCAGCGCCTGCGCGACGGGCTGGTAGATGCGCTCCACCGGTCCTGCGGCGTCGGCGTCGCCTGCGCCGTCGCCGGCCTCGTCGTCGGCACGCTGTCGATGACCGATCTCACCGGCAAGATCAGCTCGATGCTCTTCGCCCTCGCGCCCGGCAACCTGCTGCTCACGCTCGTGATCGCGGCGCTGGTGACGATCGTGCTCGGCATGGGGATGCCGACGCCGGCGGTCTACGCGCTGGCAGCCGTCCTCGCCGGACCGGCGATCGTGTCGCTGGGCATCGAGACCCTGCCCGCGCATCTTTTCATCGTCTTCTTCGCGTCGATGTCGGCGATCACGCCGCCGGTCGCGGTCGCGGCCTTCGCCGCGGCCTCGATCGCCAACGCGAACCCGATGCAGATCGGCCTGCTCGCCTGCCGCATCGGCATCGTCGCCTTCCTGCTGCCCTTCGCCTTCGTCTACCAGCCGGGGGTGCTGATGATCGGCGATCCGATGACGATCGCGATCCAGATCGCCGCGGCGCTGGCTGCGACCGTCGCGCTCGCCGGCGCTGCCGAGGCCTGGCTGGGGCGCCCGCTTCCCACCGTCCCGCGGCTCGTTCTGACGGCTCTCGGCGTCGCGATGATCTGGCCCGTCCAGTCGGTCTCGTTCTCGGCCCTGGCCCTGTTCGCCGGCATCGCCCTGGTCCTGCTGCAAAAGCGGCACTGAGCGCTACGCGCGCGACGGACCGACGAGGCGGCGCATGGTCGGCGCTTCTGTCGGCGCGGATCATGCTCTAGGCTCGCGGTCACGCGTCGCGTTTTCCCGGGTGACAGCCATGCCGAACTTCAAACAGATCCATAACGTCGAGGATCTTCGCCGCCACGCCGCCGCCTATCTGCCGAAGCCGGTCTTCGATTTCATCGATGGCGGCGCGGAAGGCGAGGCGGCGCTGCGCAACAACCGCGAGGTCTTCGACCGCATCCGCTTCCGTCCGCGCACGGTCGCCGACGTCGCGGTGCGCCGGATCGACACGACGCTGCTCGGCAAGCCGACGGCGGCACCGATCGCCATCGCGCCGATGGGCGGGCTGTCGAGCTTCGCGCCGCATGCCGAGGTGTCGATGGCCAAGGCCTGCGCCGCGGCCGGCATCCCCTATTGCCTGAGCACCGCCGCCGGGATCTCGATCGAGGATCTGCGCGCCGCCGTACCCGAGGCGCGGCTGTGGTTCCAGCTCTACGTCTTCAAGGACGACGCGCTCAATCGGGCGCTGGTCGAGCGCGCGCATGCCGCCGGCTACGACGCGCTGATGATCACCACCGACACCCATGTCGCGCCCAAGCGCGAGCGCGACCGGCGCAACGGCTTCTCGCTGTCGCTCGACAAGACACCGCGCAACATCGCGCATGTCCTGTCGCGGCCACGCTGGATCTGGGACGTGATGATCAAGGCGGGGCTGCCGAGCATGCCGGTGCTCTCGCCGCACGCGCCGGAAATCGTCGACAACATCTCGGCCACGCGCTTCTTCGTCCAGAACCGCCGCTACGGGTTCGACTACGCGCATCTCAAGGAACTGCGCCGGCACTGGAAGGGCAAGCTGCTGGTCAAGGGCGTGATGCGCGCCGACGAGGCGGAGCAGGTCGCGGCCTGCGGCGCCGACGGCGTCGTCATGTCCAACCATGGCGGGCGCAACCTCGAATACGCGGCGGCGCCGCTCGAGATGCTGCCCGAGGTCGTCGACGCGGTCGGCAAGCGCCTGCATGTCCTCGTCGACAGCGGCTTTCGCCGCGGCACCGATGTCGTGAAGGCGCTAGCCCTCGGCGCCGAGGGCGTGCTGATGGGGCGCCCCGCCGCCTTCGCGGTGGCCGCGGGCGGCGAGGCGGGCGTCGGTCATCTCATCGGCCTGACCAAGGACGAGATCGACCGCACGCTCGGGTATCTCGGCTGTACCGCGCTCGACCAGCTCGACCGCGACCATCTGCTCGTCGATCGCGCGCCCTGGGGCCGCAACGCGCCCGGCCTCTAGAGCGCGTGGTCCGCGCTCAGTACTCGACCTCGTAGGTGAGGCCGGCGCGGCCGGCTGCGCCGAGATCGGTTTCGACGCGCAGCCGCGGCGCCACCTCGATCTGCAGCGTCGCCTCGTAGCTCGAGGGCAGCCGCCCCGGGCGCACGCCGAGATAGACCCCGGGCGCGAGCAGACGGCCCGCCTCGACGCCCATCCCGTCGCCCTCCCGGGACGAGGACAGGCGCAGTTGGTCGAGGCCGAGCCGCTGCCGGACCGCGTCGACGAACCCGCCGCCGGGGCCGCCCGCGAAGAGCGACGCCACGCCCTGGGCGATCTGCGCCATCTCCAGCGGCGACAATTCCGCAGCCGA
>CAIOSQ010000309.1 GCA_903860935.1 uncultured Rhodospirillales bacterium | reverse complement strand
TGACCGACCGCATGCCCTATGTCGACGATCCGACCACGCTCGACCTGATCGTCGCCGCGATCGGCGTCCTGGTCGTGATCGAGGCAACGCGCCGCGTCCTCGGCTGGGCATTGCCGCTGACAGCGCTCGTCTTTCTCGCCTACGCGCTGCTCTTCGCCAAGATCGACTGGCGCACCACGCTCGACCAGCTCTACCTGACGACCGAGGGGATCTTCGGCTCGACGCTGCAGGTGTCGGCTGCCTACGTGATGGTCTTCGTCGTCTTCGGCGCCTTCATGGAGAAGACCGGCACGGGCCAGCTCTTCATGGATTTCGCGCTGTCGCTGACCGGGCGCCAGGCTGGCGGCCCGGGCAAGGTCTCGGTCGTCAGCTCGTCGCTGTTCGGCACGATCTCCGGCTCGGCGGTCGCCAATGTCATGGTCGACGGGCCGATCACCATCCCGCTGATGAAGCGCTCGGGCTTCCGTCCCGCTTTCGCCGCCGGCGTCGAGGCGGTCGCCTCGACCGGCGGACAGATCATGCCGCCGGTGATGGGGGCGGCCGCCTTCGTGATGGCGGAGTTCCTGCGCACCAGCTATTTCCAGATCACGCTCTGGGCGCTGATCCCGTCCTTGCTCTACTACGTCGCCTGCTTCGGGGCGGTGCATTTCGAGGCGAAGCGCAACGGGCTGGTCGGCCTGCCGCGCGCCGAATGCCCGCGGCTTGGCACCGTCCTGCGCGAGCGCGGCCATCTCTTCATTCCCGTCGCGATCATCCTCGTGATGATGTTCACGGGCTGGTCGTCGCCGCTGGCGGCGCTGGTCGCGACGCTCGCCTGCTTTCCCGTCGCCATGCTCCGCGCCAACACGCGCGCGCCGCTGCGCGCGATCATGGTCTGGGACGCGCTGGTCGAAGGCGCCAAGGGCGCGCTGTCGGTCGCGATGGCCTGCGCCTGCGCCGGCATCATCATCGGCATCGTCGCGTTGACCGGGCTCGGTATCACCTTCACCCAGGTCGTGCTCGGTGTCGCGCAGAGCAGCCTGTTCATCGCCCTGATCGTGACGGCGATGGCGGGGATCATCCTTGGCATGGGCATGCCGACCACGCCCGCCTACATCATCATGGTCTCGCTGCTGGTGCCGGCGCTGATCAAGCTCGGCGCGATCGAGCCGGCCGCGCATATGTTCGCCTTCTATTTCGCGATCCTCTCGGCGATCACCCCGCCGGTGGCGCTGGCCGTGTTCGCGGCCGCGTCGCTCGCCAAGGCGGATCTCTGGGACGCGGGCTGGGCGGCGGTGCGCATCGGCGCCGCGGGCTTCATCGTGCCCTTCATGTTCGTCTACGAACCCGCGATGCTGATGATCGGCGACTGGTCGTCGATCGCGCTGGCCACGGCGTCGGGAACGGCGGGGTGCCTGCTGCTTGCAGCGGGACTGCACGGCTATCTGCTGCGCGCATGCCGCCTGTGGGAGAGCGTGGCGCTCGTCGTCGCGGCGCTGCTGCTGATCAAGCCCGGCTGGATCACCGACCTCGCCGGCTTCGGGATCGCCATCACGATCCTCGCGCGCCAGTATCTCGACCGGCGCCGCGCGGCGGGCTGAGGCGCGGGGCGTCAGGGGGCAGCCCGGAGTGCACCGCAAGGCGACCCTTGCCGCCGGGCTCGCAGGAAACCGCCTGAACCAATAGGCGGAGGCTATACGTGGGCACTCGACCCGACAGCATGCCGTTCCCGGACCCAAAACCCTCTCCAGGACAGAACTCCCCCCGCGCCGGACCTGCTCATCCTCGAGCCGCGTGCCGGGGGGA
>CAIOSQ010000308.1 GCA_903860935.1 uncultured Rhodospirillales bacterium | reverse complement strand
GCACGATCACGGTTGAAGAGGCCAAGACCCTCGAGACCACGCTGGATGTCGTCGAAGGCATGCAGTTCGACAAGGGCTACCTGTCGCCGTATTTCGTCACCTCCCCCGAGGAGATGGAGTGCGTGCTCGAGAACCCCTACATCCTGATCCACGACAAGAAGCTGTCGGGCCTCTCGACCGTGCTGCCGCTGCTCGAGCTGGTGGCGCAGTCGGGCAAGCCGCTGCTGATCATCGCCGAGGAAGTCGAGGGCGAGGCCCTGGCGACGCTCGTCGTCAACAAGCTGCGTGGTGGCCTCAAGGTCGCGGCCGTCAAGGCCCCGGGCTTCGGCGATCGCCGCAAGGCCATGCTCGAGGACATCGCGACGCTGACCGCCGGCCAGGTGATCAGCGAAGAGCTCGGCATCAAGCTGGAGGGCGTCACGCTCGACATGCTTGGCCGCGCCAAGAAGGTCGTTCTCGAGAAGGAAAACACCACGATCGTCGACGGCGCCGGCAAGAAGGCCGACATCCAGGCGCGCTGCACGCAGATCCGCGCGCAGATCGACGAGACCTCCTCGGACTACGATCGCGAGAAGCTCCAGGAGCGTCTGGCGAAGCTCGCGGGCGGCGTCGCGGTCATCCGCGTCGGCGGTGCGACCGAGGTCGAGGTGAAGGAGCGCAAGGATCGCGTCGATGACGCGATGCACGCCACCAAGGCGGCGGTCGAGGAGGGCATCCTCCCCGGCGGCGGCACGGCGCTGCTCGGCGCGGTCAAGTCGCTCAAGGGCCTCAAGTGCGCGAACGACGACCAGACCCGCGGAATCGCGATCGTCCGCCAGGCTCTCGAGGCCCCGGCGCGTCAGATCTCCGAGAACGCGGGCGTCGATGGCTCCGTGATCGTCGGCAAGATCCTGGAGCAGGACGACGTCAATTTCGGGTACGACGCCCAGGCGGGCAAGTACACGGACATGGTGAAGGCCGGCATCATCGACCCGACCAAGGTCGTGCGCCTCGCTCTGCAGGACGCGGCTTCGGTCGCGGCGCTGCTGATCACCACCGAGGCGATGATCGCCGAGCGTCCGGAGAAGAAGCCGGCGATGCCGGCGGGCGGCCCGGGCGGCGGCATGGGCGGCGACATGGATTTCTGATCCGTTCAACGGATCGGAGATTTGCCGAGAGAACGGGGCGGGACCTTCGGGTCCCGCCCTTTTTTCTTGCGGGGCCGCCTGATCAGCGCGGCGGAACGTCGCCCAGGACCCGCCATCCCGCCCAGAGCCGGGTGACGATGGTCACGACGCATAATCCCGCGAAGCCGAATGCCCAGACCGCGAACAGGCCGGGCCACAGGCACATCAGCACGAAGCAACTCAGGGTCTCCGTCGCCTCGGTGAGGCCGCCCAGATAGTAGAACCCCTTGCTCGGCAGCCTCGGGTTGGCGATCCCCCGCCGCTCGGCGAGGATGGCGAAGGCCAGGAAACTCGACCCCGTGCCGACGAAGGCCGCCAGCAAGGCAGCGGCCGCGAGCGCATTGGCTGCGGGATCGGCGATCGCGAAGGCCAGCGGAATGCTGGCGTAGAAAAGAAAGTCGAGCGCGATATCGAGGAAGGCGCCGCGGTCTGTGGGCGTGCCGAGGCGTGCTACGGCGCCGTCCAGCCCGTCCAGCGTGCGGCTGGCCAGCATGAGGCCGAGACCAGCCAGGGGATGCTCCAGCGCGATCGCGATCGCGCCCGCCATGCCGGCCGCGAAGCCGGCAAGGGTCACCGCATCGGCGCCTATCCCGGCGCGCGCGATCCGGCGTGCGAGGCCGCGCAGCGCGGGGGTGAGCAGGGCGAGCGCGACGCGGTCGAGCATGCCAGGACCCGGGCGCGGCCGATGCCGGTCGTCACTCCTTGTAGGGCGAGATTGCCGCGCGCTTGCCGGCGCGCCACTCGTCCTGGGTCAGGCGCGCGATCGAGAAGGGATCGGACAGGCGGCAATAGCCGCCGGCGCCTGCCATGCGGCCGACGAGGTCGAGGGCGAGCGCGTCGACATGGAAACGCTCGTCCACGATCCCGTCGCGAACATGAAAGGCGAGCACCTCGCCCACGACGATCGATCGTCCCGCGGGATACCGCAACTCGTCCATGAGGCGGCATTCGAGCGAGACCGGTGCCTCGGCGATCCGTGGTGCCTTGACCCGGCTCGACGGCAGGGCCGTGAGGCCGGCCTCGCGGATCTCGTCCACGCCGGTCTCGAAGTCGATGGCGCAGACGCTCATCGCCTCCGCGATCTTCATGTCGACGAGATTGACGACGAAATCCCCGGTCGTCCTCAGATTGCCGACGGTGTCCTTGGGCGTGCCGGGCCGCTTCTGGTCGATGCCGAGCACGATCAGCGCCGGCTCGTGGCTCATCACGTTGAAGAAACTGTAGGGCGCGGCGTTGTGCCCGCCCTTGCCATCCGTCGTACTCACGAGGGCGATTGGCCGCGGCAGGATGCAGCCCGACAGCAGCTTGTAGCGGGCCGTGGCCGGGATCTGGGCGAAATCGTAGAGCATGGCGGGTCTCCTGCCGGCGATGCCGGGTCAGCCATTATCGGCCAGCACCGCGCCGGCGAGATAGAGCGAGCCGCAGATCAGGACGCGGCGCGGCGCGTCCAGCAGCAGCAATCCGGCCGCGACATCCGGCGCCTCGCGCACCGATGTCATCCCGATGCGCCGCGCGGCGTCCGCCAGCATGCCGGGTGGGCTGGCGACCGGATCCGCCGGATTGCCGACGCAGACGAGGTGGCGCAGAGCGGGACGCAGGGCCTCCAGCACCGGCTCCGCGCGCTTGGTCGAGCGCAGCGCGAGCACGATGTCGAGCGGCGCGCCGTCCCTGAGCGTGGCCGCCCAGGCCGCGATTGCACGCGCACCATCTTCGTTATGTCCGCCGTCGAGCCAGAGTTCGCAGCCGGCGGGCAGGGAGCTGGCGAGCGGTCCGGCCGTCAGGCGCTGCAGGCGTGCCGGCCATTCGGCCCGCACCAGCCCTGCCGCGATCGCGGTCGCATCCAGACGCAGGTTGCCCGGCAGCATCTCCGCGGTGGCGACGGCGGTCGCCGCGTTGAGGATCTGATGTGGGCCCGGCAGCGCGGGGAAGGGCAGGGTGCGCATATGGACCCCGCGATAGGACAGCCCCTCGCCATTCGCGCAGACATGCCATTCGCGGCCGGCCCGGAACAGCGGCGCGCCGGTCGCGATGGCGCGCGCGGCGATCGCGGTGGCGGCTTCGGGCGGCTGATGTGCGATCACGGCTGGCACGCCGGGCTTGAGGATCCCGGCCTTCTCGCCCGCGATCGCGCCCAGCGTGTCGCCGAGGTAATCCATGTGGTCGAAGGACACCGGCGTGATGACGCAGGCCACGGGGGCGCGGATCACGTTGGTGGCATCGAGCCGGCCGCCCATGCCGACCTCGAGCAGCGTGAGGTCCGCGGGCCGCCGCGCGAAGGCGAGGAAGGCGGCGACGGTCGTGATCTCGAAGAACGTGATCGGTGCGCCCGCGTTCACCCGCTCGACGTCCGCAAGCAGTTCGGCAAGTTCGGCATCGTCGATCGTCGCCCCCGCGATGCGGATGCGTTCGTTGAAGCGGACGAGATGCGGGCTCGTATACGCATTGACGCGCAGCCCCGCAGCCTCGGCCATGGCACGCAGATAGGCGACGGTCGATCCCTTGCCGTTGGTACCGGCGACATGGATCGTCGGACCGATCGCGTCCTGTGGCGCGCCGAGCGCGGCCAGAAGCCGCTCGACCCGACCCAGGCTCATGTCGATAACCTTGGGGTGGAGACCGGTGAGACGCTCGAGGATCGGATCGATCGGGTGCGCGGTGCCGATGTTCAGGACGCGGCTCCCGGCTGGCCGGCCTGCGGCAGCCGGACGATCTCCGCCGAAGGATGCGGGTTGGTCAGCAAGCCGACGATGCGCGCCAACTGGTCGCGCAGTTGGTGGCGATGCACGACCATGTCGAGTTGCCCATGCTCGAGGAGGTACTCGGATTTCTGGAAGCCTGCCGGCAGCTTCTCGCGGATCGTCTCCTCGATCACGCGGGCGCCTGCGAACCCTATGACCGCGCCTGGCTCCGCCAGGGCGATGTCGCCGAGCATGGCGAAGGATGCGGATACGCCACCGGTCGTCGGGTCCGCGAGGATCACGATGAAGGGCAGGCCGGCCTCCTTGACCTCCTGCACCGCGATTACCGTGCGCGGCAATTGCATCAGGCTGAGGATGCCTTCCTGCATGCGTGCGCCGCCGGAAGCCGGGATGGCGATCAGCGGGGCCTGCTGGAGGACGGCGAGCTTGGCCGCGGCGAGGAAGCCTTCGCCGACGGCAATGCCCATCGAGCCGCCCTGGAAGTCGAAATTGAAGATCGCGATCACCACGCGGGAGCCGCCGAGCAGGCCATGCGCGACGATGATCGCGTCCTGTTCCTGGGTCTTCTCGCGCGCTTCCTTCAGCCTGTCGATGTAGCGCTTGCGGTCGCGAAACTTCAGCGGATCCTGGATCGTCTTCGGCAATTCGATCCGCGTATAGGCGCCATCATCGAACAGCATCTCCAGCCGCCGTTTGGCCGGCAGCCGCAGGTGATGGCCGCAATGCGTGCAGACCCGGTGATTGGCCTCCAGGTCACGATGGAAGATCATCTTCTCGCAGGCCGGACACTTGTCCCAGAGATTGTCCGGGACCTCGGCCTTGCGCACGAGTGCCTGGAGCTTCGGCCTGACGTAGTTGGTGATCCAGTTCATGCGGGTCAGCCCTTGCGCGCGCCGCGCACGCCGGCGGCGAGTGCACGGACGAGATCGAGCACCTTGTCGACGGTGGCATCGGTCGCCTTGCCGTCGGCGTCGAGGGTGTCGGAGACAGCCTGCACGATGGCCGAACCGACGACCACGGCATCCGCGTCACGCGCGATGGCGGCGGCGGATTCCGGCGTCTTGATCCCGAAGCCGACGGCGACGGGCATGGTCGTGTGCCGACG
>CAIOSQ010000307.1 GCA_903860935.1 uncultured Rhodospirillales bacterium | reverse complement strand
TTCGATCCCGCGGATGCCGGGCGCGCCCGCGAGGCTGACGCAGAAGCGTATCTTGGCCTGAAGATGCCGGGCACAGCCTGGGAGGTGCGCAACCAGGCGCGGATGCATGTCGCCAAGGGCCTGCCGCCGCATCGCGACACTGCGCACGCCATGACCTTCTGGCTCGAGACGCCGACGGCGGTCGGGATCCGCCTCGATGCCGACGACACGCTCTCGCTCCTCGCCCCGTTCGGCGTGGAGGATCTCGTCGGCCTCGTCTGTCGTCCGACGCCATGGGGCGCCGCGCGGCGCGCGGATTACGCCTCGCGGATTGCCGCGAAGCGATGGCACGTGCTCTGGCCGCGGCTCCGGTTTGCGGAGCCCGATACCGATCCCCGCGCCCCGGCCTGATCGACCGGCGTGTCAGCGCGTCGGGACGGGCTTCTCGCCGTTGTAGTCATAGAAGCCGCGCTTGGTCTTGCGGCCGAGCCAGCCGGCCTCGACGTATTTCACCAGCAGCGGGCAGGGGCGGTACTTGGAATCGGCAAGCCCATCGTGAAGGACGTGCATCACCGCAAGGCAGGTGTCGAGACCGATGAAGTCGGCGAGCTCGAGCGGGCCCATCGGGTGGTTGGCGCCGAGCTTCATCGCGGTGTCGATCGACTCAACGTTTCCGACGCCTTCATAGAGCGTGTAGACCGCCTCGTTGATCATCGGCAGCAGGATTCGGTTGACGATGAAGGCCGGGAAATCCTCGGCCACCGCCGTGCTCTTGCCGAGCTTCTTCGTCAGGTCGCGGATGGCGACGAAGCATTCCTCGCCGGTCGCGATGCCGCGGATGATCTCGACGAGCTTCATGATCGGCACGGGATTCATGAAGTGCATGCCGATGAACTTCGCCGGCCGGTCGGTCATCGCGGCGAGCCGCGTGATCGAGATCGACGAGGTGTTCGACGCGATCAGCGCCTCGGGCTTGAGCACCGGGCAGAGCTTCTTGAAGACCTCGCGCTTGAGCGACTCGTTCTCGGGCGCGGCCTCGATCACGAGGTCGCAGTCGCCGAACAGCGCGTAGTCGAGCCCGGTGGAGATCCGTGCCAGGGTCGCGGCCTTCTGCTCGGCCGTGATCACGCCCTTGGATACTTGGCGATCGAGATTGCCGCCGATCGTCCGGAGGCCGCGATCGACGGCGTCCTGGCCGACGTCGAGCATCCGCACCGTATAGCCGGCCACCGCGCAGACATGGGCGATGCCGTTGCCCATCTGTCCCGCGCCGACGACGCCGATCGTGGTGATCATGTGACTGTCTCCTGCAGTATCACTTGCGCGGCGGCAGCGCCGCCGTCAGTTCCGGAACGAGCTTGAAGAGGTCGCCCACGAGGCCGAAATCGGCGACCTGGAAGATCGGGGCCTCCTCGTCCTTGTTGATCGCGACGATGACCTTCGAATCCTTCATGCCCGCGAGATGCTGGATGGCGCCGGAGATGCCGACGGCGAGGTAGAGATCCGGGGCGACGACCTTGCCGGTCTGGCCGACCTGATAGTCGTTGGGCACGAAGCCGGCATCGACCGCGGCGCGCGAGGCACCGACGGCGGCGCCGAGCTTGTCGGCGAGCGGCTCGAGATAGGTCTTGAAGTTCTCTCCATTGGCCATGCCGCGACCGCCGGAGACGACGATGCGCGCCGCCGTCAGTTCGGGGCGCTCGGATTTGGACAATTCGGAGCGCAGGAAAGACGACAGCCCGGCATCGCCCGCGTCGCCGACCGTCTCGATCGGGGCGCTGCCGCCGGTCGCGGCGGCGGCCGGGAAGGCGGTTCCGCGGATCGTGATCACCTTGATTGCGTCGCCGGACCGCACGGTGGCAAGGGCGTTACCGGCATAGATCGGGCGGACGAACGTGTCCGCGGCGTCGATCTGCAGGACGTCGGAGATCTGCTGCACGTCGAGCAGCGCCGCGACGCGCGGCATGATGTTCTTGCCGACCGTCGTCGCGGCGGCGAGGACATGGCCATAGCCGCGCGCCAGACCGGCGACCAGCGGCGCGACGTTCTCGGCCAGCGGATGCGCGTAGGGCGCGGCATCCGCCTTCAGGACCTTCGCCACGTCGGGCGCCTGCGCCGCGGCCGCGGCCGCACCGTCGCAGCCATGGCCGGCGACGAGGACATGGACCGGGCCGAGCTTCGCCGCGGCGGCGATCGCGTTGAGGGTCGCGGGCTTGAGCGACGCGTTGTCGTGGTCGGCAAGGACGAGGACGCTCATCTCAGATCACCTTGGCTTCGTTCTTCAGCTTGTCGACGAGTTCGGCGACGTCCTTGACCTTCACGCCGGCGAGGCGCTTGGCCGGTTCCGCGACCTTGAGCGTCACGAGGCGCGGCGCCGGATCGACGCCGAGCGCGTCGGGCGTCAGCGTCTCGATCGGCTTCTTTTTGGCCTTCATGATGTTCGGCAGCGAGGCATAGCGCGGCTCGTTGAGGCGCAGGTCGGTGGTCACCACCGCCGGAAGCGCGATGCTCAGCGTCTCGAGGCCGCCATCGACCTCGCGCGTCACTTCGAGCCTGCCATCCGCGGGCGCGACCTTCGAGGCGAAGGTGCCCTGGGCCCAGCCCAGCAGCGCCGCGAGCATCTGGCCGGTCTGGTTGCAATCGTCGTCGATGGCCTGTTTGCCGAGGATGACGAGTTGCGGGCTCTCCTTGGCGACCAGCGCCTTGAAGAGCTTGGCGACGGCGAGCGGCTGCAGTTCCGCGTCGGTCTGGACGAGGATGCCGCGATCGGCGCCCATCGCCAGCGCGGTGCGGATGGTCTCCTGCGCCGCGGCCGGACCCATCGACACGGCGACGATCTCGGTCGCGATGCCCTTTTCCTTGAGGCGGACCGCCTCTTCGACCCCGATCTCGTCGAACGGGTTCATCGACATCTTGACGTTGGCGGTTTCGACGCCCGTGCCATCCGCCTTCACGCGGACCTTCACGTTGTAGTCGATGACGCGCTTCACCCCGACCAGGATCTTCATCGGCACACGCTCATTTCTGTGTTGGAAATCCGCGACTTAACGGCTCATCGCAAGCGAGCGGAAAAATAGGCAAGCCGGGCTGGCGAGTCAATTCGCCCGGCATGCCGCCGCCACCTCTCAGCGATTGCTCCCGGGAACCCAGAGGACATCGGCCGCGCCGTCGTCGTTGAGATGGCGCGACATCACGAACAGATGGTCCGACAGACGGTTGGCGTAGCGCAGCGCGGCGGGATTGACGCGCTCGCGTTCCGCGAGTTCGACCATCAGGCGTTCGGCGCGCCGCGTCACCGTGCGCGCGACATGCAGATAGGCGGCGGCGGCGGATCCGCCGGGCAGCACGAAGGAATTGAGCGGCGCCAGCGTCTCGTTCATCGCGTCGATCTCGCGTTCGAGGCGCTCTACCTGGGCCTCCGTCATCCGCAGCGGCGGGTAGGCCGGGTTCTCTTCCTCCGGCGTGCAGAGATCGGCGCCGAGATCGAAGAGGTCGTTCTGGATGCGGCCCAGCATCGCGTCGGCGTCGCCGGTGGTGTGCAACCGCGCGACGCCGATCGCCGCATTGGCCTCGTCGACGGTGCCGAAGGCGGCGACCCGCGGATCGTGCTTGGGCACCCGCGCCCCGTCGCCCAGCGATGTCTGCCCGGCGTCGCCGCCGCGAGTGTAGATGCGTGTCAGACGGACCATCAGCCTTGCGTCCCGAGCAGGAAATAGAGCGCGATCAGCGCCAATGCGGCGCCTTGCGACACCACGCGCGCGCGCATCAGGCGGTTGCCCCAGCGCGCGTTGAACGGGCCGCCGCGCGCCATCGCGGCGAGGCCGCCGAACAGGGAGGCCAGGACCGCGGCGATCGCCAGCCCGATGAGGTATGGAAGGAGGGAGATCAGGATCGTCATGGCGCGAGAACCTAGGGCGCGGGGCGCCTGTAGGCGAGGGTTCAGGCGAGGACGAAGGTGAAATCCGTCCGCTCGCCGGCGAGGTCCTCCAGCAGGGCCGCGATACGGCCGAAATCCGCCCCAAGCCGCGCGCGCGCGGTCGTGATCGCGCCAGACGATGGAGACGGGGCCTGGGACATCCGTGCGCAGAACGTCCCAGAGCGCGTCGAGATTGGGCACCGACGCCGCGTCGAACCCGAGCTGACCGGCGAGTCGGGCGAAGACCGCGGCGCGGTCGCCGTCTTCGGCGTCAAGGATCGCCGTCGTCATCGCGGTACCTCGCGGAAGCTCTCATAATGGTCGAGCGTGACGTAGACGAGCCCGTCGGACGAGAATACGAGACGTCGCGCGCCGCGCCGCCCGCACGCGAAATCGAGGTCGGCCTCCTGCCAGGAGCGTCCGCTCGCGGCCGGCAGCCTTCCTTCGCGATTGCCGAAGCGGTCGCCGCCGATGACGCGGCCGCGCGCGACACGACAGAGATCGTCGCCGGGTTTCCAGCCCAGCGCCTCGGCCTCGCGCTTCGTGACGTAACGCGGCGGCAGGCGGTTCTCGGCGCGCAGCGTGCGGATCGTGTCGACGAACCCGTCGACATCGCGCAGCTGGATCGCGCGCGCGAAGGTGGCCAGCCGCGCCGCCGCCTCGTCAGCCGAGGCCGCGGGTACGAGCGCGAGCCACAGCCCGACGACGAGGAGGAGGGAAAGCAGCCTGCGCATCGGCGGCTCAGTTGCGCGGCGAGAGCAGGCCGCGGGCGACGACCTGGGCCTGGATTTCGGCCGCGCCCTCGAAGATGTTGAGGATACGGGCGTCGACCAGCAGTCGCGAGACCTCGTATTCCTCGGCATAGCCATTGCCGCCATGGATCTGGACGGCGTTGTCGGCCGCGGCCCAGGCCGCGCGCGCGGCGTAGAGCTTGGCCATGCCGGCCTCGATGTCGCAGCGCCGGTCGGCGTCCTTGGTGCGCGCCGCCGCCAGGGTCAGCTCGCGTGCGATCGTCGTCTCGATGGCGATCGCCGCCAGTTTGTGGGCGACGCGCGGGAAGGCCGCTATCGGGCGGCCGAACTGCCGGCGGGCGCGTGCGTAGGTGAGGGCCGCGCCGAGTGCCGCGCGGGCGACCCCGACCGCGCGTGCGGCGGTCTGGATGCGCGCGGATTCGAAGGTCGCCATCAGCTGGCGGAAGCCCTGGCCCTCGACGCCGCCGAGCAACTGGCCAGCGGGGACCTCGAAACCGTCGAAGGCGAGTTCGTACTCCTTGAGGCCGCGATAGCCGAGTACGTGGATCTCGGAGCCCTTCAGCCCCGCCACCGGGAAGGGGTCCGCATCGCTGCCGCGCGGCTTTTCCGCCAGCAGCATCGACAACCCGTCATGCCGGTCCTCCGGCCTGCCGGTGCGCACGAGCAGCGTCATGAGGTCGGCGCGCGCGGCGTGCGTGATCCAGGTCTTCGCGCCGTGCACGCGCCACGTGTCGCCGTCGCGCACCGCGCGGGTGCGCAGATTGGCGAGGTCGCTTCCGGTGTCGGGTTCGGTGAACACGGCCGTCGGCAGGATCGATCCGTCGGCGATGCGCGGCAGGTAGCGCGCGCGCTGCTCCGGCGTGCCGCCCAGCCGGACCAGTTCGGCGGCGATCTCGGCGCGTGTCGCGAGGGAGCCGACGATCAGCGAGGCGGCCGAGAGCTCCTCGGTGCTGGCGCACATCGCCGCCTTGCCGAGGCCGAGCCCGCCGAATTCCTCCGGCACCGTGAGGCCGAATACGCCGAGCGCCGCGACATCCGCGATCACCTCCAGGGGCACCAGCGCGTCGGCACGATGCCAGCCCTGGGCGTGCGGCGCGACCTTGTCGCGCGCGAAGCGCCGCAGCGTCGTCGCCATCGCGTCGATCGACTCGTCGCCATAGCTCGGCGCCAGCATGTCCTCGTCCACGAGCGCGGCCAGCCGCTCGCGCGCGGCCGGCGTCGCGGCGGCGACGAGCCGCGCCACTGCGGCGTCCGCGAGCAGCGCGGACGCCTCGGCGGCGAGACCGAGATCGGCCGGGCGCGCGCTCTCGCCCTGGCTCATCGCGATGCCCGTGCCAAGCTGGACCAGCAATTCGGCCGCGCCGAGATCCGCCACGAGCGCGTCGCGCTCGCCAAGGCCACCGGTCGCGGAGAGACGTTCGCGCCAGCCCAGAAGGGCGCGCAGCCCGGCGACGGTGCTGGCGATCCAGGCAAAGCCATGGGCCGCGAATTGATGCGTGTCGAGCGCGGCCGCGTCGATCCGCCCGTGCGGTGCCGCCCGCGCGGCGAGCGCCGCACGCGCCGCATCTTGATAGCGCTCCGCGGCAGCGAGCGCGTGGTCGTGTCGGTCCCCGGTCATGGCGCGACAATCTGGGCGCGCGACCGGGCGGGGTCAACCGCGGGCGGTCACCGGCGGGATGCGGGCCGGGCATTGTATCCGGGAGCCTCGCCGGGGCAGGTTGCGTCGCATGTCCTTCCTCGATCATATCGTCGCCTGCAACCGCCACGACCTGTCCGGGTTCCTGCCCTTCGCCGCCGCCGGGCAGCATGTCGGCTGGATCCGGCACGGCCTGGCCGCGCGGCTGGCGGCGAGCCACCCGGTCCTGCGCCTGACCGGCGCGGCGCTGGTTCTCGATGCGGCGTTGCCGGATCACGCGGCGCGCAGCGCGGCGATGGACGCGGTCGTGCGTGCGATGGAGCGCGATGGTCTTGTCTCGGGGCGGCGCGACGAATTCTATGCCGTGGCGACGCATGTCGGCGCCGCGGAACTCATGCGCGTCGAGCGCGCGGCGGTGTCGGCCTTCGGCATCGCGGCCTGCGGCGTCCACATGACCGGCTTCGTGCGGCGCTCCGACGGCATCCATGTCTGGGTGCCGCGTCGGTCGCGCGACAAATCGACCTATCCGGGGATGCTCGACAACACGGTGGCCGGCGGCCAGCCAGCCGGGCTCGACATAGTCGAGAATCTCGTCAAGGAATGCGCCGAGGAGGCGTCGATCCCGGCCGAGCTGGCGCGCCGCGCGCTGCCCGCGGGTGCGATCTCCTACTGCATGGAGGCGCCCGACGGGCTCAAGCCGGACATCCAGTTCTGCTTCGATCTGGAACTGCCCGCGGATTTCGTTCCGCGCCCGGCCGATGGCGAGATGGAGTCCTTCGAACTCTGGCCGGTCGCGCGCGTCATGGAGACGGTGCGCGACACGGATGCGTTCAAGTTCAACTGCAACCTCGTGCTGATCGACTTCTTCCTGCGCCATGGGCTGATCACGCCGGATGATCCGGATCATCCGGCGCTCTGCGCGGGTCTGCGAAGAACGATGCCCCGGCCACCGGTCGCGTCATCACCGCGCGCGTCCTGACGGCCATCGTCGCCGCCGTTGCGCGCGGCGCGCGCGGAGGCGTTGGGCGATGCCGGTGCGATTGCTCCTTCTGATTGCGTTCTGGATCGCCGCGCTCGCGCCGCTGGCCGTCCTCGCGGCCTGGATCCCGGCCGGGGCGGGAGAGGCGGCGGCGGCGATGCCGGTGGCGGCGGGGCGCGGCGCCTTCGTCGTCGCCATCCTCGCGGCGCTGGCCATCGGCGGCGTACTTGCTCATGCGATGGCGCTTCCCATCCGCGCGCGACAGCGCGAATGGGCCTTCGTTCTGGCGCAGGCGAGCCACGACCTGCGCACGCCGCTGGGCGCGCTGCTGTGCTACGCCGAGTTGATGGCGCGGCCTGACCTGTCGCCGCCCGGCACGGCGCGGCGCGAGGCCTATCTCGGCGACATCCAGGACTGCGGCGCGCACATGCTTGCCCTCATCGAGGGGCTGGACGCGTTCGGTCGCGCCAAAGCGGGCGCGGGCGCCCTCGCCGAGGAGGTTTTCGCGACGCAGGAGCTGCTCGGCGCGGCGGCGCTGCTGGTGGCGCCGCAGGCGGAGCGTCGCGGCATCGCCGTCGTCGTCGATCCTGGCGGCGTGGGCACGATGTTGCGCGGCGACCGGCATGCCCTGCGCCGGGCGCTCGGCAACCTGCTTGCCAATGCGGTGGCCTACACGCATGCGGGTGACCGCGTCGTGTTGAGCGTGGGCCGGGATCCGGACGGCAGCGTCGAACTGGTTGTGGCGGATCACGGCCCGGGCATACCGCAGGCCGAACTGGCGCAGATCGCGGCGCCGTTCAGGCGCGGCGGCGCCGAGGTGGCGCGCGGCAGTCAGGGATC
>CAIOSQ010000306.1 GCA_903860935.1 uncultured Rhodospirillales bacterium | reverse complement strand
TTGCAGCGGTCCAGCCGGGCGCTGGTGAGCTTGCTGCCCGCCATCTGGGCGCGGGACAGTTCGGCTCCGGTCAGATCGACATTGCTGAGATCCGTGCCGGCGAGCTTCGCGTTGCTGAGCGCGGCCTTGCTCAGGTCGGCGTCCTTGAGGTCCACGTTGGTGAGGTCCGATGCGCCCGACCCGCTGCCGCGCACTGCGAGGCCAGCACCGACGCTGGACGCCGACAACAGGGTCCCGGCCCGCATGTCGGCGCGCGAGAGCTTGACCCGCCGCATCCGGGCGCCGCGCATGCAGATCCCACGCATGTCCGCATCCACGAAACTGGCCCCGGTCAGGTCGGCAGCGGTCATGTTGGCGGTGAAAAGGTCGGCGCCGTCGAAAATGGCGCCGCGCAAATCGGCACCCTCGAAATTGGCGGCCGTCAGCTTCGCACCGGTCAGGTTCACACCGGGCAGCTTGGCGCCGGCGAGGCTCTGCATGGTGAGGTCGGCGCGCATACCCCCCTTGCGGGCCACGAACAGCCGGTGCTGCTCAATGATCTGCTGGATCTCGGCGACTGATTTCTGATGGCGGGGCAAGCGTTTGCCTGTGCCCTGTCCCGAATCACTCATGATTGCTCGTACAAATGGTGCAGCACAGAAAATTGCCCAAAATTTATACTGTAATTTTGGCGGCTCGTCACTCGTTACTGCGCATTTCGCGTCGCAAACTCCGCATTGTCGGTTCAAGCAAACCGATCGCGTCCACCCTCGGTCCAAGGTCGTTAATTTTCCCTCGCGCATCGACGGGAATGTCACGCAGCGCGTCGAGCAGAAGGGTGGCGACGGCGCGCTGACGCATTTCACCGAAGATCTGGCCATCCTGTCCCAGGATCTGGCGGAACCTGTCCTCGGGCTTGCCCTGGGGGATCATCAGGTTTCCGAACCCGCCGGGCTTGTCGAGCCGCTTCCACCGCCGCTGCATGGCCTCGACCATCGGCGTGCCGCCGATGAAGGCGCCGGTCCGGGTGTCTGCGAGCCGCGTCGACAGGTCGATAAGGGCATTGGCCTCGGAACTGGCGTCGCCATGGGTGAGCGCCCGGTCTCCCGCCAGCATGCGTCTGACCCGGTCGAGCAGGATGGCGCGCGTTTCGGCCGCGGGATGCACCTGCATGAACGCGGCCAGGGCCGGATACCACGAGGCCGGTCGTCGCGGCGGATCGGCGGGGCGTTTACGGGCGAAGGCGATCGCCATGGCGAGCGCGGCGGACAGGTCGCCGGGCTGTCCGAACATCTCGCGCAGCACCGTGGGCGAGGCGATGCAATCGGCCAGCAGGGCGTCCACAGCCTGGATCGCCGGCGCCGTCCGTGCGGTCTGACCCCAGGTCAGCACCGTTTCCGTGCGGGCGAGCAGGCTTCCCGCCATTTCGAGGCTGCGCGCGATCCCGTGGCAGGCGGCATGATGCCGGTCGATCGGTGTCCCGCCGCGCGCCGCGATCATCTCGAGGAACGGTTCCAGCGTCTGCGGATCCGGTTGAGGATGGGCACGATCGGCACGAGACGCCTCGGCGCGGCGACGGGCCTCATCGATCATCGCCTCGAGGAAGCGTCGGCTGTCGGCGAGGCTGCGTGTGCCGGATTGCGCCCCCAGTTGCGCGACACGTTGCACCGCCGCGGACAGCAGCATCCCTGTATCGTCCAGGCGGCGCGCATGCCGCGAATGATGGAGCAGTTCGGTCGGGGTGATCGCTGTCCTGTCCAGGAAGTCGCGGAGGATCAGCCCCATCGCGCGGCGGCTGCGTGCGCCGTAGAAATCGGCAAGATCGGCGCACCAGCAATCCTGCTCGTCGGCGGCGGCGAGCCGGATCGGGGGCTCGCCGTCGCCGTCCCGCTCGGCCTCGAAGACCACCGACTCGAAGACCGTGCGGTCGGCGATGTCGCGGGCCCG
>CAIOSQ010000305.1 GCA_903860935.1 uncultured Rhodospirillales bacterium | reverse complement strand
TCGATCTCGATCTTCCAGATCTCCTGGGCCGTCTTGATGCGGTCCTCGGTCTTCTGGCCGGCGGCCGAACGGTAGAGGTCGAAGATCTTCGTGATGTTCGGATCTTCGGGCTTCTTGCCCTGGCTGCCGCCGGAGGAGAACCACTTGCCGAATTCGGGGCCCATGAAGGCTTCGCTCGGCGGTGCTTCGACCGGGATCACATGGCGAGGGAACAAATAGAGCAGCTCGGTGCCGCCGTTGTTCCACACCATGATCTGGTGCTCGTTGTTGAAGGTGCGGGTCATGGCGAGCGTGCGCTCGGTATCGCGCACGTCAGCCTGGATGCCGACCTTGGCCCATTGGTCGGCGACCATCTCCGAAATCTTCGGCCAGGGCAGGAAGGCCTGCACCGCCTGGATCTGGAGCCGCAGACGCTGGCCGTTGTCGGTGCGCACGCGGAAGCCCTGGGCGTCCTTCTTCGACAGCCCGATGCGATCGAGCATGTCGTTGGCGGCCTTCTGGTCGAAATTCGACCATTTCTCACGCCAGCCAGCCCCCGGGAAGTAGGGCAGGGCCTCGCCCGGTGCGACGGAGCCGGGAACGGCGACGCCGAGCCAGAAAGCCTCGTTGAGCTGCTTACGGTCGAGGGCGACCGACAGCGCGCGGCGGAAATCCACGTTGCGCAGCCATTTCGCGATCTCCGGATCCGCGTCGTAGCTCTGGTTGAAGAAATAGACCGCGTCGGAACCGTTCAGCGCGAGGTCGAGATGGACCTTGTACTTGCCGCGGGCTTGGTTCTCGAGGATCACCGGCAGCTTGCCGATGTCGATATGGCGCTCTTGCAGGTCGTACTCGCCGGCCATCGCGCGCAGGTTCAGCACCTCGAGGTTCTCGGCCAGCGTCATGACGACGCCATCGAGATAGGGCAACTGATTACCGGCCGTGTCGACCGCCCAGTAATACGGGTTGCGCTCCATGACCCAGGTGGCGCGGTTGATCGGCTGAACGGTCTTGAACGGTCCGAGCACCGGAAGTTCAGGATTCAGCGTCCAGTCTTTCTTGAAGTGCAAGCGCGCGACCCAGTTGTCGAACCCCTCGGCCTTCGCCGCAGCGTTCGCCGCGTCGACGCCACCTGCGACATATTTCGGCAGGAACTGCTTGAGGTAGTGGCCGGGGGCGTAGGCGCCGTGGCTGCGCTTGTCCGACTGGCGCACGGCCTGGCCGCCGCCGATCAGCGTATCGCCGGCCATCAGATCCTCGAAGAGGTAGAACGGCACGTCGAACTCGAAGTTCACCGTGTAGTCGTCGACCTTCACGATGCGCCCGGGCTTGCCCTGCGGCGACATGTCGGGGATCGCCGTCGGGACGATGTCCTTGTTCCCGTAGATATCTTCGAACCAGAAGATGAAGTCGTTCGCGGTCATCGGCGCGCCGTCGGACCAGCGCAGGCCACGGCGGAGGTTGAGCGTGAACGTCTTACCGTCCTCGCTCATCTTCCAACCTTTGGCGAGCGACGGGTTCGGCTTGGCGCCTGTGTGATCGACAAGGATCGGACGATCCGAGGCGTTGATGCGGTTGCCGTTCTCGTTGTCGCCCGGGCCGGTGAAGCCGCGGCGCCAAACGCCGCCATACTTTCCGACTTCCTGAACCGGCTTGATGACCATCAGGTCCTGCGGCAGACGGTCCTTGACCGGCGGCAGCTTGCCCTGCTTCACGAGTTCGCCCAGTTGCGGCGCCTCGTTGAAGTTCTTCGGCCATTGGGCCTGGTCGGTGATGATCGTGATGCCCTCGGGCGTGCCGACGAGGCCGGACTGCGAGAGCGCGCTTTGCGCATGCGCGTCGACGGCGGGCAGGGCGGCGAAGGCGAGGGCGGTGCCGAGCGCCAGTCGCGCCAGGAATGGCCAGCGAAGTTTCATGTGTCCTCCCAAGGGATCCGGAACGCGAACCGTTCCAGGATTGTCTAGAGTAGACCGATTCTCAGCGCGCAGCGTCAAGCGAAACGCAACCCGAACTTACGCCTGCGGCGCCCGGCATGGCATAACCCCCCGGATTGTCGCACCCTTCCACGCCGCCGGAGCCATCGCCATGCCTGATGCCATGAAGACCGTTCTCGTCACGGGAGCCGCCGGCGGGATCGGCACCAGCCTTCGTACTCTGCTCAAGGGCGTCTACGGAGAGTTGCGTTTGACCGATCGGACCGTGCCCAACGATCTTGCCGCCGGAGAGATCTTCGAGCGTGCAGATCTCACCGATCTTGCCATGGTCGAGCGTCTCTGCGCGGGCGTCGACGGGATCATCCATCTCGGCGGGCGCAGCGTCGAGGACAGCTGGGAGGAGATCCACCCGGCGAACATCGTTGGCACCTACAATCTCTACGAGGCGGCCCGCCGCCAGGGCGTGAAGCGGGTCATCTTCGCGTCGACGAACCATGTCGTCGGCTTCTATCGCCGGACGCGCCGCATCGACAATCAGGTGCAACCCCGGCCGGATGGGCGTTACGGCGTCAGCAAGGCCTATGGCGAGGCGCTGGCGGCAATGTACGCCGACAAATACGGTGTCGCGAGCCTCTGCATCCGGATCGGGAACTATGGCGAGCGTCCGATCGACAAGCGTCGGCTCAGCATGTGGCTCAGCCCGCGCGACTTCGTCCAACTCGCGCGCATCGGCCTGGAGCATCCGGACATCCATTTCGAGATCGTCTATGGCTCCTCGCATTGCGAACGTGCCTGGTGGGACAACGCGACGGCGGAGCGGCTTGGCTATCGGCCGCTCGACGCGGCCGAGGATCATGCCGCACCGGCGCTCGCCGCGACCGCAGCGCAACCCGAGGGCAGGATCGCGGAACTCTTCATCGGTGGCATGTTCTGCGAGATGGAGTTCGTGGGCGATCCCGACCGGATCCGCTGAGCGCGGAGATGTCCGGAGGTCCTTTCCGCGCCGTGTTCATCTCGCACGGCGCGCCGACGATCGTCCTCGACGGCTCGCCGGCGGCGCGCTTCCTGTCAGGTCTCGGCGCAGCGCTCGGAAGACCACGCGCGATCGTCGTCGCGAGCGCACACTGGACGACGCGTCGGCCCGCCGTGTCTGCGGCGGCGGCCCCCGGGACGATCCATGATTTCGGCAATTTCGACGACCGCCTGTTCCAGATGCGCTATCCGGCACCGGGTGCGCCCGGGCTTGCCGCGGAGATCGCAGATCGCCTGGGTGCGGCGGGCATGTCGTGCGACGTGGATCCCGGGCGCGGCCTCGATCACGGCGTCTGGACGCCCTTGATGCTGATGTACCCCGACGCTGGCATTCCGGTGGTGAGCCTCGCGGTGCAGCCGCATGCAAGCCCGGCCCGTCATGTTGCGATGGGCCGGGCGCTGCGCGATCTCGTCCACGACGACGTGCTGGTTATTGGCAGCGGGTCGGCGACGCATGACCTCCGGCGCTTCCGCGGCCAGCGGATCGACACGCCGCCTGACGCGGATACCATGCGTTTTGCATCATGGCTTCGCGCCGCCGTCGAGAGCGCGGACGAGGCGGCGCTCGCGGATATCTGGTCGGCGCCCGATGCGCGCAGCAATCATCCCACGCCTGAACATCTGTTGCCGTTCCACATCGCCTTCGGGGCTGGTGGAGGCGTGGCCGGACAACTCCTGCACCACTCGTTTGCCTATGGGATCCTCGCCTTGGACGCCTACGGTTTCAGCGGTTGACGCTTTCGGGGATGGCGCGCCCGTCGTGGTTGCGTGCGCTGCCGCATAATCATGTTGCGGTGCAGCATCGACATCTTTAGTGTCGTGCGTGGGCCAGGACCTCCCAACGGGTCCCGGCCATCTGAAAGGATGGCTCCATATGCTGACCAAGCCGAAACTCCGGCCGGACGTTCCCCATTTTTCGTCCGGTCCCTGCGCCAAGCGTCCCGGGTGGACGCTCGCCGCGCTCGATCAGGCCCTTCTGGGCCGATCCCACAGATCGAAACCAGGCAAGTCTAAGCTCGCGGACGTCATCGACCGGACGCGCGCCGTCCTGCGGATACCTGCGACCCATCGCATCGCGATCGTCCCGGCGTCCGACACGGGCGCCGTGGAAATGGCGCTTTGGTCGTTGCTCGGTGCGCGTGGCGTCGACGTGCTTGCCTGGGAGTCCTTCGGCGAGGGGTGGGCGGTGGATGTCGCCAAGCAACTCCGGCTCGCCGACGCGCGGATGCTCAAGGCACCCTATGGTGCCCTACCGGATCTCGCGACCGTCGATTTTGACCGCGATGTCGTCTTCACATGGAATGGCACGACCTCGGGTGTGCGTGTTCCCGATGGCGCGTGGATCGCCGACGATCGCGCCGGTTTGACGATCTGCGACGCGACCTCGGCCGCGTTCGCCATGCGGTTGCCCTGGGACAAGCTCGATGTCACGACATGGTCCTGGCAGAAGGTCCTGGGCGGCGAGGGGCAGCACGGCATGATCGTGCTCGGCCCGCGCGCCGTCGAGCGGTTGCAGACGCATGTACCAGCGTGGCCTTTGCCCAAGATTTTCCGGATGACGTCCGGTGGCAAGCTGATCGATGGCCTGTTCAAGGGCGAGACGATCAACACGCCGTCGATGCTGGCGGTCGAGGACGCCCTCGACGGGTTGCGCTGGGCCGAGGCCATAGGCGGCCTGGATGCGCTCATCGCACGCAGCGAGTCGAACCTGACGGCGATCGAATCCTGGGTCGCTGAGAGTGATTGGGCAGCGTTCCTCGCCCCCGACAAGCCCTTCCGGTCCTGTACGTCGGTCTGCCTCAAGATCGCGGATGCGGCCGTCGCCCATCTCGATGCTGCCGCGCGTGCGAACGTGCCCAAGACGATTGCGGCCCTTCTGGAGGCGGAGGCGGTGGCCTTCGACATCGATGCCTACCGCGATGCGCCGCCGGGCTTGCGCATTTGGGCTGGCGCGACGATCGAGCGCGCCGACCTCGAAGCCCTGTTTCCCTGGCTCGACTGGGCATTTGCCCAGGCGATCACCGATATCGCCGCGTGAAGGAGACCGACATGCCCAAGGTCCTGATCAGCGACAATCTCTCTCCGCGGGCCGTGGAGATATTCAGGCGGCGTGGGGTGGATGTGGATACCCGCACCGGTCTCAAGCCGGCCGAACTGGAAGCCATCATCGGCGCCTATGACGGGCTTGCGATCCGCTCGGCGACCAAAGTGACGCCGTCCCTGATCGCGGCGGCGACGAACCTCAAGGTCGTCGGGCGTGCCGGTATCGGCGTCGACAATGTCGATGTGCCGGCGGCGACGCGCCGCGGCATCGTGGTCATGAACACGCCGTTCGGAAACTCGATCACGACGGCCGAGCATGCGATCGCCATGATGTTCGCCCTGGCGCGACAGATCCCGGCGGCCGACCGCTCCACCCAGGCGGGGAAGTGGGAGAAGAACCGTTTCATGGGCGTCGAACTCTTTGCCAAGACGCTTGGCATCATCGGCTGCGGCAATATCGGCGCGATCGTCGCCGAGCGGGCGCTGGCCCTGAAGATGAAGGTGGTAGCCTATGACCCGTTCCTGACGGCCGAACGGGCGGTGAAGCTCGGGGTCGAGAAACTGGAACTCGACGATCTGCTCGCGCGCGCCGACTTCATCACGCTGCACACGCCGCTTACCGACGCGACACGCAACATCCTCGATGCGGTGGCGCTCGCCAAGTGCAAGCGCGGCGTCCGCATCGTCAACTGCGCGCGTGGTGGACTGGTCGTCGAAAACGATCTTCTGGCGGCGCTCGGGGATGGCCGGGTCGCCGGCGCGGCGCTCGATGTCTTCCTGACCGAGCCAGCGCATGAAAGCCCGCTCTTCGGCCGCGACGATGTGATCTGCACGCCGCATCTCGGCGCATCGACCACCGAGGCCCAGGAAAACGTGGCGCTTCAGGTCGCCGAGCAGATCTGTGACTTCCTGCTCGACGGCGCCGTCGTGAACGCCATCAACATGCCCTCGGTGACAGCCGAGGAGGCGCGCCAACTCGGGCCCTACATGGCGCTTGGCGCGCGGCTCGGGACCTATCTCGGTCAGTTGTCCGACGACAACATCCGCGCGATCGCCGTGGAGTACGAGGGCCATGCCGCAGAGATCAACCCGAAGCCAGTGACCGCCTGCGTCCTTGCTGGGCTTCTGTCGCAGCAACTCGACAGCGTGAATACCGTCTCGGCGCCGGTCCTCGCGCGTGCGCGCAACATCGCGGTCACGGAAACGCGCCACGACCGGCAGACCGACTACCCGACGCTGATCCGCGTCACGGTCGAGTCGGATGGTCATCGCCGCACCATCGCCGGCTCGTTGTTCGGCAACCAGAAGCCGCGCATCGTCGAACTGGCCGGGGTGACGATCGAGGCGGAGTTCGCCCCGAACATGCTTTATGTGCGCAACCAGGACCGGCCCGGGTTTATCGGACGCCTCGGCCAGGTGCTCGGCGACGCCCAGATCAACATCGCGGCCTTCGGAAATGGTCGCAGCAGGCCGGGCGAGGATGCGATCTGCCTGGTTTCGACGGACCAACCGGTGACCGACGAGGCGTTGGCCATGATCCGGGCCATCCCGCATGTCCTGCGGGTAAGGGCGCTGCGGTTCTGACCGGTTGCGGGGTCAGGACTGGCCGCGCGCGGAGCGTCCATCCGGCGCGGCCGGTTCCGGAGACGTCCATTCCTGGAGCAGCGAGTAACCGAGGGCGAGCAGGGTCGGCCCCAGGAAAAGTCCCAGGAAGCCGAAGGCGAATACCCCGCCCAGAATGCCCAGAAGCGTCAGCACGATCGGTGTCGTGCCGCCGCGGCTGATCAGCAATGGCCGGACAACGTTGTCGGCCATACTCACGAGCCCGGCGCCCCAGGCGAGCATGAACAGGCACCAGCCCAGCCCGGCGGTCGCGTACAGCCAGATTGCGGCGCCGAGCCAGAAGATGGGGGGGCCGATGGGAAGGGGCGATGTGATCCCGGTGAGGAAGGCCAGCAGCATCGCGTTCGGAACGCCGGCTATGGTGAGGCCGACCAGCATCAGGGCCGCCTGGACGAGCGCGGTTCCCACGATCCCGTAGACGACGGACTGCACGGTGTTTCCCGCGACATGAAGAAGCCGCTGGCCGCGCTGTCCGGCGAGCCGCATCAACCCGCCCTCGACACGTCCGGCCAGCCGCGCGCCGTCGCGGTAGAAAAAGAACGCGACGAACAGCGCCAGCACGAGCTCAAGCGTGCCTTGGGCGAGGCCGATGCCGATATTGACGCCCTTGCCCCACCCCCAGCGCCCGAGCGCTTCAAGATAGGGGGCCGCGAGCGTCTGCAACTCCTGCTCCTCGAGCGACATCTTGCGCCACTGCTCGTCGATCCGCGGACCGACCATCGGGAGCTGGACCACCCAGGCCGGCGGGTCCGGCAGGCTCATGGACATCACGACGCGCAGATTGCGCAGCAAGTCGCGCACGTCGTCCGCAAAATCGGACACGACCAACGCGAGCGGTGCGACCATGATCAGGAAAGCGGCAAGGATCATGATCAGAGCCGCGGCCGACCGGCCGATGCGCAGGCGTATCTGGACCCAGGCGAAGACCGGCCAGGTCGCGTAGACAAGGATGGCGCCCCAGAGGATCGCGGCGACGAAGGGCCGCAGGACCAGAAGACACCCGATCACCAATGCGGCGAGAAGGATCGCGGCGATGCCGCGCTCGAGTCGGCTGGGGCTGACGGTCAGGTTGGACACGGTGAGATTTATGCGCGCGGCGCCCCGGCTTCCACAAGGGGCGTCGGCACGGTATCCGCCGCCTCCGCAGGCACGATTAGGCTGGCCCGGTGCGACCGGACCCGCTACCTAGCTGCGTCCTTCGAGAAGCCAGGGCCATGACCGATTTCGCCAGCCGCGCGCTGCTCCCCGCCGGGTTTGCCGATCTCCTGCCGCCAGAGGCCGGTTTCGAGGCCGCGACGGTGGAGCGGCTGATGTCCGCCTTTGCGGCCCAGGGCTATGTCCGCGTCAAGCCGCCCCTTCTGGAATTCGAGGAATCGCTTCTGGGCGGCTCCGGCGCGGCCATGGCGCGTCATAGCTTCCGCCTCATGGACCCGGTGTCGCAACGCATGCTGGCGCTGCGGCCCGACATGACGCTCCAGGTCGCGCGGATCGCGGCCGTGCGCCTCGGCGGCGAGCCGCGGCCCTTGCGCCTGTGCTATGCGGGGCAGGTGGTCCGCGTGACGGGGGACGCGCTGCGTTCCGCGCGGCAATTCGGACAGATCGGGTGCGAGCTCATCGGCAGCGCGTCGGTCGCGGCGGATGTCGAAGCCGTCCAACTCGCGGCGAGCTCGCTTGTCGATATCGGCGCGCGCGGTCTGAGCGTCGATCTGTCCTCGCCGACGCTGGTCGGCGCAATCATCGAAGGCACCGGCTTGGCCGGCGACCAGGCGGCGCTGCTGCGCAACGCCCTCGATCGCAAGGATGCGGCGGCGGTCGCCACGCATGGCGGCGAGGCCGCGGCGATGCTCGGGCTTCTGCTGCGTGAATCCGGGGACGCCGCGCGTGCCCTGGCCGCGCTGCGGACGGCGGGTCTGCCGCCGCGGGCGACCGAGGATGCGCGGCGCCTGGAAGAGGTGGTCGCCACGCTCGGCGCGCGCCGGCCGGATCTGGCCGTGACGGTCGACCTCGTCGAAAACCGTGGGTTCGAATACCATACCGGCTTGTGTTTCACGCTGTTCGCGCGTGGCGTGCGCGGCGAGCTCGGGCGCGGCGGACGCTACCTTGCCGGCGGCGATTTCGCAGCCGGAGGCGGAGAGGCGGCGACCGGGTTCACGCTCTACACCGACACGATCCTGCGTGCGTTGCCGTCCCCGGAGCCGGCGCGCCGCGTGTTCGTGCCGATGGATGCGCCGGCATCGACGGGCGAAGCGCTGCGCGGGGCGGGCTGGGCTACGCTCGCGGCGCTCGCGGTCCATGACGACACGATCGCCGAGGCAAGGCGTCTCGGCTGCAGCCATGCCTGGATCGCAGGAACGATCCATACCCTCGGGGAGTGAGGTATCGATGAGCAATGTCACGGTTGTCGGCGTCCAGTGGGGCGACGAGGGAAAAGGCAAGATCGTCGACTGGCTGTCCGAGCGCGCGGAGATCGTGGTGCGCTTCCAGGGCGGTCACAACGCCGGCCACACGCTGGTCATCGGCGAGCGGGTCTTCAAGTTGAGCCTGCTTCCGTCCGGCGTGGTGCGGCCGGGGAAGATCTCCGTGATCGGCAATGGCGTCGTCGTCGATCCCTGGGCGCTGCTCGACGAGATCGAGCGCGTGCGCGCGCAGGGCGTCGAGGTATCGCCGCGCACGCTGCGCGTCGCCGAGAACGTCACCCTCATCCTGCCGCTGCATGGCGAACTCGACCGCCTGCGCGAGGAGTTGCGTGGCGCGCGCAAGCTCGGCACGACCGGGCGCGGAATCGGCCCCGCCTACGAGGACAAGGTGGCGCGGCGCGCGATCCGTCTCTGCGATCTCGCGGACGAGGCGACGCTCGACTGGAAGCTCGATGAATTGCTGCGGCATCACGAGGCGCTGCGCCGCGGCATGGGCGCTTCGCCCATCGACCGCGCGGAACTGCGCGCGCGGCTCGTGGAGATCGCGCCAAAGGTGCTGCCCTACGCCGAGCCTGTCTGGATGACGCTGGATACGGCGCGCCGTGCCGGCAAGCGGATCCTTTTCGAGGGCGCGCAGGCGGCGATGCTGGATGTCGATCATGGCACCTATCCCTTCGTGACGTCGTCGAACACCGTCGCGGGGCAGGCCGCGACGGGCTCTGGGCTCGGGCCGCAGGCGACGGGCTATGTGCTCGGTATCTGCAAGGCCTACACGACGCGTGTCGGGTCGGGGCCGTTCCCGACCGAGTTGACCGACGCGACCGGCCAGCTGCTTGGCGATCGCGGCCATGAATTCGGCACGGTCACGGGACGCCGGCGCCGCTGCGGCTGGTTTGACGCGGTGATGGTGCGCCAGGCGCTGCGCGTCGGTGGCGTTCGCGGCATGGCGCTCACCAAGCTCGACGTGCTCGACGGATTGCCGGAGATCCGGATCTGCACCAGCTATCGTCTCGGCGACGCGAATCTCGACCATGTACCGGCCAATCCGACCGCCCAGGCGGGACTCGAGCCGGTCTACGAGACGGTGCCCGGCTGGACGGAATCGACACGTGGCGCGCGGAGCTGGGCCGATCTCCCGGCCGCCGCCGTGAAGTACATCCGCCGGCTCGAGGAGTTGGTGGGCGTGCCCGTGGCTCTGCTGTCGACATCGCCGGAGCGCAACGACACGATCCTCGTCGCCGATCCCTTCGCCGATTGATGGGGGGGGGCGGCGCGATGCCCTGGTACGTCGTCGTCTACCTGCTCGTGCTCGCTGCCCTGTCGGTAGCCAGTTGGCAATTCGCGGACCGCGTGCCGGGCGTCCCGGGATGGCTGCGCAACGGCGATCTTCTGGCCGCGGCCGGACAGATCCTCATGACCTGCGCCTATTGGAACGATGTTCTGCGCGACGGTCTCGGTGTCCTCGCGGTGCCGCTGTTCGTCGCGCTCGTCGGATGGATCATCTTCGCGATCGGGCCGGCGATCGAGACGAGTCGCGCCCTGGTCATGGCCGCGGGCGGTTCGGAGCGCCGTCTTGCGACGCAGGGTTACGCCGCCGCCATCTTCGCGTTCCTTCTCTCCGCACCGGCCCTCTTCTGGGGGCTGCGCGTCGCCCTGTCCGCGATCGCGTCTTGAGACGCCGCAATGCCGGCGGCCCGGCGATGCGGGATATCGCTCCGCTCCGAGACCTGTTTCGAGGAGAGCGAGCCATGGCCGAAAGCGGCACGACATTGCCGATCAAGTCCGAGACCCGCAGGGGCGAGCACGGAGCGATGGCGCCGTTCTGGCATCCGTTCGAGAGCCTGCGGCGCGAGGTGGACCGGATCTTCGAGGATTTCGATCGCAGCGGCTGGCATCTGCCGTTCCGGCGTCCGACCGCCGATCTCGACCCGTTCTGGCGGCGTCAGAGCGGGTGGACCGGTGCGCCGGCCGCCGATGTCGTCGAGAGCAACGACGCTTACGAGATCACAATCGACATGCCCGGCATCGAGGGGAAGGACATCGCGGTGACGCTGGCGGACGGCGAACTCTGCGTCCGCGGCGAGACGCAGGGCGGGCACGAGGAAAAGACTGCGGCGTACTGCCTGCGCGAGCGCCACCTCGGGGCCTTCGAGCGGCGTTTCGGGCTGCCGGACGGCGTCGACCCAGCGCGCATCGAGGCACGCTTTTCGAAGGGGGTACTGATCCTGACGCTGCCGAAGAAGCCGGAGGCGCGCAAGGCGGAGCGGCGGATCGAGGTGAAATCGGCCTGAGCCGTATCCGCGTGTCCGCGCCGGGGTTCTGCTCGGCGCGGACACGCGAGATCAGCGCGGGGATGCCGGCTTCGGCAACGCGCCTGACGCGGGGCGCAGCGACGGCAGACCGGCCGCGCGCGCCTCGTCGACGGCGCGCGATTCTTCTGCGGTGAGCGCACGGACTGCCTTCTGAAGCTTTTCGAAGGCACGGTTCTCGATCTGCCGCACGCGCTCGCGGCTGACGTTGTATTTGATCGACAGATCCTCGAGCGTCGCAGGGTCTTCGGTCAGGCGGCGTTCGATCAGGATTTGGCGCTCGCGTTCGTTGAGCGTCTTCATCGCCTCGTCCATCAATGTCTTGCGGCGGACGAATTCCTGCTCGTCGGCGAGGCGGACCTCCTGGTTGGCGGTCTCGTCGACCAGCCAATCCTGCCACTCGAGATCACCCTCGCCATCGCCGCGCAACGGCGCGTTCAGCGAGTGATCGGGCGCGGCGAGGCGCTGGTTCATCTGCACGACGTCTTGTTCCGCGACCCCGAGATCGGTGGCGATGCGGGCGATCTTTTCCGGGGTGAACTGCCTGTCGTCCATGACCTGCAGTTGCGCCTTGGCGCGGCGGAGGTTGAAGAACAGCTTCTTCTGCGCGGCGGTGGTTCCCATTTTCACCAGCGACCAGGAATGAAGGATGTATTCCTGGATCGACGCGCGTATCCACCACATGGCGTAGGTCGCGAGACGGAACCCCTTGTCCGGCTCGAAGCGCTTGACCGCCTGCATCATTCCGACATTGCCCTCGGAGATGAGTTCGGACACCGGCAAGCCATAGCCGCGGTAGCCCATGGCGATCTTCGCGACGAGACGCAGATGGCTGGTCACCAGTTTATGCGCGGCCTCGGAATCCGCATGCTCGCGCCAGCGCTTGGCGAGCATGAATTCCTCGTCGGCGGCGAGCAGGGGGAATTTCCTGATCTCCTGGAGATAGCGTGAGACATTGCGTTCGCCGGACAGGGCCGGAAGGGTGCGGGACATTTCTCTCCTGGTCGCGATCTGCGCTCCGACGTAAACCGCCGATTCGTATCAAGCCCTAGAATAAAGGCGGGAAAAGGGCTTTCACAGGCCAGCCTGTCCGGATTCAAGCGCGCGCAACAGCGCCATGATGTCGCTGCGCAGGGGACGTTCGAAACGCAGTCGGCTTCCGGTCCGCGGATGCTCGAAGCCGAGCAGGACCGCGTCCAGGGCCTGGCGCGGGAACCCGCTCGCCGCGGCCTCGCTCGCGGGCGGCAGCGCGCGGCGCCGTCCTGTGCTGCGTCCGTAGACCGGGTCACCGACCAGCGGGTGGCCGATGCTGGCGAGGTGAACGCGGATCTGATGGGTGCGGCCGGTGGCGAGGCGGCAGGCGAGATGCGCAATGGCTCCGCCTGCGAGCGCGCGGAGCACGCGATAACGAGTCAGCGCCGCTTTGCCGCCCGCCGAGCGCACCGACATTTTCTTGCGGTCGGTACGCGAGCGTCCGATCGCGGCGTCGATCTCCCCTTCGGCCGTCGCGGGCATTCCCCACACCACGGCCTGGTACTGGCGTTCCACGCTATGCGCGGCGAATTGCCGTCCGAGCGACAGCAGCGCCAGTTCGGTCTTGGCGACGACCATCAATCCGCTGGTGTCCTTGTCGAGGCGATGGACGATGCCCGGGCGGCCGGCACCGCCGACTACGCGCAATCCCTCGCCGCAATGGGCGAGCAGGGCATTGACCAGCGTGTGGTCGGGATTGCCCGCCGCGGGATGGACGACGAGGCCGGGAGGTTTGTCGACGACGACGACGTCTTCGTCCTCGTGCAGGATGTCCAGGTCCATCGGCTGTGGTGCGAGCGTTCCGGAATCTGGCGGCGGCAGATCCAGTTCGAAATCCTGACCTTGTTTGACCCGTCTCGAGGGCTCCAGTACGGTCACGCCGTCGATTCGAACAGCACGGGCTTCGATGAGCGATTTCAACCGCGAGCGCGTCAGCGTGGGATGCGCGGACGCGAGTTGGGCGGCGAGGGCGCGGTCCATCCGCTCGCCGTCTTGCGCGGCGTCGAACCGGCCCGTCAACGGAGCCGAACCTTCGGGTTGTATCGGCGCGGCGGTCATGTCGAGGGGTCCGTCATGCGCGGTCTGAAGGTCCTGGTGGTTGGTCTCGGCATTGCCGTCGTAGCCGCATTCCTGACGCTAGTCGTCGTGATATTCAACCGCAGCGGCCGGCCCGCCGAGGGCATGGCGCGACCCGAGGGTCCTCGTCCGCCGCTCCATGCGTCTTGGGGCCGCGCGATTCTGGAGCAGCCGGCGGGGACGCGGATCCAGTCCGTCACCGCCAGCGGCACGTTGATCGTGCTCCAGCTGTACACCCAGGCTCCTGGCCAGGACGAGCGTCTCGTCGTGCTCGATCCAGCGACAGGCGCCGTGTCCGGGACCTTCCAGCTGGGTCCGCGCTGACCGGAAGGCAAGCTCATGAATTTCGCATCCGACAACACGACCGGCATCCATCCGCGCATCGTTGCGGCTATTGCGGCGGCGTCTGGCGGCCGGGCGATGCCCTATGGCGCCGACGAGATCACGCGCCGCGTCGAACGGCGCTTCGCCGAGATCTTCGAGCGCGACTGCGCGGTGTTCCTCGTCGGCACGGGCGCCGCGGCCAATTCGCTTGCCCTGGCGTCGATGGTACCGCCCTGGGGCGCGATCTACTGCCACCCGGGCGGACACATAAACGCGGACGAGTGCGGCGCGCCTGAATTCTATACGGCCGGCGCGAAGTTGATCGCCATCCCCGGTACCCATGGCAAGGTCGCTGCGGCGGATATCGACCGTGCCTACCGGCTTTCGGGTGCTGGGAGCGTTCATGTCACGCAACCCTCGGCGGTCAGCCTGACCCAGTTGACCGAGGCCGGAACGATCTACCGGCCCGACGAACTGGGCGCCATCTCTGAGGTCTGCCGGCGTCACGGGCTTGGCTTCCACATCGATGGCGCGCGTTTCGCAAACGCGGTGGTCGGCAGCGGCCACAGCCCCGCAGATCTTACGTGGCGTGCGGGACTCGACGTGCTGTCCTTCGGCGCTACCAAGAATGGCGCGATGGCGGCAGAGGCGGTGATCTTCTTCGACCCCACCAAGGCCGCGACGATGGGGTGGCGGCGCAAGCGTGGCGCGCAGCTCTGGTCGAAGCACAGGTTCCTCGCCGCGCAGATGGATGCCTATCTGGCAGACGGCCTATGGGTCGACTGCGCCCGCCATGCGAACGCGATGGCGCGCCGGCTGGCCGATGGGCTTGCGCGTGTTCGTGGCGCCGAGTTCCGCTACCCGGTCGAGGGCAACGAGATCTTCGTGCGTCTGCCTCCGCATGTGCTTGATGGGCTCGAGCGCGATGGCGCGCGCTTCTACCGCTGGCCGGGCGAGGATAGCTGGTTGATCCGGCTCGTCGCCGGCTATGACACCGAGGCAAGCGACGTAGATGCCTTCCTCGCCAGTGCGGTGCGCCATTCCGGCGCCGGATCTTGACGAGGAGGGAACGATGAGTGTCGGTGCGACGCAACTGGCCACGCGGCTGAAGGACGCCCTCGATGGCGTTCTCGACGGACCCGGCTTCATCGGGCCAGACGATATCGGCGAGCGCTACAAGGTCGACTGGAAAGGCATGCGCGGCGAACCGGTGGCGGTCCTGCGTCCGGCGACGCCTGAGGCCGTGGCGGCGACGATGCGCGTGCTTCACGCGTTGCGCCAACCCGTGGTGCTCCAGGGGGGCATGACCGGCCTCGTGCATGGCGGCGTGGCGCAGCCCGGAGAAGCCGTCCTGTCGCTGGAACGCCTCAATCGCATCGAGGAGATCGATCCGGTCACGGCGACGGCCACCGTCCAGTCCGGCGTGCCGCTGGAGACCGTTCAGCAGGCGGCGCAGGCCCAGGGGCTCTTCTTTCCCGTCGATATCGGCAGCCGGGGCTCGTGTCAGGTCGGAGGGATCCTGTCGACGAATGCTGGGGGCAACCGGGTCCTGCGTTACGGCATGACCCGCAATTCCGTCCTCGGCGTCGAGGCCGTGATGCCCGACGGCACGGTGATCTCGCGTCTCGGCAAGATGATGAAGGACAATGCCGGCTACGACCTGAAGCACCTGTTGATCGGCACCGAGGGCACGCTGGGGATCGTGACGCGCGCGGTGCTCATCCTTCAGCCCGAACCGACGAGCCGGGACACCGCCCTGGTCGCCCTCGACTCGTTTCCCGACGTGATCGAACTGCTCACGCTCTGCCGCCGTTCCCTCGGCGCGCGCCTCACGAGCTTCGAGGTGATGTGGCGCGATTATTTCGAGCTGGTGGCCGGCAAGCTCGGCGTCGGCCGCAATCCGTTCCCCGAGTTCCGTCCGATCTACGCTCTCATCGAGACGATGGGAACCGATGGTGAGCGCGATCGCGAGGTGCTGATGGAAACCCTGGCGCAGTTCGCGGAGACGCACCCCGGTGCCGATGCGGTCCTGGCACAGTCGCTCGCCGAGACAACGCAGCTGTGGAACCTTCGCGACGCGTCAGGCGAGGCGACCCGGGCCATGCTCCCCGCCGTGGGTTTCGATGTCAGCCTGCCGATTCAGGCGATGGATGGATGGGTCAAGGATCTTCACGCCCGTCTGCGCGCGCATGGCCTGTCCGTGTTCCAGACCTTCGGCCATGTCGCCGACGGCAATCTTCATTTCGTCGCCGGCTATCCCGCCGACCGCCCGGAGATGAAGAAGCTGATCAACGACACGCTCTACGAGTCGATCGGCGCGCTGGGCGGATCGGTGTCGGCGGAACATGGCGTCGGTTTCGAGAAGAAATCCTATCTCGGCCTGAGCCGCTCGCCTGCGGAAATGGCGGTGATGCGCAGCATCAAGGCGGCACTCGACCCGCATCTGCTGCTCAACCGTGGCCGCATCTTCGACGTGGATGCGGCGCCGGGATCAGGCTGAGCGCGCGGCCGCCTTCTCCCGCGCGCGAACCTGTTCGCGCCACATCACATAGAGGCCGCTGGAGATCAGGATCGATGCCCCGACCCAGACATTGGGGGCAGGGAACTCGTTCCAGAAAAGCCAGCCGATGAGCGTCGCCCAGACGATCCCCGTGTACTGGAACGGCGCGACCACGCCGATCGGGGCGAGGCGGAAGGCCCGCAGCATCAGCCACTGCCCGACCACCAGCGTGACCGCCAGCATCAGGATGAAGCCGAATTGCGACGGCTCGACCGGTTGCCAGACGAAGGGCGCGCCGACGGCGCCGAGCAGCAGGAGAGAGGTGTTGATGTAGGCGAGCAGGGAGGCGTCGGTCTCTGTCGAACTCATTTTGCGCACGAGCACCATGCTGGTCGCCCACAGCGACGTGCCGAGCATCGCCACCAGCGCCATCACCTGGATGCCATCTCCCGTCGGATTGACGATCACGATGGCCCCGACGAAACCGATCCCGATCGCCGCCCAGCGATGCGTCCCGACCTTCTCGCCGAGCAGCGGAACGGAGATCGCGGTCATGAACAGCGGGCCGACGAAGCCGATCGCGAAGAGCGTCGCCAGCTCCAGGTTGCGCAAAGCGACATAAAAGAGCAGGAGCGACGCGCCGTTGAGCACGCAGCGCGTGAGATGCAGGCCCAGGCGCTCGGTCCTGAACACGGCGAAGCCGCCGGCACGCATGAAGAACGGCGCCAGCAACGTCAGGACCGACACGCTTCGCAACACCAGGAACTGCATGATCGGCAGCGCGACGATCACGGTCTTCGTGAGCGCATCGCCGACCGCGACCGTGACGAAGGCCGCGATCATGAAGGCGATCCCCGCGAAGGGTCGATCCTGGAGCTTTCCGTCGGACATGGGACGCGATGGCGGCGCGGCTTCGCGGGCGAAGGACGCGCCGCCTGACCGTCAGCCTTTCTTCGCGCCGTACTGGCCACCACCCTGGATCGCGCGGATCTCGGCGGCGCTGCGCGCCTTGCGGAGCGCGGCGAGCTTGACCGCCTCGTCGTCGAGCATCGCCTTCGCGTTGGCGAGCACGGCGCCCGCCTTGTCGGCCGGGAACTTGACGGCACCGTTCTCATCCATGTGGATGAGATCGCCGGGCGCGACATCCATGCCGCCGACCGAGACCGGAACGTTGACCGACTGGACGGCCATCTCGCCATGCCCCGCGGTGACGCCGCCGAGCAGCATCTGGAACTTCATCCGCCGGATCGCGTCGACGTCGCGCGACGGACCGTTCGAGAGCAGGCCGACGCAGCCGACGGCCTGCATCGAGGTCGCCATGATTTCGCCTGCGAGGCCGGCCTTCGCCATCAGCTCGGGCGGCCATTTCTGCTGGATGACCAGGATCGTCGGCTTCTTCATGGCATCGAGCGCGTCGATCACGTCCATGAAGCTGAGGCGACCGGCGAAATTCGGATCCGGAAGGCCGAAGACGCAGGTGACTGCGTACCCGATCACGGCCCCATGTTCCGGATAGATGCAGCGGATCGACGTGTCCGTGTACCAGTTCTCGGTCCATGGGTTGTAGAGCCCGAGGCAGAGATTGCTCTTCGGGTAGGTGGCGACGACGTTGGTGATCGTCGGCGTGTCGATCTTGCGCAGTTCCGCGAACAGCGCATCCTCGGCGGTATCGGCCATGGCGAGCGTTCCTCGTTTTGGTTTCAGGTGATCCCCAGCCCGGCCTCGTCGACCGGACTGGCGAGGTTGTAGAGGAGATCGCCGCGCCGGACGAGCGATCCGACGCGACGCGAGACGATTATCCCCGGACCGCGGAACAGGATGTCGCATGGCGCGCGGTCGAGTTCCCCGATCGGATAGATGCGCCCGGCGATCTGGCCGTCCTCGACCGCATCGTCGAGGTCGCATGCCGGCTCGAAGATACCGTCGGTTTCCGCCATCGGGGTTCCGCCCTTGCCTTGGAGCATCAGAAGTCGCGGCGCAGCGAGCTCAGGCTTCGGATGGTCGCGCAGGATGCCCCAATGGGCCAGGGCTCTGCGCACGCCGTCGCGTCCGATCCCCAGCATGCGGCGGTCGATGGTTCCGCCGCCGCCCAGCTCCGTGGACACCATTACCACGCCCTGGCGGTCGCACTCGGCGGTCATCGATCCGGCATTCGCCGTCGCTCCGGAGATCACGACGCTGGGTGCCCCGAAGGCGCGTGCGCCCTCCAGCTTGGCGCGGCGATGGGCCAGATCGCCGCCCCAGTGGAGATAGGTGCAGGGCGTGTAGACGCTGCTCTTGCCGCCGCTATGGAGGTCCATCGCGTAGCGGCAGCGCGGGATGATCTCCCGCGCGACGAAGGCAGCCAGCGCCGATGTCGGACCGAGGCGCGGGTCGCCCGGGAACACGCGGTTGAGATTGCCGCCATCGAGCGGCGAGCAACGTGCGGCATCGAGGACCGCGGGATAGTTGAGTGCCGGCAGGATGTATAGCTTGCCGGTGACATGCGCCGGCTCGAGGTCGCGGGCCAGCGCCTGCATGATCGCCTGGCCTTCGTATTCGTCGCCATGCGTCCCGGCGCTCAGCATCACGCCTGGACCATCGCCGTTCGCGATCACCGCAATGGGCACCGGGACGACGGAGAAGGCGTTGCGGTTGTCGGAATGGACGAGCCGAATGGTACCGAAGCGCTTGCCGGGCCTGTCGAGATCGATATCGATGTCGCCGCTCATGGATCCTCCGGTGGCGCGCATTGCCAAAGCCGCGCCTCGTCGGCACTCTATCGCCTCGCAGGGTGCGAAGGGGGATTGCATGAGTAGATTTCTGCGGCTGGGTCTGGCAGCGCTGCTGTCGCTTGCGGTTACTCCGCTCTGGGCCGGCACGTTGCGGATCGGCATCTCCAGCGACACGACGTCGATCGATCCGCATTTCGCCGAAATCGGCACCAACATCGTCGTCCGGCAGCATGTCTTCGACTCGCTGGTCGATGTCGGCCCGGACATGACGCTGCGCCCGGGGCTCGCGACGTCGTGGCAGCCGACCGCGGACCCGCTCGTCTGGGACATCGCGCTGCGCGAAGGCGTGCGGTTCCATGACGGTACGCCCTTCACCGCGCGCGACGTGGTGTTCTCGTTCCGGCGCGCGCCCGACATCCCCGGCGCGCCGTCGAGCTATCGCCGCCACCTCGAGGACATCGCCGAGGTCGAGGCCGTGGGGGATCACCGGCTGCGCATCCGCACGCGCCTCCCGCTCCCGACCTTGCCGAACAGCGTCGCGCCGATCGCCATCGTGAGCCATCGGATCGGCGAGCGCGCCGAACCCGGCGATTTCAACACCGGTCGCCATGCGATCGGGACCGGGCCGTACAGATTCGTCGAGTGGGTGTCCGGTAGCCATATGCGCCTGGCGGCCGATCCCGGACATTGGCGCGGGAAACCGGTCTGGGACGAGGTGGTCATGAAGCCGATCGTCAATCCCGGCGCCCGGGTCGCGGCCCTGCTGGCGGGCGACGTCGACGCGATCAACGACGTTCCGCCGATCGATGTCGCGCGCCTGTCGCGCGATGCGCGGCTGTCGGTCTGGCAAGGACAGTCCGCACGCGTGATCTTCTGGACCATGGACGTCTTTCGCGAGCAGACACCGCATGCGACGGCAAAGGACGGGTCGCCGATCGCGAACCCCTTGCGCGATCCGCGCGTGCGTCGGGCGATCGCGCTCGTGCTCGATCGCACCGCGATCGTGGCGCAGATCATGGACGGATTGGCGGTCACCGCGCATCAGGTCGTGCCGCCAGGCATTCCCGGCCATGATCCGGCATTCCGTATGCCGCCGCCGGATCTTGCCGCCGCGCGTCGCCTGATGGCCGAGGCCGGGCTCGCGGACGGGTTTCGCCTCACGATCCACGTCACCGCCAACCGCTATCCCAACGACGTCAAGCAGGCGCAGGCCGTGGCGCAGATGCTGGCCCGGATCGGGATCGAGGTGAAGGTCGCCAGCCTGCCGCTCGCCATCTACTTCAACGAGGCGCGGAAATTTGAGTTTTCCTTCGCGCTCGTCGGCTGGGGCTTCACCGCCGGCGACCCGTACGTGATCCTGCGCGAGACCTTCCAGACCCGCGCGACCAACAATTATGGACGCTGGTCGAACCCGGTGGTGGATGGGTTGCTGGCCGCCGTGCGCGTCGAGATGGATCGGCCGGCGCGCGATCGCGCGATCCGCGACTTGCAACGCGTCGCGCTCGAGGATTTCGCCCTGCTGCCGACCCATTTCCAGATGAATGTCTGGGCGACGCGCAAGGGACTCGCGTTGACGCCGCGGGGCGACGAATCGACGCTTGCCGAAGACATCAGGCCGAATTGAACCGCGCCACGCAGGAGACCCAGGGATGTCGCGCACATTGATCGTCGCTGCCGCGCAGATGGGACCGATACCGCGCAGCCAGTCGCGCCAGGAGGCGGTGGCGCGACTGATCGGGATGATGGTGGAGGCGCGTCGCATGGGCGCCGATCTCATTGTCTATCCCGAGGCCGCCCTCACGGCCTTCTTCCCGCATTGGTGGATCGAGGACGAAGCCGAACTCGATGCCTGGTTCGAGCGCGAGATGCCAAGCGCCGCGACCCAGCCGCTCTTCGACACCGCGGCGCGCCTGGGGATCGGGTTCAAGCTCGGCTATTGCGAACTCGACATGACGACCGGCCGGAAGCGCCGGTTCAACACGGCGATCCTCGTCGACAGGCTGGGCCGGATCGTGGGCAAGTATCGCAAGATCCATCTTCCCGGGACCGATCGCCACCGTCCGGAGCATCCGTTCCAGAATCTCGAGAAACGCTATTTCGAGATTGGCGACCTTGGCTTTCCGGTCTGGGAGACCATGGGCGGCCGGATGGGGATGATGATCTGCAACGACCGGCGCTGGCCCGAGAGCTGGCGCGTACTTGGCCTGCAGGGCGTCGAACTCGCGATGCTCGGATACAACACGCCGGTCCATAATCCGAACACGCCCGAAACCGACGACCTCAACAATTTTCACAATCACCTCTCCGTGCAGGCGGGCGCGTATCAGAACGGCACCTGGGCAGTCGCTGTCGCGAAGGCGGGGCTGGAAGAAGGCGTCGACCAGATCGGCCAGAGTTGCATCGTCGCGCCGTCGGGCGAGATCGTTGCCCAGGCCAGCACGCTGGGCGACGAGATCGTGGTTGCGCGCTGCGACCTCGATCGTTGCGCCGTCTACAAGAAGCACATCTTCGATTTCGCCCGGCATCGGCGGCCCGAGCATTACGGGCTCATCCTCGAGCGCACGGGTGCCGGCGAGCCGCTCGGCAAGACGCCGGGCTGACGGCATGGGGGTCGGGCATGCCGCGGTCCTGCTCGCGGCCTTGATCTGGGGAACCAACCACGTCGCGACCCGTGCGCTTGGAACCGAGGTTCCTCTGCTCGCTTTGACGTTCTGGCGCTGGGCCATCGCGCTTGCCTTCATGGTCCCGATCGCCTGGCCGCTGATCCGGCGCGACGCGGCGTTGCTGCGTGCCAACGCAGGGTCCGTTGCAGCGGCCGGGCTGAACGGCATGGGGGTCTTCGGGGTCGCGATCAGCGCTGCGCCGTATTACACGACGGCGGCGAATGTCAGCCTGATCAGTTCGACATCGCCGCTCTGGGTTCTCGCGATCGCCGCCGCGACGCGCAGCGAGCCGGTACGTGGGCGTCAGGTGGCGGGAATCTGCGCGGCCTTCGCGGGTGCGGCGCATATCGTCTTTGCCGGCGACTGGCGCCGTGCGGGCGAGATGTCCTTCGCGGCAGGTGACCTGATCGCGGTCGCCTCCGCGGTGCTATGGGCGGTCTTCTCGTTCCAACTCAAGCGCGTTCCGCGCGAGATCCATCCGCTCGCGACGACCACCTGCGCTGCCGTGTGCGGGTTCGGTCTCCTTGCGGCGCTCTATCTGATCTGGGGGCTGACCGGGCACCCGTGGCTACGTCAGCCCGACGGGATTCTGGCGGACGGGCAGGCGCTGTCGCTCGTGGTCTATATCGCGATCGGTCCGTCCCTGCTTGGCAATCTTGCCTTCATCGCGGGCGTGCAGCGCGTGGGCGCGGCGACGGCTGGGGTGTTGCTCTATCTCACGCCGGTCGTCTCGACCCTGCTCGCGGTCGCCCTGCTTGGAGAGACACTGCAGGGCTTCCATGCGGTCGGCATCCTGTGCATCGCGACCGGTTTGTTCCTGGCGACGCGCCGATGACGCGACGCGCTCTCGCCGGTCAGATTTTCGAGGGCAGCCACAGCACGATGTCGGGGAATACGGTCAGCGCGGCCGTGAACGCGATCATGATCAGGAGATAGGGCACGGTGTAGCGCGCGATGGCGCCGAGACCTTCGCCGGTCAGTCCCTGGATCACGAAGAGGTTGAAGCCAACGGGTGGCGTGATTTGCGCCATCTCGACGACCAGCACGATGAAGATACCGAACCAGATTGGATCGAAGCCTGCCGCCTTCACGATCGGCAGCACGATCGGCAGGGTCATGACGATCATGCTGAAGCCGTCGAGGAAACAGCCGAGCAGGATGTAGAAGGCCATCAAGGCCATCATCAGCATGAAGGGCGACAGGCCGAGGCCGGTGACGAAATCGGCGACGGCGCGCGGCACGCCGAGGAACGCGCTCGCATTGCCGAGGATCGACGCCCCGAGGACGATGATGCCGATCATGCTGCAGGTCTGGACCGAGCCCAGACAGACGTCGCGAATGGTGCTCAGGTTGAGGGCGCCTTGCATCCAGCCGACCAGGACCGCACCAAGGACACCGACCGCTGCGGCCTCGGACGGGGTGGCGATGCCGCCATACATGGATCCGAGGACGCAGGCGATCAGGAAGACGGCCGGACCAAGCTCGCGCAGCGATGCGAGGCGCTCGCGCCAGGTCGCACGTCGCAGGTCGCGTTCGCTCTCGGGAACGAGGCCGGGGACAAGCCGCGAATGGATCATGATCCAGGCCATGAAGCATCCGGCGAGGAGGAACCCAGGGATGAAGCCGGCGGTGAAGAGCTTGAGGATCGAGACCTCGCCCAGCACGCCGTAGATGATCATGATGTTCGAGGGCGGGATCAGGAACCCGAGCGTTCCGGCGCCGGCGAGGCTGCCGATCGCGATGCGTCGGTCATAGCCACGGCGCAGCAGTTCGGTGAGCGAGATCCGGCCTACGACCTGTGTCGTCGCAGCCGAAGACCCGGAGATCGCGGCGAAGATCGAGCAGCCGATGATGTTGACGTGGAGCAGACGGCCGGGGAGCAAGCCGGCCCACGGCGCGAGGCCCTGGAAGAGGGAGCGCGACAACCGTGTGCGGAACAGCAACTCGCCCATGATGATGAACAGGGGCAGGGCAAGCAGTTCCGATGTCGTGAGGATGTTCCAGGTGTATTGCGGCAGCAACCGCTCGAGCGGGATGTTCCTGAAGATCGCGAGGAGGAGGACGCCGGTCGCCATCAGGGTGAGGCCCACCCAGATGCCGGCTCCCAGCATGCCGAAAAGGAGCGAGAACGCCGCCGCGACGATGGTGCCCATCGGTCTGTCCTATTCGCTGAGCGCGGAGACCTGGAGCCGCGGATCCTCGAGCGCGACGCCAAGCAGCGCCTGGAGGAGGCGCGCCGCCATCTGAAGCGCGAGCATGATCGCGCCGGCGACGACGAGGCTTTGCGGGATCCACAGCGCCGTGTCGCTCGCTGGCGATGTCTGGCCGCGCTCGAAGGCGCGGACGGTGAACCAGAAGAGCGAATTGGCGAGGAACATCGTCAGAGCCGTGCCCGCCGCTGCGCTCGCGATCTCGAGCACGCGTCGCCCCGTCCGGCCGACATTCGACAGCAACAGCGAGACCCGGATATGGCCACCCGCGCGCAGCGTCACCGCGGCGCCGAACATGAACCCTGCGCCCATGAGGTAGGAGCTGTATTCCCACGCAATCCGGATGTCCCGACCGAGGAGATTGCGCGAGGCGATTTCCACGAGAATCAGCAGGGTCAACCCGAACAGGCACGCGGCGCCCAGGTAGCCACCGAGGCGTCCCAGCGCATCGATGCCACGGAACAAGGCGGCGAGGGGTGCCGGTGCGCCGCGGTAAAGGTCGATTGGGTGTCCGGACATCGATGCATGCGGGGCCGGCGTTTTCGCGCCGGCCCCGTTCCCTTGGGTCAGTTCGTCTTCTTGGTCTCGACCATGTAGGCGCGGACCGCCGCTTCGCCCTGGGGCACGCGCTTGAGATAGGCGTCGACCAACGGCGCGGTGCGTGCCCGGAACTCGGTCATCATGGCCGGCGGCAGGTTTACGACCTCCATGCCGCCCTGCTTGAGGCGGTCCAGGCTGTCGGTGTCGTTCTTGAGCGACACCGCCCAGAATTCTGGTTCGAGTTTCTTGGCGACGTCCTCGAGAGCCTTCTGCTGCTCGGGCTTCAGCTTCTTCCACGCATCGAGGTTGATGGTGACGAGCTGCGAGGACCAGGTGTGGTTCGTCGGGTAGACGTATTTCAGGAACTCCCAGAACTTGCCGTCGACGCCCGAGCTCGACGATGTCGACACGCCGGCGACGGCACCCGAAGCAAGGGCCGGAATGGTCTCGCCCCACGGGATCAGGATCCCAGCCATGCCGGCGGCGTTCAGCATGTCGGCGGCGTTGCGGTCAGGAACGCGAACCTTGATGCCCTTCAGGCCGTCGAGCGTGTCGGCCTTGGCCTTCATGTGCAGGTACTGCGTGGGCCACGGCACGATGTAGAGGATCTTCTGGTTGTTCCGCGCGGCGACCTGATCGTAGATCGGGCGCGTATGCTTCTGGAGGGCGCGCATGTCGTCCTGGGAGCTGATCAGGAACGGCAGCGATTCGAGGCCGAACAGGGGCTCGTCGCCGATCTGCTGGTTGTTCAGGATGTCGGCCATCGGCACGAGCCCGTCGCGCACGGCGCGCAGATGCTCCGGACCCTTGAACCCGAGCGAGCCACCGGCATGGACGATGATCTGCACCTGACCGCCGGTCGCCTTGCCGACTTCCTCGGCATAGCGCTTCACGTTGGCGGTGTGGAAGTTGCTGTCCGGCCAGACCGTCGAGAGGTCGAGCTTCGTCTGGGCCTGTGCGATCGCGGCCGCACCGAGCGCAAGGACGCCAGCGGCGGCGGCCGTCGCGAATGCGAGCGCGCGGCGGGTCATCGTCGTGGTTGTCATGTCGTCGTTACTCCCTGTGGTTGCGGGTTGGGTCTTTCATCATTCGGCGGCGCTGCTGCGCCAGCCGTAATGCAGGTTCGCAGCCTCTCGCGTGACCAACTCATCACGCAAGTCACGTGCCAGCGCCTCGGAAGGCCGCTCGGTCGCCGGGCCGATACCGGCCCCGCCAGGGGTCCGGACGACGAGGCGGTCGCCGGGCGGCACCATCTGGAACCCCTTGCCCTTGAGCTTCGCGCCCGAAGACAGACCGAGATAGCCATGCGCCCCATCGGCACCGCCGTCACGGCCGCGGGGCGGATGATCGATGCGATCGAAGGCGGCAAGCAGTTCGAAGGGTAGACCGGCAGCGCTCTCGATCTCGATATCCTGGCCGAGTCCGCCACGCGTGCGTCCGGCGCCGCCGCTGTCGGAGCGCAGTTCCTTTTTCCAGAAGATCACGGGGAGCATCGACTCTGCGATCTCGACGGGCGTGCCACGGACCCCGGACGGATAGGCGGTTGCGGACAGCCCATCCTTGTCCGGACGGGCCCCTGTCCCGCCATTCGACGTGACGACCATCGAGAAACCGTATTTTCCGGTGCCCCCGGGTACCGGACCGCGGACATTCAGGTTCCAGATGCATGACGTGCCTTCGGCGGGAACACGATCAGGGATCGCCTGACGCAGACAACCGAACACGACATCCGGGAGCATCTGGCCGATCACGTGGCGTGACAGGACCGGGGCAGGGGGCTGCGCGTTCAGGATGCAGTCCTCTGGCGCGCTGACCGTCAGCGGGCCCAGGGAACCGGCATTGTTGGGAATGCGCGCGGCGACGATGCAGCCGAGGCCGAAGACCGTATAGGCGGTCGTGTAGGCGATCGGGACGTTGATGCCCTTGCCGCTGACCGGGGATGTGCCCGTGTAGTCGACATGGATGCCCTCGTCCGAGACCGTCAGGCACGCGACCAGTTCGATCGGCGCGTCATAGCCGTCGGTGACCATGCGGTTGGTCCAGCTACCCTTCGGGAGCCTTGCGATCTCGGCGAGGACCGCCCGGCGCGACGAGGCGCAGATGAAATCGGCGAGCCCATCGAGGCTCTCGAGCCCGAACTCGTCCATCATCTCCAGCAGACGTTTCGCGCCGATGTCGTTGCACGCCGCCAGGCTGTAGACGTCTCCGACGGTATCGACAGGCAACCGGGTGTTGGCGCGGATCATCGCCATCAGCGTCTCGTTCATCTTTCCGCGCTCGGCGAGCTTGAGCATCGGGATGAACAGGCCCTCCATGTAGACGTCGGTGGCATCGGGGCCGAAGCCGATGCCGCCGATGTCCATGAGATGGCTGGTGCAACTGAACAGCGCAACAAGGCGTCCCTTGCGGAAAACCGGCGTCGTGACCACGAAATCGTTCGTATGGCCGGTCCCCTTCCAGGGGTCGTTGGTGATGTAGATGTCGCCGTCGGCCATCGTCTCAGGCGGGAAGGCGGCGATGAAATGCTTCACGGACTCGGCCATCGAGTTGACATGGCCGGGTGTGCCGGTGACAGCCTGGGCAAGCATTCGCCCGGACAGGTCGAACACGCCCGCCGAAAGATCACCGGCCTCGCGCACGATCGGCGAGAAGGCGGTGCGCATGAGTGTCTGCGCCTGCTCCTCGACCACCGCAATCAGCCGATTCCACATGATCTGGAGGCGGATTTGGTCGAGGCCTGAACTGGTCACGTTGGTCATCTCGGTCGCCTCGCTTCGGGGTCAGGCCGTTGCCTGCTTGCGGGAGAGAAGAATGTTCCGCGCGCCGTCGATGGCGGCGTCGAAGCTTGCGGTCACGAAGGTCGTCGTCTCGTCTTCCGCGATAAGCGCCGGCCCCTCGATCCGCGCGCCCGGCGTCATATCGGCGCGCCAGTAGATCGGAACATCGAGCATCCGGCCGAGCCCGGGCTCGAAGACCTCACGACGTGCGCGCGGTTGCGGGGCCGCCGTGGGCTGGGGTATGGCGGATGCGACAGGGCGCTCGGCCTGCGTGCTCACGACGACGGACCAGCTGAGGATCTCGATCTCGGCGCCTGGAATGATGCGTGAAAAGAGCCGCGCATACGCGGCCTCGAAGCGTGTGCGCAATTCGGACGCGTCGTCCGCGGCGAGAATGCGATCGGGGATCGCCACCAGGATCTCGTGTCCCTGGCCGACATAGCGCATGAACGCGCCCCGGCTTTCCCCGACCGGCCGGTCGCTGGCCCCGGGCACGACCACGGCGCGCGCCTCCTCGCTCAGGCGCGCGACGAGTGCATTCGCTATCCCGGGCTCGAAGCGGGAGAGCCGCATGTAGCGGCTATGGACCACCTCATAGGCCACCGGCGCGCGCAGGAATCCGACCGCCGACCCGACCCCGGCATTTGCAGGAACGAGGACGCGGGCGATACCCAGCTTCTCGGCGACGCGCGCGGCATGCAGCGGCGCGGCGCCGCCGAAGGCGATCATCGTATGCTCGCCGATCGCCTTGCCGCGTTCGACCGCATGCACCCGGGCCGCGCTGGCCATCGTTTCGTCGACCATCTCGGAAATCCCGAAAGCGGCCATGTCGGTGTCGAGCGATTGCGGGGCGCCGATCGTGCGCGCCACGGCCTGGCGTGCGGCCTGGGTGTCGAGCTTGAAGCGTCCCGCGGCGAAGGCGTCTGGATCGATGCGCCCCATCACCAGGTCGGCGTCGGTGACCGTCGGGGCGGTGCCGCCGCGGCCATAGCAGGCCGGTCCGGGTTCCGAGGCGGCACTCTCCGGCCCGACGGCGATCCGGCCCAGCGCGTCGATCTTGGCGATCGAGCCGCCGCCGGCGCCGATCTCCACCATCTCGATCACAGGTATGCGGAGTGGCAGGCCTGAGCCCTTGAGGAAGCGCGCCGCACGGTCGACCTCGAAACTGCGCGAACTTTGAGGCTGTCCATCCTCGATCAGGCAGATCTTCGCCGTGGTGCCACCCATGTCGAAGGA
>CAIOSQ010000304.1 GCA_903860935.1 uncultured Rhodospirillales bacterium | reverse complement strand
GGTCCAAGCGCCGGCGCGGTCGCGACGCTGGCGGAACACCGCCGCGCGCACGCCATCCGCGCGCAGGTCGCGGCCGAGGATGAAGAGATTGACCTTGAAGCGCTCGTCCGGCGCCTCGGGCAGGGCATGCCAGTCGGTGACGATGACGCCGCCGAAGGGATCGGCCGAGGCCAGCGGCATGAAGGCGAGCGAGTCGAGGGCGGCGCGCCACAGGAAGCTGTTGACCCCGATCCCGCCGCCGCCCGCGCCCTGCTGGTTGCCGGAGGAGCGACCGAAGATCCCACCATCGCCGAAGACCGAGGGCTCGCCGATTCGCGTCTCGCCATAGCCGTAGCGCGGACCGCTGTCGCCGCGGCGGCGCGCCGGGCTGGGATACATCGCCTCGGAACTCTCGCAGGCGACGAGCAGCGGCGCCAGGACGGACGCCAGCATCGCCGCCGCCAGGAAGCCGCGGAACCCTCTATGCACGCGCGTGACCGAACCGTCCATGACCGCTCTCCCGAAACGCCCCTCGTATCGCATCAACCGGGGCAAAGATCCACTCCCGCCGCCGTGACCGGTCAGCCGGCCTGGCGCGGCAGGCGGACCATCCACACGCAATCCCGGGCACCGGCGCCGAAGCGGATATTCGATTCGCCCTGGCGCGGATTGTTGCGCGTCGGATCGATCGCGGCCCCGGTCATCAGCTGGCCGTCGAAGCGGGTCTCGCGAAACCGGCCGCGCAGGACGAAGACATCGCCGAGGGCGCGCAGGAGCGTGGCCATGCCGCCATCGGTCTCGAGATAGCCGTCGAAGCGCCCGGCCGGCGCAGCGGCGTGGCGTGGGTCGGCGACTTCGCCCTCCAGCCGGCCATTGACGACGCGCAGGCTCATGCGCAGCTGGCGCGCGCAATGATCGGGCCCCTGGGCATAGGTCGCGAGACCGGCATAGCGGCCGTCGAGGGCGCGCAGATCGGCGACCTGCTCGCCGCCGAAGGGCGTCATCGCGCCTTCCAGGCGCGCGCAGCCGGTGGCGGCGCCCAGCGCCAGGAGAAGGACAAGGAAACGAAGATCGCGCATCGCCACGGTTCTAATCCGCCGTCCGCGCCAAGGAAAGCGCCGCCGGGGTCATCGCGGCAGGCCTGCGACGCGGCTGCGCGCGGCCTGGGCGCCGGCGATGGCGTAGAGGGCGCGTTGCGCGACCAGCGTCCCGGCGCGGCCAAGCCCGGATTTCGCGCTGCGCTCGGCGCCCAGCAACAGGGCCAGCGCACGCCCGAGCGCGCGATCGTCGAGCCGGCGCAGCGCGCGCTTGTAGGCGTCCTGCTCCTTCCAGAACACCGGCGGGCGGAGCTTCGCCATCGCCGCGCCGGGATCCGTGCCCTCGGCGACATGGCAGGCGCAGAGATGCAGGCGCGTGAACAGGCGTTGCGCGGCGCGCAGCACGGCGACGGCGTTGGTGCCCTCGGCGTCGAGCCGGTCAAGCGCGCGGGCGAGGCCGGCCACATCGCCAAGCGCCGCGGCCATGGCGGCGTCGTCCGCTTCGACCTCCGCGGTCTCGCCGACCACGGCGCGCGCCTGATCGAGATCGATCTCCGCCCCGCGCCCGGCGTAGAGGGCGAGTTTGGCAAGCTCGCCGCGCGTGGCGGCGCGGTCGCCCCCCAGGCGCTGCGCCAGCCAGGCCAGGGCCTCGTCGCTCGCGCGCACGCCATCCTGCTGAAGCGTGGCGCGGATCAGCGCGGCGAGGTCGCGGCCCTCGTCGGGATAGCAGGCCAGCGCCGCGGCGTTTTCCGCGGCTTCGAAGAGCTTGCGCAGCACCGAGCGCGTATCGAGTTCGCCCGCATCTGCGACCACCAGCGCGTCGCCCATCGGCGCGTCGAGAAAGGATTTGAAGGCCGGCGCGGCGG
>CAIOSQ010000303.1 GCA_903860935.1 uncultured Rhodospirillales bacterium | reverse complement strand
GCCGCGGCGGCGACCGGCATCGACGCCGCGGCGGGCTGTGCCGCGCGCGGGGTCATGGCGGGGGCGACGACCTGACCCGCAGCAGAGGGGTTCTGCCGCATGGCGACACGCGGCTCGGTCGCCATCTGCGGCGGCTCGGGCGCCAGCGGATGACTGTCGTCCTCGTTATCCTTCTTGCGACGAAACATGCGGGCTCTCCTCGGCTGGACGGGGGCAATGTGGCGAAGCGGATGCGCGCGGGCAACGCGAAAACGCACCATGCGCCGGGCAACCGACGATCAGGCACCGCGGCGCGCGGCCTCGACCAGATGCGTCATGACGGCGGCGCCCAGCAGCGCGCCGGCGAGATTGAGTACGGGAATGCCCATGAGCAGCGCCAGGATCGCGCCTGCGGCCCAGTAGCGCGCCCGGCCCGCGCGCCAAAGACGAGCGGCGGCGGCGCGATCGAGGCGTCGCAGGGCGACCGCGAGGAAGGTCTCGCGCGCGAGCAGCCATCCATTCACCGCCGCGAAGGCGACGACGTTCACCACCGGCACGAAATAAAGCGGCAGGACGAGCAGGTTGAGACCCAGCGTGGTGCCGATCTGGCGCAGGGCGAGCACGACCTGCTCGCCGATCCCCGACGCGCGCGGTGGCGGCAATCCCGGGTAATGGCGCCGCTCGACGGCCGCGCAGACGGGATCGGCGAGGAAGGCGGATTGGATCGCCACGACGCAGCCCGGGAAGAGCACGATCGCAAGCAGAACCGCCCCCGCGCCACTTAGTATCCCGGCGATGTCGGCGAACCAGGCCGGCGCCGATTGCGGCAGGAACGCGAGCAGCCAGGGCAAGGCCAGGAACAGCCCCGCCAGCAACGCGGCGAAACACCCCACCGCGAGCGCGAGGGACAGGATCAGCAGCCGCCGGAGTGCCGGATCGGCCAACTGGGCGAGGGATTTGGAAAAGGCGCCGATCATCGCTGCAGGAGCCCGGCCATGCCACGAGGCCGACCCCGGCCCCGCATGTCGTCAGGTCTGGGAGCGCCGCGCCGCACGCCCGGCCACCGTGCGGCCCTCGCGATCGTCGAGCGCCGCCAGCGCCGCGACGGTGATCGGCGCGATGCCGACGGTGGACAGGCCCTGGAGGACCTGGACGCGCGTCTGGGCAGGTGCCGGCAACGTCGCGCTCCGCGCGGCGAGCCCGCGCTCGGTCCGCGCCACCGCATTGACGATCTCGGGTGCGGCCGGCACGCCGGTCCGGGTACCTTCGAAACGTTTCGCAAAACGCGCCATCACTTCGTCGAGGCTGCGCGCGCGGCCGTCGGCCGCGAAGAAGACGCGACGATTCGGCGCCGCCGCCTCGGGCACGACATCCGCCGCGGGCGCCGCGCCATCCGTCCCCTGGGCCTGCAGGAAGCGCGTCGCGCCCTGGGGCCCCAGGAAATGCGCCATGTAAAGCTCGGTGGCGGTCGGTTCCCGGCGCAGCGCCGTGCGCAGCTGGTCCTGGTTGGATTTCGTGTATTCCGCGGCCATCGCCGCCGCGAGCCCCGGATCTTTGCGCAGGTCGAGGATCCGCGCACGCAGCTCCGGGTCGGCGACCCGCGCCGCGCCGCCCGGCGTCGTGGCGATCGACTCGGCCGCGTCGGCGATGCCGTATTTCGCGCCGTGCTGGTGCACCATGCGCAGCCAGGTACTTTCGATGAACTGGTAGAGCCCGGTCGCCGAGGACGTCGCGGCCTTCGCCTTTGGGTCGAGACCGCTTTCGATCTCGGCCTGCCGGACCAGGAAATCAAAGGAGACGCCCGTGCGCTTGGCAGCGCCCTGGATGGCATCACGGATTTCCGGCGCGACGGCGCGCCCGAGCGGGTTGACGGGGGACATAGCCGCACTGTGACCCGCCGGCCGCGGGCCGTCAACAGATGGCGCCCGCGGGCGCGGCGTCACGCATCGGCGCGCCAGGCATCGACGACATGGCGTGGCAGGAAGCGGCCGAACAGGATCGCGTCGAAGCGGGCGTCATGATCGGCGAGGTCGGGCCGCATGGCGAGGAAGGCGCGGGCGGCGCGGACGATGCGCGCGCGCTGGCGCTGGCGCAGCGCATCGGCAGCCGCGGCGATGTCTCCGCGCGCCTTGACCTCGACGAAGACGAGGACGCGCCCGCGCCGGGCGACGAGGTCGATCTCGCCCCCCGGAAGCCGTAACCCGCGCGCCAAGATCGCATAGCCCTTCAGGCGGAGCAGCCAAGCGGCGAGGCGCTCGGCGCGCGCGCCACGGCGGCGCGCCGCGGCCCCGCGCGCGGCGCGGTTCACGGTTCGCGGTCCCCTGCGAGCGCCAACGCCCGGGCATAGACCTCGCGGCGCGCCACTCCGGTGGCGCCGGAGACGGCCGCGACGGCGTCGCGCAGGCTCATGGTCGTCAGCGCGGCGCGCAGCTGCGCGTCCAGCGTCGCCGCGTCGGGCACCGCCGCGACATCGGCGGCGGTCGGCGGCGCGACGACCACGACGATCTCGCCGCGCGGCGGGTCTTCGCCCGCGAAGGCCGCCGCAAGCGCGCCGAGCGGCCCCGCGCGCACCTCCTCGAACATCTTGGTGAGTTCGCGCGCGACCACCGCATCCCGGGTGGCGCCGAGCGCGGCGGCCATGTCGGCAAGCGAGGCGGCGAGGCGCTGCGGCGCCTCGAGCAGCACCAGCGTCGCCTGGATCGGCGCGAGATCCGCGAGCGCCGCGCGGCGCGCCGTCTCGCGCGACGGCAGGAAACCCGCGAAGAGGAACCGGTCGCTGGGCAGCCCGGACAGGGCCAGCGCGGCGAGCGGCGCCGAGGCCCCGGGCACGACGCTCACGCGCAGGCCGCGCTGGCGAGCGGCGCGCACCAGCTTGAAGCCGGGATCGGCGATCACCGGCATCCCGGCATCGCTGACCAGCGCGACCGCCTCGCCCGCCGCGATCGCGTCCAGCAGCCGCGTGCGCGCACCTTCGTCGGCATGGTCGTCGTAGCGCTCCAGCCGCGGCGCGCGGATCGCGAGGGCGGCGAGCAGACGGCGCGCGACGCGCGTGTCCTCGGCCGCGATCCGGTCGACGGCGCGCAGCGTCGCGATGCCGCGCGCGGTCATGTCGCCGAGATTGCCGATCGGCGTCGCGACCAGATACAGCCCCGCCGGCAATTTACTCGCGGTCGCCGCGCCGATAATCTCGGGCGCCGCATCCTCCTCCTCGACCGGCCGATCCACAGGTGCCATGGCGATGTTCGATTCCGTTCCCGGGCCGCGCTGCGCGCTCCGCCCGCTCCGCACCGTCCTGGCCGTGATCGCGACGATCGCGCTGTCGGCGTGCACGACCAACGTACCGGGGGCCGGTGGCCAGGTTCAAGCACCGGCGGGAAGCAGGCCGGCCACCTCGCAGGCCGTACCTCCG
>CAIOSQ010000302.1 GCA_903860935.1 uncultured Rhodospirillales bacterium | reverse complement strand
CGCTTCGGCAACCTGATCCTGTCGCGCCTGCCGGTGCTCGATGTCGTCGCGCATGCCCTGCCGCGGCCGGCCGAGCCGGCGGTGACGACCATGCAGCGTCATGCGCTGGAGGCGACGGTGGCTGCGGGCGACGGCGCCGTGCGCGTCGTCACGACCCATCTCGAGTTCCACTCCCTGGCGCAGCGCGGCGCGCAGGCCGCGCGCCTCGGCGATCTCGGTGCCGAATGGCGCGCCCGCGACGCCGCGCCGTCGCCGTCGGGCAAGGGGCCCTATGCGGCACTGCCCCCCGTGCGCGGCTCGGTGCTGTGCGGCGATTTCAACTTTCCGCTCGACGAGCCATCCTATGCCGCGCTCACCGCGGCGGAGGCCGGTTTCGTCGACGCCTGGCCTGCGCTGCATGGCAGCGCGGCGCATGCGCCGACCTGCGGCGTCCATGACCGGCAGCAATGGCCGCAAGGGGCGCATGCCCGCGATTTCGTCTTCGTCTCCGCATCCCTGGCGCCGCATCTGCGCGCGCTGGCGGTCGACACCGGGACCGGCGCCTCGGACCATCAACCGCTGCTGCTGACCCTTGGTGGCCTCGCCGTGGCGGGAGGCCGGGCATGAGCCCGCTCGCCGATCGCGAAGCGGTCCTCTTCGCCAACGAGGCCTTCTACCGGGCCTTTGCCGATCGCGACATCGACGCGATGGACGCGCTCTGGGCGCGCGGCGAGCCGGTGCTCTGCATCCATCCGGGCTGGCCGCCGCTCTTCGGCCGCGCGCCGGTGCTGGCAAGCTGGACGCGTATCCTCGCGAACCCGCAATCGCCGCGCGTCGCCTGCGTTGCGCCGCGCGCCTTCGTCGCCGGCGATCAGGCAGTCGTGGTCTGCCACGAGGCGATCGCCGGACAGGCGCTGGTCGCGACGAATCTCTTCCGCCGCGAGGCCGGGGGCTGGAAGCTGTTCCATCATCAAGCGAGCCCGGCGCCGGGCCTGCCCGAACGCGACCCGGACGAACCGCCGCCACGCCCGCATTGAGGGCCGCGCGGACCCGCCGCGGTCAGCCGTCGCCGAGCGCGGCGAGTTCGGTGGCGAGGAAGGGTTTCGCCGCCAGGACGCGGCGCACGTAATAGTCCCAGCGCAGGGCGAGCACGCGCGGGGAGAGCAGGAAGCCCTTGGCGTCCCTGGCCGTGGACGCGTCGACCGCATGCAGCGGCCGTCCCGGCGCCGCGGCCATTGCCTGGATCTGGATGCGGCACGCCTCGGCCAGCATGATCGTCGCGTGGACCGCCTCGCGGATGGAGGCCCCGGCGACCAGCGTGCCGTGATTGGCGAGCAGCAGCGCGCGGCGCGGGCCGAGCGCGGCGGCGAGGGCGCGGCCGCTTTCCGCCGTCTCGACGACGCCGTCATAGTCGCGATGGGTCGTGATGTCGTCCGCGAAGAGCAGCGCGCTCTGGTAGAGCGGCAGCAGCTCCTCCCCGGTGGCGGTCAGCGCCACCGCGGCCGCGTCGTGGGTGTGGACGATGCAGGCGACATCCGGTCGCGCGCGGTAGATCGCGGCGTGGATGGCGAGCGACGGACCGATCCGGCCCGATCCCGTGCGTCGCACGAGATCGAGATCGGCGCAGTTCAGATCCGCGGCGCGCACCTCTTCGAAGCCGAGGCCATGGCTGTGGCACCAGAATTCGTCGCCGCCGGGCCGGCGCGCGGTCAGGTGCCCGGCGATGCCGCTGTTCTGGCCCGCGAGGTCCAGGATATGGAAGGCAAGCAGCAGCTCGCGCTTGAGGGTCTGCTCCGTGGTCATCGCATGCGACTCCGTCATCGCTCAGCCCCGCCGCAGCATGAGCTTTCCGAGGCCATGAAGCGCGGCGAAGAGCTCGGCGAACTGGGCCATGAACATCGCTTCGTCCAGCTGCGGGTCCTGCGCGCGGAGTGCGGCGTGGAGCGCGCGCAGGCTGGTCCGGCCATCGATGCGGGCGAGCATTGCGCCGGCACGTCGCGGCAGACGCATGCGAAAGGGCAGGCCGTCGACGGTCGCGGAGATGCTTCCCGAGGTCCCCGCCGCCTTGGCGAGCGCCGCCGGTTCGGCATTGACGACGACCGGGATCATCTCCGGATCGACGGGCTGCGGCGGCGCCACCGGATCGTCGGCGCGCACCGCGTAGAAGGCGTGGCTCTTGATGTTGCCGGCCAGCGCCTCGGCGAGCGCGGCGCGCGCGCGTGGTGCCAGCGCCTCGGCGCGGCGCAGCAGCACGGGGTCGGAGATGTAGGATCGCGGTTCGTAGCGTGCCGCGGGCACGAACCCGGCGAGGCGCAGCCCGGCGCCGTCGAGGAAGTCGTACACCTCGTCGACGCTGTAGGCGCGGTCGCGGGCATGCAGCAGAAGGTCGTGCAGTCCCGAATCGCCTTCGACCAGATGGTCGGTGACGAAGGGGTTGCGCTTGAGCCAGTTGGTCGTCGGCAGCGTCGCCAGCAGCCGCTTCGCGTCGGCGACGCGTGTGGCCGGCGGGCCGCCCCCGTCGAGCAGACGCAGCGCGTGCTGCATCGGATAGACCCCGATCCGCCCGAGCGGCGCATAGAGCATCACGCCCATTCCGCCGCCCGGCGCCAACGCGGCGGTCAGCGCCGCCAGCCCGGCCTCGGGATCTTCCAGGTGATGCAGCACGCCGCAGCAATCGATGTAGTCGAAGCCGCCGAGGCCGAGCGCGCCGAGATCGAGCAGCGAGCCGGAGACGAAGTCGAGATTGGCGAGGCCGCGCGCCGCGGCGCGGGCTTGCGCGACGCGTCGCGACGCGGCCGAGCGATCGAGATAGACGACCCGCGCGGCCGCCGCGCCGGAGTCGGCGAGCTGCTGCGCGAGCATGATCGCGGCATCGCCGGTGCCGCCGCCCGCGATCAGGGCGCGAAAGGGCTGGCCGGGATCGAAGACGCCGCCGCGCACGTGATGGATGAGTTCGCCGAGATGGCTCGGGCTGCCCGTCACCAGGCGCTTCGACTCGTCACGCGGGTCGCGCGGCGGATAGGGGTAGGATTCGTACTGTACCGCGACGGGATCGGCGCCGTCGGCACGTGCCGGACCGGTCATGGGGGTGCTCACCAGCCGGGGGCGGGCGCAAGGCCACCGACGGCACGTCCGGCGGCGTTGAGCAGCGGCGGCGCGAGCAGATCCTCGAGCCGCGCCCGAGCTGTCGCGTCGAGCGCGCCATGGACGCGCAGCAGATGGCCCATCGCGACCTCGGCCGCGCGCGCGGCGCCGTCGTCGATCTTGAGCGCGATGCCCAGCCCCTGCGCGGGAAGCGCGGCGACATAGACGCCCTCGGCACCCGTCTTGATCACGGCCTTGCCGCCGCATGCTTCGATGGCGCGGGTGCAGAAGCGGCCGGTTCCGGCGAGCATGAAGGGTTCGGCGAGGATCGCCGCGGCAAGACGCCGGCAGGCATCGGCGCGCGCCGCCGGCAGCTTCACGGGCGCGCCGAAGCGCGCGATGCCCGCCGCGAGGGCGGCGAGGGGGATGCCGATCTGCGGCAGGCCGCAGCCATCGACGCCGCGCGGGGCGCGGGCAAGGTCGAGGCCGAGCATCGCCTCGAAGGCGGCGACCACGCGACGCTGCTGCGGATGTTCGGGCGCGATGTAGCCGCGCGTGGGTTCGCCCAGGTGAAGGCAGGTCGCGAGCATGCCCGCATGTTTGCCCGAGCAGTTGTTGTGGAGCGCGCTGGGCTTCGTGCCGGCGCGGATCAGGGCTTCGGCCGCCGCCGCCGCGGAGGGCATGTGCGCGCCGCATTCGAGATCGCCGGGGCCAAGACCGATGCGTGCCAGCCACGCGGCGACCGTCTCGACATGGCGCGATTCGCCGCCATGGCTCGCGCAGGCGATGGCGAGTTCCGCCGCGCCGAGCGCGAAGGCATCGGCCGCTCCGCTTTCGACCAGCGGGAGAGCCTGGAGGAACTTGATCGCCGAGCGCGGAAAGACCGGTGCTGCGATGTCGCCGCCCGCGGCGACGATGCGGCCGTCGATGTCGGCGACGACGTACCGGCCGCGATGGCGGCTCTCGACCATCGCGCCGCGCGCGACGTCGACGAGGAAGGGATTGGCATTCATGATGCGCGGCACCTTGCCCGTGCGGCGCGGGCGGCGCAATCTCCGCGGCGTTTTGGTCGGAGGAGTCGGATTTGCGCGGGTATTTCGCGATCGGCGTCGAGGGCGTCACCAAGTCGATGAATGTCGGCGCGCTGATGCGCACCGCGCATGCCTTCGGCGCGTCCTTCGTCTTCACCCTGGCGGCGAACTATGAGCGCGCGGAGGGTCGGCTCGCCGACACTTCCGACACGCCCGGCAGCCTGCCCTTCTACGAATTCGCCGATATCGGCGACTTCGCCCTGCCGCGCGAGTGCGTCCTTGTCGGGGTCGAATTGATGGACGAGTCGATCGAATTGCCGTCCTTCCGTCATCCCCATGCCGCCGCCTACATCATGGGCCCGGAGCGCGGGTCGCTCTCACCCGCCGTGCTGGCGCGCTGTGCCCATGTGGTCCGGATCCCAACGCGGTTCTCGATCAACCTGTCTCTGGCCGGGGCGCTCGTCATGTATGACCGGCTG
>CAIOSQ010000301.1 GCA_903860935.1 uncultured Rhodospirillales bacterium | reverse complement strand
GTCTCGGTGGCCAACGACGTCGTCTCCGCCGGCGTCATCGCGGCGATCCTCATCGCCATGAGTCTCGCTGCAAGCCGCGTCCTGCGCCTCGCCGCGACGGCCCGTGGGGGACGGCGATGATGCGCGCGCTCGGACGCCTCGCCATCGCGCTGGTGCTGATCTTCCTCGTCGGTCCCTTCCTGGTCGTGATCGGCGCCGGGCTGACGGCGGGCGAGGTGCCGGCCTTCCCGCCTCGCGGCCTGTCGTTGCGCTGGGTCGAGGCGGTGTTCGCGGTCGAGAGCTTTCGCGGGCCTTTCGTCGTTTCGCTCGTCCTCGCCTTCGGCGCGACGCTCGCGGCGCTGGCGCTCGGCGTGCCGGTGGCCTACGCGCTGTCGCGCTATGCCTTGCCGGGCGGCGAGGCGCTTCGCACGCTGCTCTTCTCGCCTGCGATCGTCCCGGCCATCGTCGTCGGGCTGGCGCTGCTCCGCCACCTGGTCGTGCCGCTGGGTCTGCCGGTGCTGCACGCCTTGTTCCTCGCCCATGCCGCCTTGCTCGTGCCCTACGCGGTGCGCGTGGTCGGCGCGAGCCTCGAGCATCTGCGGCCGGACATCGAGGAGGCCGCGGTGCTGCTGGGCGCGAGCCGCGCGCGCGCCTTCTTCGCGGTCGTCCTGCCGAACATCCGCGGCGGCATCCTCGCGGCCTTCATCCTGGGCTTCATCTCGTCGTTCAACCAGGTTCCGGCCTCGCTCTTCCTGACCGGACCGGGGGTGAGCACGCTGCCGATCCAGATGCTCGCCTACATGGAGCATACCTACGATCCGTCGGTGGCGGCGCTGTCGGCGCTGGTCGCGCTCGGATCGATCGCGGTGGTCTTCGTGGCCGAGCGCGCGCTGGGGATCTTCCGCTATGTCTGACGCCGTTTTCCTCCGCCTGTCGGGCCTCACGCTGGGCTATGGCGACATGATCGCGGTCGAGGGGCTCGACCTGTCCGTGCGGCGCGGCGAACTCGTGGCGCTGCTCGGGCCGTCGGGATGCGGCAAGACGACCACGATGCGCGCAATCGCCGGCCTCATCGAGGCGCGCGCCGGACGTATCGAGCTCGACGGGCGGGACATCACGCGCGTTCCGGCCAATCGCCGCGATGTCGGGCTGGTGTTCCAGTCCTATGCGCTCTTCCCGCATCTCTCCGCCTTCGACAACGTGGCGTTCGGGCTGCGCCTGCGGCGAGTGCCCCGGGTCGAGCTGGAACGACGCGCCGGCGCGGCGCTGGCGAGCGTCGGGCTCGATGGGCTTGCGGCGCGCCTGCCACGGGAATTGTCCGGCGGACAGCAGCAACGCATCGCGCTGGCGCGTGCCATGGTCGTCGAGCCGCGCCTGCTCCTGCTCGATGAACCGCTGTCGAATCTCGACGCGCGGCTGCGTCTGGAGATGCGTGGCGAGCTGCAGCGCCTGCAGCGCGGGCTCGGCATCACGATGCTCTACGTCACCCACGACCAGGCGGAGGCGCTGGCGCTCGCGGATCGGGTGATCGTGATGCGCGCCGGACGCATCGAGCAGGTCGACGACGCCGAGACGATCTACGCCCGACCCCGCACCGGCTTCGTCGCGCGCTTCATGGGTTTCGAGACCGTCTTCGCGCTCGATGCGGGCGGCCTGCATGGCGAAACTGGCGGTGTCCTGCAGGCACCTGCCGGTGCGCCGGCCGCTGGCGCGCTCGCCTGGCGTCCCGATGGCGTCGTCCTCGGGCATGGACCGCATCGCGGCCGCATCCGCGCCGCCTCCTTCGGCGGCGCGAAGGTCGAGTACCTGCTCGACACAAGCGCAGGCCCGGTAAAGGCCGAACTCCCCGCCCGCGCGCCGCGTCACGGCGTGGGCGTCGAGATCCCCTTCGACCTGCCCCTCGCCACCGCCGCCGTCCTGGAGCGGCTGTAGGACGTCCCTACGCGAAAGCGGGTTTTCGGGCCGCGAAACGCCGCTGGACGCGTATGCGTCCGCGCAGCCAACTTGTCATGATAAGTCATGGCGTCAGTCGTTCCCGCACGAGCGGGGCGTGGCTGACGAGGTGGCATGGGGGGAAAGACATGTCGCAGGGGCTTTCGACGTCGCAATTCGAGGCGGAGCCGCCGGCCGGACAGCCGGGGGGCGGATCGGTCGACGGGATCGGTCGGGTCGCCGGCGCGATCCGTGCGGGGATCGACGAGATCCTCAGCCATCTCGGCGCGGCCCTGCTGACCGCGATCATCCTGGTCGTGCTGGGCGGCGTCGTATCGCGCTACGTGTTCAACGCGTCGTTCAGTTGGACCGAGGAAGGCGGCCTCTGGCTCTTCACCTTTCTCATCTTCACGGTGCTGCCGATCGCGACGCGCCGCAGTCGACATATCGCGCTCGACATCGGCCAGAGCCTTCTGCCGCCGCTCGGTCGCCGCGTCGTCGCGACCCTCGCGACGGCGACGATCGCCTACACGATCATCAGGCTGTTCACGGCCGGGCTCGGCATCGCCTCGCTGACGTCGGGCACCAGCATCACGCTCGGCCTGCCCGCGTGGTGGCAATACGCCGTGATCCCCGCCTCGGCGGCGATGCTGTTCGTCTGCCAGATCCTCGAGGCCCTGGAACCCGGCAGCGATCGCCGCGGTGGTCTTGTGGCCATCGGCCTCGCGGTCATCGCCTGGCTGATGATCGACGTGGTCGAGGTCATGGGGATCGAGAGCGGCAATCCCGCGGTTCTCCTCGGGATCGCCTTCGTCGTGACGCTTCTGCTCGGCGTGCCGGTGGCCTATTGCATGCTGTTCGCAGCCTTCCTCGCCAGCGACGCGGGCGATCTTCTCCCGCCCGCGGCGGTCGTCCACAACGTCGTCGTCGGCTCTTCGAAATTCGTCCTGCTGGCGGTTCCACTCTTCATCGCCGCCGCGCAGATCATGAACGCGGGCGGCCTGACCGTGCGCCTGATCGCGCTCGCCCGCGCCCTGGTCGGGCATCTGCGTGGCGGTCTGGCGCAGGTCAATGTCGTGACCAGCGTGTTCTTCGGGTTCGATTCGGGATCTTCGACGGCCGATGCGTCGCTGCTCGCCAAGATGACCGTGCCGGAGATGGTGCGAAACGGTTACCCGGCATCGTTCTGCTGCGCGGTGATCGCGGCGTCCGCGATCCTGCCGAACATCATTCCGCCCTCGATCGCGATGCTGATCTTCGCCTCGATCGCCAATGTCTCGGTCGGCAAGCTCTTCCTTGCCGGCATCGTGCCGGGCCTGCTGATCGCGGCGCTGCTGATGGTCATGGTCTATGTCCAGGCCCGTCGGATGGGTTATGGCCACGCTCAGACCGCGCCGTCCTGGCGGACGCTGTCCTCGCCGCTCCTGATGGCCATTCCCGCGTTGATGCTGTCGGTGCTGATCATCGGCGGCATCCGCTTCGGGATCGTGACGGCGACCGAGGCGGGGGTCGTCGCGGTGATCTACGCGCTCGGGACAGGCCTGTTCTTCTATCGCGACCTCAACCTGCCGGCGGTGTGGCGCGGCCTGCGCGAATCGAGCATCGACAGCGCGATGGTCGGGTTCATGATCGGGGTCGCGGCTCCCTTCGCCTGGGTGCTCGTCTCCGGGCGGATCCCGCAGGGATTCCTCCAGTTCATGCTCGCCTATGTCAGCGAAGGCTGGGCGGTGCTGCTGTGCCTCAATGCGCTGATGCTGTTCGCGGGCGCATTCCTCGACCTCACGGCGATCATGCTCATCGTCGTGCCGATCGCGCTGCCGCTGGTTCTGCAACTGGGCATCGATCCCGTCCATTTCGGGATCATCGTGGTCGTCAACCTGATGCTCGGCGGGCTGACGCCACCCTATGGATTGCTGGTCTTCATTCCCTCGGCGATCACGGGCACTTCGGTCCAGGCGACCTTCCGCGCCGTCATGCCGTTCCTGGCGATCCTGATCCTCGGTCTCGTGCTGATCACCTACGTGCCGTCGATCTCGCTTGCGCTGGTCCAGGCCGCGTTCTGAGGGCGGTGCGGGTCCGGCTTTTTCCCATCACGCAAGGGCAAGGCGGATTTGCCCGATGAACACAGGAGGAGACAAGTCGATGAAACGGAACCTGACATTGGCGGCGGGCGTTGTTGCCGCTGGATTGCTGGCGGCGACCGCGCCGGCCTTTGCACAGAGCAAGATCACCTGCAAGTTCGGGGTGCTGGGCAACACGGATTTCCCGGGCACGATCGGCATGCAGCGCATGGCGGATCGCATCAACGCCGAATCGAAGGGCGCGATCGAGGTCCAAGTCTTCCCCAACTCGCAGCTCGGCGGCGAGAAGGAAATGGCGGAGGGGATGCGGCTCGGCTCGGTCTGCGGCGCGCCGGTCAACGTCTCGGTGCTCAGCATCTGGGTGCCGGAAGGCCAGCTCTTCGACATGCCCTTCCTGTTCCGCGACGACAACCACGCCTACCGCGTGCTCGCCGGCGACGTGGGCAAGAAGATGGCGGCGAAATACGAGCCGCACGGATTCAAGGTGATCGGGTTCCTCGTCAACGGCACCCGGCATCCGCTGGGCAAGTTCCCGATCCTCACCCCGGACGACATCAAGGGGAAGAAGATCCGCGTGCTGCAGAGCCCGCTTCATGTCGAGCTGTGGAAGCTGCTGGGCGCGAACCCGACCCCGATCGCCTTTCCGGAGGTCTACAACGCGATGCAGACCGGCGTGGTCGACGCGATGGACAACGCCAAGACGACGTACTGGCTGTCGAAATTCTACGAGGTCGGGCCGCATTTCACGGATCTCGGCCACATCTATTCGATCTCGGCGGTCGGCTTCTCGATGAATTTCTGGCGGCGCCTGTCGCCGGAGCTTCAGGCGCTCGTCCAGTCGGCCGGCGAAGAGGGGATCAAGCTCCAGGACCGGCTGATCGCCGAGGGCGACGAAGAGGCGATGGCCAAGGCGGTCGCGGCCGGGGCGAAGTACCACAAGGTCGACAAGGCGCCGTGGCAAAAGGCCATGCTGCCGATCTACCAGAACTGGGCGCCCAAGGTCGGCGGTATGGAGATGATCAAGGCCGTGCAGGACACGCCGTGATCTGACGCCTGCCGCGCGATGGCGGCGTCGGGACCGTCTTCGGCAACGAAGGCGGTCCTGGCGCGCCGGCATTGACCGGCTTGCGCGGCCTTCGCTTGACATCGCCGCGGGCAATCGGTTCCATCCGCGCGCGATGAGGATCGACACGTCGATACTGCGACGACGATGACGGCTGGGAGCCGTGATGGGTGCCCGTGCGCCGCGCTGATGCGCGGCCTTCATGATCCTCGCTGGTCCGCGCGCCCTAGAGACCGGGTCGCCGGATATGCCCTCATCGACGAGCTCCTATCCATGCCCATGCCCCCCGGTTTCCGGCTGGAGGCCGAACGTCTCGACGACGCGGCCGCCATCGACGCGCTGCTCGATCTTGCCTTCGGCGTCGCCCGCCATGCCAAGCGGTCCTATTCCTATCGTCGTGACGTCGACAGCGTCGCCGCGCTGCGCCTCGTGGCGCGCGATCCGGCGGGGCGTCTCGTCGGGACGCTGCGTTTCTGGCCAATCGCGATCGAGGGCGATGACGGCGCCGTGCGGCGATCGGCCCTGTTGCTGGGGCCGATCGCGGTCGAGCCGGACCTCAAGGGCCAGGGCGTGGGCCGCGCGCTGATGGCCGAGGGGCTCGCGCGGGCCGCAGCCCTCGGGCACGATCTGGTTCTCCTCGTCGGCGATCTCGCTTACTACGGACAGTTCGGCTTCGTGCCCGCCGCGCCGCTGGGTTTCGTCATGCCTGGCGAGCAACCGGATCGGTTGCTCTGCCGCGTTCCGGGCGCGGGAGGCGCTCCGATCCCGGGCGTCCTCGTCTCCATGGCGAACGCGCACTGACATCGCCGTTCGGCGCGCGGCACGCTACGATGCAGCGCGCCGGGACGCGAACCCGCGCATAGGGGGGACTGGATGCTGGACCTGAAGATCGACCCGCGTGCACGACGCCTCACCGAGGCCGAGCGGACGCATTACGCGGAGCGTGGCTATGTCAAGAATCTGCCGGTCTTCGCGCCAGAGGCCGTGGCGACGCTGCAGACGCAGTTCCGGGTATTCGCCGCGCGGCTCGCGCCGGGCGTCGACATCAATCGCGTCAACATGTGGCACAAGGCGAGTGCCTGGTTCCACGCGCTGTGCCGCACACCCGCGATCCTCGACTATGTCGAGGACATCGCCGGTCCGGATTTCTACCAATGGGGCGGCCAGTTCTTCGTCAAGTATCCGGGCGATGGCTCGATCGTGCCTTGGCATCAGGATGCGCAATACTGGCCGTTGACGCCCCGTCGCACGGTGACGGTCTGGCTGGCGATCCATGACGCGGACGAGGCCAATGCCGCGATGCAGGTCGTGGCGGGCAGCCACCGCGAAGGCATGTTCCGGCATCGCACCAACGACGATCCCAACTATGTGCTGGCCCAGGAAGTCGACGCCGCGGCGATCCGGCGCGAGGATGTCGTGACGATGGATCTGCGCGCCGGCGAGATCTCGCTGCACGACGACGGGCTGCTGCACGGATCGGGTGCCAACATGTCCGACCGCCTGCGCTGCGGTCTGACGATGCGTTTCTCGCCCACTGCGGTGAAGGCGGACCTCGCCGTCTGGCCGACCTTCGAATCCTACATGGCGCGCGGGGTCGATCGCTTCCGCCACAATCCCGAAGGCCGCATCCCCACCGGCGAAGCTGCGCCGTCGGCCAAGTTCCAGCACTCGCGCGACTTCGCCTGAGGCGCCCTCACGGCGGCGCGGAGCCGGACTGCGCCGCGAGACCCTGACGCGGCGCTGGATCGGTGAAATCGGCGATCGCCGCATGGGCGTTGGCGGCGTCTACCGGGAGAGATCGAAGAGCAGCGTGTCGCGCAGCATGGTGGCGGTGATCCCGGTGCGAGGTCCGATGGAAGGAGGCTGCGTAGCATACGCCCACGCGGCGTAAGCGGGATGGGCGTCTTGAGCCTCCGGGGCGCCGCCGTGAATCTGGCCGGCGTCTCACCCGCCGAGAGGAGCCGCCATGTCACACCCACCGATCCCGATCGCCGACGTTCCGCGCGCGATGACCGTGTTCCAGTATCTGCGTGCGCACACCGGTTACGATGCCGCCGTCGCGGCCTGCGCGCCGCGGGTCGGACGGCGGGGGCGCTTCAGCTTCGACCTGCCCGGCGTGGATCTCGACGGCATCCGCACCCAGGTCACCGAGGCGCTCGAGCGGCGGGGTTTCCGCGGCTGGCGCCATGCCGGCGGCGAAAGTCGGACCTATGGCGGGCTGTCGCTGACCTGGAACCCGGAGCATCAGGACGCCCCGGATCCCGAGACAAGCACGCTCGGCACGCCGCGCAACGCGCGCGACGCGTTCTTCTGGAACAGCACCGCCTCCCACGAGGCGCTGCGCGATTCCTATTTCGACAGCTACGGGTTTCGCTGCCGGACCGCGATCGCCACCGCTGGTCCGCTCGGGGCCTTCATCGACGGATTCTCGCGCAGCCTCGTACGCAGTCGCGTCGGTGTGATCCCGGGCGCGTCGGTCGATGCCGGCGACGAGGCCTATCTGGCGCGCGAGGGCTGGCATCGCGACGAGCCCGTCTTCGAGACGCTGCGCCTCAACATCCCGCTCGTCACCGACCAGAATTTCGTCTTCCAGATGGCTGGCGAACCCGCCTATCACCTGCAGCCCGGCCGCGCCTATACCTGGGACACCAACCGCCCGCATCGCGTCTTCTGCCGGGGCGCGACGCGCACGACGCGGATCCATCTCGTGCTCGGTTTCGCGCCGTGGTTCGATTATCTCCCTGCCGAGAGGGCCTGGGTGCCGAATGCGTTCTTCGGGCGTCTTCATCCCTTCGACATGCTTGCCCAGGGGCTTCTGCATCCCGCCATCCGTCTGAACGCGGCCGCGGCATGAGGGGCGGGCGGCATGGCGCGGCCGCGGCGATCGTGTATTTTCGCGCCGGTCCATGTCGCTCGCATCCGCTCCCGAAGCTATCGCCCCGGTTCCCGCCGAACCCACGCCGATCCGCTGGCTCGTGCTGCTCGGTGTCTGGCTCGCCTATGCCTCCTTCGGCCTGACCAGCGTCGCGCTGGCGCCCCTGGTCGGTCCGATCACCCGCGACCTCGGCATGAGCCACGCGGCGATGGGGACGGTGCTTGGCGCCTGGCAGGCCGTCTACATCCTCGCGGCCGTTCCCTGCGGCGCGTTGCTGGACCGGCTGGGCGCGCGCCGGGCGATCTTCCTCGGGGCGCTGATCATCGCCGCGTCGGGGCTGATGCGCGGCCTTGCCACGGATTTCTGGACTTTGCTGATCGCGGTCGGTCTCTTCGGGATCGGTGGCCCGCTGGTATCCGCCGGCGCACCCAAGGTGGTCAGCCACTGGTTCAAGGGCAGCGCGCGCGGCCTCGCGATGGGCATCTACATCACCGGCCCTTCCATCGGCGCGATACTGGGCCTGTCGCTGACCAATTCGGTCCTGATGCCGGCGCTGGACAACGACTGGCGCGCGGTCCTCAAGCTGTGGAGCGTCATGGCGCTGATCGGCGCCCTCGCCTGGTTCGCGCTCGCCTCGCTGCCGGCGGCCCGCGCAGGCGAGGCGCGGCCTTCCGGCGGACCACAGCAGACCCAGCGCGAGATCATCCGGCATCTCGTCGGATTGCCGCCTGTGCAATTGCTGCTGGCCATGAGCGTCTGCATCTTTGCCTTCAACCACGGACTCAACAACTGGCTGCCGGAATTGCTGCGCCATGACGGGTTGAGCGCCAGCGACGCTGGCTACTGGGCGACCGTTCCGACGGCGGTCGGGATCGCCGGTTCGCTGCTCATCCCGAGACTGGCCACGCCGTCGCGTCGCTTCGTCATCCTCGCGGCGCTGGCGCTCTTCGCGGCCGCGAGCACGATCCTCCTGCACGCCACGCCCGGGCCGCTGCTGGTGCTTGGGCTGGTCGCTCAGGGCATCGCGCGCAGTTCACTGATGACGGTCGCGATGCTGGCGCTGGTCGAGACGCGCGGCGTCGGCGAGCGCCATGCCGGGGTCGCCGGGGGATTGTTCTTCTCGGCGGCCGAGGTCGGCGGGGCGGGCGGGCCGATCGTGCTGGGCGCGCTCTACGACATCACCGGCGATTTCGATGCTGGTCTCTGGATGCTGACCGCGCTCGCCGTGCTGCTGTTCCTGGGCGCGCTGCGCCTCAAATCCATCGACGCGACGGAGTCCCGCGCATGACCGGAAGCCTGTCTACGGATTTCATCGCCAGCGGCACGTATCGCCGTGGCGGCCTGTCCGTCTACGGACGCGTGGAGCCGGCGCGCACCGCGCTGCTCGCGCTCAACCTGCAGAATGCCTGGCTTGCGCCGGATGCGCCGTTCCGTCTGTCCCATGACGAGGCGGCCGATCGCGTGCTCGGCGTGGTCAACGATCTCGCGGCGCGCCTGCGCGCCGACGGCGGTCAGGTGGTCTGGCTGCGCACGACCACCGGTGCGCCGGGCACGGCGGAGTACTGGGCGACCTATTTCGAGAATTTCGTCGGTGCCGACAAGCGCGGGACCGCGGCGGCGGCTCTGACTGCGGGAAGCGGACTGCACGCGCTGTCGCCCGGCGCGCGCGTGGAACCCGGCGACCTCGTGCTCGACAAGCGCCGCTTCAGCGCCTTCCTGCGCAACGACCACGACCTCGAGGCGATCTTGCGCGCGCGCGGGATCGAGGCCGTGATCGTCGCCGGCACAGCGACGAACATCTGCTGTGAATCGACTGTGCGCGACGCGATGATGCGCGATTTCCGCACCTACATGCCGCATGACGCCGTCTGGGCCCCGCGCACGGACGGCCATCTCGCCGGCCTGCGCAGCGTGATGCAGGCCTTCGCCGACATCCGCCCCGTGGGCGAGATCCTGGCGGCGTGAGAATCGGATCCACGTGAGAATCGGATCCAGACAACCAATTCCCCGAAGCCGGCCGGCGTGCTGGAGCATGCGCCACCCGGCGCGGTGTCGCGCAGGTGGGTTTAGGTGGCTGGGCCCGAGCTCCCTGGTTCCGCGCTCCCCGTGCGCAGCGCTTCGAGGCGTCTGACCTCGGCCTCGATCACGGCGCGATCGTAGACGCCCACCGGATCGGCGCGCGTCGCCATGTATCTGCGATGCGCCGCGAAGCGGATCTGCCAGAGGCCATGGATGCGGCGCAACTCGGCGAGCGCCCCCGGATGGTCGTCGACGCGCAGCGAAAGGTCGGGATACTCCTCGGTGCCGTACACAATGATGCAGGCCGATTGCTGGCCGCGCTTGTCACCGCCGGCCGCCTGACCCGCCTCCATCGCCGCGATCAGCCGGTCGGCAAAGTCGCGTGCACCGCCGGCGGCGAAGGCGTCGAACGTGTCGTCGACCACGCGCTGTCCCGCCAGCATGTTGCCGGCGACCGAGACGTCGGGTCCGGTGCGGTGCCCGCTCCAGTCGACGCAGGCGCCGCCGGTATGCGCCGCCGCGCGGCCGGTCCGGTCGACGAGGTGGAGTTGGCGCGTGTCGCGGCCCGGATCGGCGTCGATCAGCACGGCGAGCGCGATCTCGGCGGGAGCACCGGCGCGCAGGAGGGCGAGGCCGCGGGCGCCGTAGGTGGGGTTGATCATCGCCTGGGTCGAGAGCGCGCCGACGCCGCTCTCGGCATGCGGGCAAAGCCCGCCGGCGGCGAGGAAACGCGTGGCGACCGCGACGCCGAAGGCGCCCGTCGCCGCGTCGCGTGCCACGATCGACCAGGTCATGGACGGCCCTCCTGTGTTTGACCCCTGCGAAACCGCGCAAATATACTCGGGCGCGCGCATTGCGCCCACGCAAGCAAGCCCATGCGGGCAAAGAAGGTCAGGCATGTTCTCGGTTAGCGCCGCCATCCCCAACGGCAGCATCGATGTGGTGGCGGCGGACGACCCGTCGGATGTCCGCCTCAAGCTGCGGGTCGATGCGGGGGACTCCCCGTTCCTCTATTACTTCCATTTCCGGGTTGCCGGCGCGCGCGGTACGCCATGCCGTTTCTCGCTCCTCAACGCGGCGGAGGTCCTGAAGACGCGCCTCGCCAGCCACGCCAATCTCGAGGGGCGATGGAGCAATACCGGCGTGATGGCGTCCTATGATCGCCGCGACTGGTTCCGCGTGCCCCTGACCGAACGCGACGGCGTCGTGTCCTGGAGCCATACGCCCGAGCGCGACCATGTCTATTTCGCGATGTGGCCGCCCTATTCGGCGGAGCGGCGGCTCGACCTGCTGGGCGAATTGCAGATGTCCTCGCGCGTGCGGCTCGAGGTGCTCGGGCGCAGCGTCGGCGGACGCGACATGGATCTGGTGACGATCGGGGAGGCCGCGCCCGGCCGCCGGATCTGCTGGGTCATCGCGCGCCAGCACCCGTCGGAGACGATGGGCGGTCCCCTTGTCGAGGGCTTCCTGCGTCGCCTGACCGACCCGGACGACGCGGTCTCGGTCGCGCTGCTCGATCGCGCGGTCTTTCACGTCGTGCCCGACATGAACCCCGATGGCTCCGATCTCGGTCTGTCGCGGGCCAATCTTGCCGGCGCCAATCTCAACCGCGAATGGGTCTCGCCCACGATGGAGCGCAGCCCCGAGGTCAAGCTGGTGCGCGATCGCATGGAGCTGACCGGGGTCGATTTCTGTATCGACTGCCATGGCGACGCCCAGCTGCGCTGCAACTTCCTCGGCGGGCCGCTTGAGATCCCCTCGCGCAGCGAGCGCCTCAAGGGGCTGTTCAATGCTTTCGAGCGGTCCTGGGCCGCGGCTTCGCCGGATTACGAACTCGGGCATCCCTATCCCGGCGGCTCGCCGGCCCAGGCCGATCTGAGCATGGCCTGGAACTGGATCGCGGAGCGCTTCGGCTGCCTGTCGGTGCTGCTCGAGCAGCCCTTCAAGGACACGTCCTGGCGACAGGATGCGCGAACCGGCTGGTCGCCGCCACGCGCGATTCGCTTCGGCGCCGCGCTTCCCGCGGCCATACTCGGCGTCGTCGACTCGCTGCGCTGACGCCACCGGGCACGACACGACGAACGACATAAGGGAGTTCACGATGAGACGTATCCTCTTCGCCGCGGCCGTGGCCGCGTCGCTGCTGCCCGGCCTCGCCTCGGCGCAGCAACAGGCCAATGCCGTGACCTGGGGCTTCGCTTCGGAGGTCGAGACGCTCGACCCCTACGCGACGTCGAAGCGTACGTCCCAGTTGGTCATCCGCAACGTCCTCGAAAATCTCGCCGTGCGCGATCCGGCCACCGGCCAGGCGAAGCCGGCGCTGGCGACGGCGTGGCGCTGGATCGACACCACGACGCTGCATCTGGACCTACGCCGCGGCGTGAGCTTCCATGACGGCTCGGCCTTCGGCGCCGACGACGTC
>CAIOSQ010000300.1 GCA_903860935.1 uncultured Rhodospirillales bacterium | reverse complement strand
GTTGAGCTTGATGTGGCAACGCAGCATGTTGAGGCCGAGATCCTTGGCGAGCTGGATGTCGCCGCGGATCGCGTCGTCGTCGGGATAGGCGTGCAGCCCATCTGGATGGAAGGCCTGATCGAGTGCGCCGCGCAGATAGACCGGTTCGCCGTTGAGCAGGATGTATTCGTAGTCTTTTCCATTCCATGCGGCGCGGGTGACGCTACGCATCCCGAAATAGGTCGCGACGCTGTCCCGCGCGCCGCCGGTGGCTGGTTCGAGTTCGACATCGATCTCGTAGAGATGCGGCGTCTCGGGCGACCAGAGGCGTGGCTGCGGTACCGGCAGTACGAGATCGACCTGCTGCTCTCCGGCCGCGAGGTCGCGCACGGTGTCGATCGTCGCGAAGCTCCCGTCGCGGGAGCGGATACGCACGGCGCACGGCCCGGCCTGGGCCGCGCGCAGCTTGAGCTTCACGATCGCGTCCTGCCGCTCGACCCGCGGCTCGATGCGGATCGCGGTCACATGCGTCGGCGCGCGGCCCTCCAGCCAGACGCTCTGCCAGATGCCGCTGCTATGCGTGTACCAGCGCGGCACCTGCTTGCCGACCAGCGTGCTGGCCTCGGCGATGTCGAAGGCGCGCACCACGACGGTGGCCGTCTCGCCCGGACGGACATGCGGCGTGAGGTCGATCGAGAAGGGCAGGTAGCCGTTCTCGTTCTCGGCGACGAGGCGGCCATTGATCCAGACCCGCGCGAGCCAGTCGACCGCGCCGAAATTGAGGAACGGCGACAGCCCCGCCCAGTCGGCCGGCACGGTGAAGTCCCGCTCGTACCAGCCGGCACCCTTGTAATCGGGCCGCGCGACGCCGGAGAGCGGGCTTTCCCACGGGAACGGGACGTTGATCGTGAGCTTGCCGCCCTCGCTCTGATGGCGGCCGATCGCGGGCGCGACCGTGCCGCGGCTGTTGCGCAGGTACCAATGCTCCTGCTCGCCGATCAGGCCGGGATCGAAGGCGAAGTGCCAGGGTCCGTTGAGGCTCTGCCACTTGGCGCGCTCGAGCCGGGGATCGGGATGCTCGGGAGGAAGGTTCTGGGTCATCGGTCTTTCCATGTCGCGTCGTTGCCCGACTGTGGACTGCCGCGCGACGTCTGACCATGCGGAATTCGCGACCGACGCACGCCGCGCGGATCCGCCGGTCCGTGTGTCGGCTCCGAGGCGTCGCCAACCCGCGGCGCCACGAAGCGGCGACGTCGGGTCTGGGGCCGCCGACGACAATGTCGGACGCCATGTCCAATCCTTTCCGAGAAATCGGAACGACCCTGGGGCCTTGGCCCGTGACGCGCCCGTTTGGTGAGGGTAGAAAATCCGGCGGCCTGCGCCGATCGGCGGAGTTGCGCTCCAACCTGTGACCAGATCGGGCTTCGCAGAATCATGCACGTGGTGATTGTATCGCCCCCCTTCGACGATCCGATCACGGCGTTGCTGACGACCCGTGGAGCGCCGCAATGACCGGCCGCGTGCCCGCCGCGCGGATGGATGACGTCCGCAAGCTCGGTTTGCAGATGTCGCCCTGGCTGCTCCTGGTGCTTCTCGTTCTGGCGACCCAGTTCGCCGTCACGGGCAAGGTCTCGCCGGAAGTGGCGCCGGACGCGCCAGATCCCTGGATCGAGCGCGCGCTCGGCACGGCGCTGATCCTGGGGCTGGCGCGCACCGTCGAGCGGTTGCTGTTCCATGTCGTGCGCCTGAGGCGACGCGACGGCATCGGTCTGTCGAATATCGGCCTGCAGATCGTCCAGGTCGTGATCTACTTCGTCGCGTTCGCGACGACGGTGAACCTGGTCTTCGGCCACTCGATCGCGGCGATCCTCGCGGCTTCGGGCGTCGCCGGCATCGTGATCGGTTTCGCGTTGCGCGGGCTCGTCTCCGACGTGTTTTCCGGCGTCGCCTTGAATCTCGACCCCAGCTTTCGCATCGGCGAGATGATCGATGCGACGATCCGCGGCCAAGCGGTTTCCGGGCGCATCGTCGAGATCCAGTGGCGATGCACGGTGCTGGAAGACCGGTTCGCCAATCTGGTGGCGGTGCCGAACGGGGAACTCAGCCTGGCTGTGGTCACCAACCGCTCGCGGCCGACGCCGCTGACCGAGTACTCGACGAATCTGCCGGTGCCGCTCGAACAGCCGATCGCCGAGGTTCTTGCGATGCTCGATGTGGCGCTTCAGCGGTCGGTCGCCAACGGCACGATCGCGGCGGTGGGCGCGCAGGTCAACATCGCCGCGATCGAGACTGGCAACGTGGTCTATCGGCTGCGCTACAAGCTCGATCTCTCCGTCGCCTCCCACTCGCGCGTCCAGAGCGAGATACTCAGGGCGGCGCAGGAGACGCTGGCGCTGGGCGGCGTCAGCCTCGCCGCGCGTCCGCTTGCCGTGCTGCCCGTGCCGGCCGACCCGGAGGCGTTGGCGCGGGTCGGCCGGTCGAGCGATCCTGTCGCCAGCCGCAGTCTGGCGATGGGGCAGGTCGCGCTGCTGGCGCCGCTCAGCAGCGGGGAGATCCGGACGCTGGCGGAGCGCGCGACCGAACGCCACTGGCGGGCCGGGGAGGTCGTGTTCGTCCAGGGCGCGCAGGGATCGACCATGCTTGTCGTCCTTGCCGGCACGCTCGACGTCTTGATCGACAAGGACGACGGGAGAGTGCCTGTCGCGCGGCTCTGGCCCGGGGACTGCGTTGGCGAGATGTCGCTGCTGACCGGGATGCCGCGCAGCGCGACCGTGCAGGCGCGGACCGCGCTGCGCGCAGTCGAGATCGATCGAGATTGCTTCCGCGACATCCTGCTCGCCAACGCCCGGCTGGTCGAGGATCTCGCGGCGATCGTCGAGACGCGCGCGGGCGCCATCGCCGCCGCTCTCGCCATGCGCGAGGCCGCGCCGGCCAGCGAGGCGCCTCGCGCCACGATCATGGGCACGATCCGGCGGCTGTTCCGGCTCTGAGCGCGCGGGTCAGCCCTCGGCAGGGCCCGTGTAGTGCTCGGGCCAGAAGCGCTTCACGATCGCGCGCTCGGCGGCGTAGGCCCAGCAACTGTCGATCTTGCCCGGGCGGCGGCCTGGCTGGGCCGGGGCGAGCATCGTCTGCGTGCGGAGCATGGCGAGCGTCTGATAGGCGGTGGTCGCCACCGGCCACATCAGCTCCATGAGATGCGTGCAGCCGCGGGGCCCGCCGAGCCTTTCCTTCACCGCATTCGTCCAGCCCGGCGCGATCTTCAGCCCGACGAGCAGCTGCATCTGCGCCACCGCGCCGGGGCAGATCGCCGTCGGCACCGCGTCGACGCAGGCCTCCACCGCGCGCACGGTCATCTCGTCGTCGACCGTGAGGCGGACCGACATGGCATGGATCGGCTCGCCGGCGGGTACGGTGCGCGCCTCGACGCGCAGCGCGAGATCGGCGTCGCGCGTGTCGATCAGATGTCCCTCGATGTCCCAGAGCCCGTCGGCGCGCCGGTAGCCGCGGCATTCGACCTGGCGGCGATGGATCGGGTCGCGCGGGGCGGGGGCGCTGAGCGGCATGGCGGGATCCTGTGGCTGTCGGACGAAGCGGCCGGGGTCGCGCGTCCGCGCTGCGGAACGAAGCGGATATCGGTCTTTACATAAGCGGCGGCGATCCGTCACGGTCGCGGGCGAGCATGGCGGGTTCGCGTTGCCCGCAAACCGGGAGGAGAACCATGGCAAGCATCGGGACCTTGCGCGCGGGCGTCGGCCGCGCCGACATGACGCCGCCCGTCGGCATCGCGCATGTCAACTGGGGGGCGCGCACCCATGACCGGGCCGAGGGCATCGACCTGCCCCTCTACGCGACCGTGCTGCTGCTCGAGCAGGATGGCCTGCGCGCCGCGATCGTGGATCTCGATTTCCTCCTGATCGCGACCGAGGAGAGCCGCCGTCTGCGCGAGAGCGTCGCGAAGGAGCTGGGCATGCCCGCCGCGCATGTCCGCCTGTCCTTCACGCATACGCATTCGGGCCCGCCCTGGGCGACCGAGGGCTTCGGAACCCAGGCGCAGCTTCCGGGCATGGATCTGGTGCCGGCCTATCGCGAGCGCGTGCGTGCCGCGATCGCCCAGGCCGCGCGCGCCGCCCAGGCCGCGCTGCAGCCCGCGCGCAGCGCCTCGGGCTTCGGCCGTAGCGAGGTCACCGTCAATCGCCGCCTCGAACTGCCGGGCGGCCGCGTCGTGGTCGGCCAGAACTGGGACGGCTATCGCGATCCGGTGGTCAGCGTGCTGCGCATCGATGCGCTCGACGCGACGCCGATCGCGACGCTGGTCGGCTATGGCACGCATCCGATCGTGCTGGCGCACGAGAACCGCCACATCAGCCCCGATTATCCCGGTCATCTCAAGCGCGTGGTCGAACAGGCGATGGGCGGCCATTGCCTGTTCCTGCAGGGCTGCGCGGGCGACCAGATTCCGCGCGAGGCCCTGGTCGCCGATCTCGGCGCGCCGCGGCGCATCGGCACGGAGATCGGGCTCGACGCCGCGCGCGTCGCGATCGGCCTGACGACGCGTCCGACGGCGCGGCGCTTCGCGGGCGTCGTCGAATCCGGCGCGCCGCTCGGGATCTGGACGGCGGACGAGTTGCCCACGGCCACGCCCGTGCTCGCGGTGGAGAGCCGACGCATCGCCTTGCCGGTGCGCAATTACGGCGACGTCGAGGCGCTGGACGCCGAGGCCAACGCCGCCGGCGACGCGGCGCGGACGATCGACCGCTCGACGGCGACGCCCGCCGAACTCGCGGCGGTCAATTTCCGCGCGAAGCGGGCGCAGATGAGCGCGCATTGGGGGCGGTTCTGCGCCAACCGGCGCGCCGTCGACATCGAGTTGCACGCGATCCGGGTCGGCGACGCGGTGCTGATCGGCGCGCCGCTGGAGCCCTTCGCGCGCATCGGCGTCGAGATCCGGGAGTCCGGCGCCGCGCCGCTGGTGCATTTCGGCGGCTACACCAATGGCTGGGACGGCTACGTGCCCAACGCCTCGGATTTCGAGTCCAACGGCTACGAGGTCGAATGGGCGACGCCCTACGCCCCCGAGGCCGCCGGGGTCCTCGCACGCGAGGCGCAGCGCCTCGCCGCCGATCTGATGGCGGCGGGGGGCCGGGCATGAAGATCGTCGCGGTCGAGCCGATCCTGCTGCGCGGCGAACAGGCCTATCGCGCGACGGCGGGGGGCGAGGAGGCGAGCGACAATGGCGACTGGCAGCTGGTCGTGCGCGTCGCCACCGACGAGGGTCTGACCGGCTGGGCCGATGTGGAGACGCTCGCACCCGCCGCGGTCGCCGTCATCGCCGGCCAGGGCATGTCGATCCTCGGCTTCAGGAC
>CAIOSQ010000299.1 GCA_903860935.1 uncultured Rhodospirillales bacterium | reverse complement strand
GGGGAAATGCGCGTAGCCGTTAGCGCAGAACGCAGTCATCGTGAAATAGAGTCCCCGCATGCCCAGCGTCGTCACCTCGCGTTCCAGCTTGGCGAGCTGATCGTCGCGATAGGCGAAGGGCTCGTCCACCTGGGCGAGGCCGATGAAGCGGCCCGGGAAGCGCGCCGCGGCCTCGGCAAAGTAGGGCGCGAGGTCGCCGTAGATGTGGTCGTTCTGCAGCACGACCGTGCGGATGCCCGAATAGTCCATGTCGACGACCATCGCGTCGGGCGGCGCCGAATTGTCATGCATGTAGGGCGGCAGGAACTGCACGTACTGGGTCTCGCCACGATGCTCCCATTCGAAGCGCCCGTTACGGCCGACGCGGAAATTCGTGTCGAGCGCGCGCCCGGCCATCGATGGATCTTCGGCTTTCCAGAGCGGCCGATCGGTCACGAGCGCATGGTCGCTGGCGCGCCGGTAGGGCTGGTTGCCATGGACATGCATCGCCCGCTGCTGATGACGCAGATGCGTCGCCGCGTCGGGAAAGCCGCAGGCCTCCGCAAGCGGCGGGAAGATGTGGCCGTGGCAGTCGATGATCTCGAAGTCGGTCGCGTCGGACATGGAGGCGTTCCTCAGTTGCGGAATTTCGGATCGAGACGGTCGCGCAGGCCGTCGCCGAGCATGTTGAAGGCGAAGACCAGAAGGGTGATGGCGAGGCCGGGAACGAGAACGAGATGGGGCGCGACCTCGATGAATTCCCGGCCCGCGCCAAGCATGGTGCCCCATTCTGGGGCGGGAGGCTGGACACCGAGGCCGAGAAAGCCGAGCGCGGCGCCGACCAGCACAGCCTGGCCGGCGAGCAGGCTGGTCTCGATGACGATCACGGTGACGGCGTTGGGCAGGATATGGCGGGCCAGGATGCGCGCGCGCCGCGTGCCCGACGAGATCGCGGCGGCGACGAAATCCTCCTGTCGGATCTCGAGCACGCGGCCGCGCACCAGCCGGGCCAGGGGCGGAACGAAGCTGGCCGTGGTCGCGATCACGAGTCCGGTCAGGCCGGCGCCGATCACGCTCGCGACGGCGATGGCGAGGATGAGGTTGGGGATCGTCAGTAGCAGGTCGACGCCGCCGGTGATCGCGGCATCGATCCGGCCGCCAGAATACCCGGCGACGAGGCCGAGCGTCACGCCGATCGCGCCGGCGATGGTGACCGACAGCAGCGCGGCGGCAAGGGTGAAGCGTGTCCCGACGATCAGTCGCGAGAGCATGTCGCGGCCGATCTGGTCGGTGCCGAGCCAATGCGTCGCGGATGGACGCTCCAGAACCGCGAGGAGATCCTGGGCATTGGGATCCTGCGGCGCGATCCACGGCGCGAATACCGCGACCAGCGCGTAGACCGCGAGCATACCGCCTCCGAGAAGCAGAGGCAGGTTGCGGCGGCCGCGTGCACGGGGGGGCTTAGCCATGGCGCAGCCGCGGATTGATGGCCGCGTAGAGCAACTCGACGATCAGGTTGATCACAAGGAAGCCGAGGACGAAGACGATGGTGATCGCCTGGACGAGGGTGAAGTCGCGCGCACCGATGGCGTTGACCATCAGGTCTCCGAGACCGGGCCAGGCGAAGAGCCGCTCGACCACGACCGAGCCGCCGAGCAGATACCCCATCTGCAGGCCGATCACGGTCACCGTCGGGATCATTGCATTGCGCAGGACATGGCGGCTGACGATCGCGACGCCGCCGACGCCCTTGGCGCGCGCGGTGCGGACATAGTCCTTGGCGAGTTCTTCGATCACCACGCCGCGCGTCATCCGCGCCACCAGCGCGATCAACCGCGCCGAGAGCGCCGCGGTCGGCATCGCGAGCGAAGCCCAACCGGCGAAGCCGAAGCTGGGCAGCAGCCCCCACTCCACCGAGAGCACCATGATCAGGACGAGGCCGAGCCAGAAATTGGGGATCGCCAGCAGCGTCACGACCGCGCAGGAGATCACGAGGTCGACGGCGCTGCCCTGGCGTGACGCCGCGATGACGCCGGCGGGGATGCCGACGAGGACGGTCACCAGGATAGCCGACGTGGCGAGGGCGAGCGTCGCTGGAAGGCGCGACAGGATGTGCGGCAGCGGATTGCCTCGAAAGGTCGAGGAAGAGCCGACATCGCCGGAGAGCAGCCCCAGCATGCGGGTCACGTATTGCTCGAGTATCGGTCGGTCGAGGCCGAGCCGCACGCGGAGCAGATCGATATCCGCCTGGCTCGCTGTGGCGCCCGCCATCATCAGCGCCTCGTCGCCTGGAACGGCCTTGAAGATCACGAATATGATCGTCAGCACGCCGAAGGCGATAAGCGGCATCCGGGCGAGGCGCGCGAGAACGAAGCCGATCATGAGCGGGTCAGGGCATGGGCGCGGGGACGCGCGTCGCACCCGTCCCCGCCAGCGCCGGGCGGAGACGGGCGGAACATCGCGTCAGGTGCCGGCGCGGCGCGGGATGGTGAAGACGATCGGCCAGACCTCGACGCCCTTCACGCCCTTGCGAATGGCGGTCACGTTCTCGTTCACATGCAGCCAGACATAGGGTGCGTCGTCCCACACGATTTTCTGCACCTCGCCCAGCAGCGCGTTCTGGCCGGCGAGATCGGCCGTCGCGTTGGCCTTCGCGAGCAATTCGTCGACGCGTGCGTTGCGGTAGCGCCCGATGTTCCAGACGTCGAGCTTGCCGTTGTCGTCCGCGTTCGACTTGAACAGGGATTCGAGATGATAGAGGCCGGAGGCGTTCGAGGGATTGAAGCCGAAGAAGGCGACATCGAATTCGAGCGCCTTGCGCTCGCGGCGAAGTTCGCCCCAATAGGCGCCGCCCTCGACCTTGCGGATCTCGGCCTCGATGCCGATCTGCTGGAAGGCGCGTTGGCAGATCTCGGCGATCGAGACGTCGCCGGGGAACAGGCCTTCCGAGGCCAGCATGCGTAGCTTGAGCGCCTGGCCGCCCTTCTGGAGCTTGCCGCCCGCGCCGGGCGTCCAACCGGCCTGGGCGAGCAGGGCCTTGGCTTTGTCGGGCGAATACTCGTACTCGCCAGCGCGCGTGTAGCCCTGCGTGTCGAAGGCGAGCGGCGAATCGGAGGCCTTGGCGAAGCCGAAGAACACGCGCTCGGCGATCTGCCTGACCGGCACGGCATGGTTGAGGGCCTGGCGCACCCGCACGTCGTCGAAGGGGGCGGCGGAGAGATTGATCGTGAGACCGAGCGGGCGAAGGCCGGGGCGCGCGATGACGTCGAGGGTAGCTTCGCGCTTGAGCCCGGCGACGAGCTGGACCGGGACGCTGTCGACGATGTCGACCGATCCGGTTCGCAGCGCCGCGATGCGCGTCGCCGCCTCAGCGATGAACTTGAAGACCAGCCGGTCGGTCGCCGGCTTGCCGCCCCAGTAGCCGTCGAAGGCCTTGAGGACGACCTCCTGGCCTGGCACGAAGCTCTCCAGCATGAAGGGACCGGCGCCGACCGGGTTCTGCGCCACGCCCTTCTCGCCGTGCTTGGCGACGGAGGCGGGCGACACCATCGAGCCCGAGCCACGCGCG
>CAIOSQ010000298.1 GCA_903860935.1 uncultured Rhodospirillales bacterium | reverse complement strand
CGGCGGCGCGGCGCAGACGCGCAGCTCCGGGAAATGCACCATCACCTCGTCGAGCGCGCGCGGGTGGCCATACTCCATCAGCGTGTCGGTCGAGAAGTTGATGCTGGCGTGGATGTTCACGGGGATGTCCAGCTCGATGCATTTCGCATAGAGCGGATAGAGCTTGCGGTCGTTGATGGCGAGGCGATGCTCGAAGCATTGCAGGTTGAGACCGCGCAGGCCGAGTTCGCGAACCGCATGCTCGAGTTCGCGGATGGCGGTCATGCCCTTGTGCGGATCGACGCCGGCGAAGCCGATGAATCGCGAACCCCGGGCGCGGCAGAAGGCGGCGACGTCCTCGTTGGCGATGCGAAAGCCGAAGGTGGTCTCGAGGTCGCGGGCCTTGACGACGACATGGCGTGCCTGCAGCCGGTCGTACATCGCGAGATAGGCATCGAGTTGCGCGGGGCCGATGCGGCGGTCTTCGACCTCGTCCTCGCTGCGCCTGTAGACGCGCCGGTAATTGTCGAGATGGGGGCCGGTCTTGTCGAATTCGGGGACCGGCGGCTTGCTGCCGTAATCGATGAACATGCGGGCTCCGCGTGCGCGTTTGACCGCATGGTGCGGCCATTCCTAGAGTGTCGTCGGGGAAGATGGGGAGCAAGCGGGGAAACCATGTCGAAGCGCGAGAGGGTCCTGTCGGCGGACATACCGTCCTGGGCCGAGCGACGGAGCCGGATCGAGGGCGAGCCCTTGCCCGAGAACCTGCCGTCGCTGCTGCATGCGGTCGCCGCCGAGCGGCCCGATCAGATCGCGCTCGATTTCTTCGAGGCGCCGGAGCGTCTCACCTATCGGGAGCTTGTCGCGCGCGTGTCCGAATTCGCCGCCGGTCTCGCCGAGCTGGGTGTCGGTCACGGCACGCATGTCGCGGTGATGCTGCCGAACGTGTCGGCGTTTCCGGTCACCTGGCTCGCGCTCGCCACGCTCGGCGCGGTGATGGTGCCGGTGAACGGCGCCTACACGCCGCGCGAGATCGCCTATGTCGTGGGCGACGCGGAGGCCTCGATGATCGTCATCGACGAGGCGTACCTGCCGGCGTTCGAGGCGATGGAGGAGCGGCCTGCGCGTCTGCCGGATGCGCGCGTCGTGGTGCTCGGTGCGCCACGGCCCGGGCAATGCTCCTGGGGGGCCGTGCGCGCGCGCGGTGCCGCACTGCCGCCGCCTCCGGCCTGCCCTGCCGGGCGCGATGACCTGCTGAACATCCAGTACACGTCGGGAACCACCGGCTTTCCCAAGGGCTGCATGCTCACGCATCGCTACTGGCTGACGATCGGCAAGGTCAACGCGCGGCGCGACGGGCGCGTCTACCAGCGGATCCTGGCGGCGACGCCGTTTTTCTACATGGACCCGCAATGGCTCATGGTCATGGCGTTGTTTCAGGGCGGCACGCTGTTCGTGGCGCGCCGGCAGAGCGCCTCGCGCTTCATGGACTGGGTGCGCGCGCACCGCATCAACTTCACGCTCTTTCCGGAGGTCGCCTTCAAGCAACCGCCCCGCGAAGACGATCGCGATAACGAGATCGTGCGCGTCAACGCCTATGGCCTCAACAAGGCGAACCACGCGGCGATCGAGGAACGCTTCGACATGGTCTGCCGCGAGGCCTTCGGCATGACCGAGATCGGTTCGGGCATGTTCGTGCCGATCGAGGCGACCGACATGGTCGGATCAGGTACCTGCGGCGTGCCCGTGCCGTTTCGCGAGACCAAGGTCGTCGATGATTCGGGGGCGGAGGTGCCGCCCGGCGTGGAGGGCGAGTTGCTCGTGCGCGGCCCGGGCATCCTGCTCGGCTACTACCGCAAGCCCGAGGCGACGGCCGAGGCGCTGGTGGATGGATGGTTTCGCACCGGCGACATCTTCCGCAAGGATGCGCGCGGCTTCCATTTCATCGTCGGTCGCAAGAAGGACATGATCCGGCGCGCCGGCGAGAACATCGCCGCCGGCGAGGTCGAGGCAGTGCTGCGGACGATGCCCGAGATCGCCGAGGCCGCGGCCGTGCCGGTGCCGGACGAGCAGCGGCGCGAAGAGGTCAAGGTCTATGTCGTCCTGCAGCCCGGCGTGACGCCGGAGGCGCTGCCGCCCGCGGCGATCATCGCCCATTGCGCGCTCAACCTCGCGAAATTCAAGGTGCCGCGCTACGTCGCCTACGCGCAGTCGCTGCCGAAGACGGCTTCGGGAAAGAACGCCAAGCACGTCCTGGTCAAGGACGTCGCCGATCTGCGCGCCGGCGCCTATGACCGGGTCGACGGCCTCTGGCGATGACGGCGGGGCGATGCCGGCGGGGCGATGCCGGCGGGGCGATGCCGGCGTTGCGATGACGGGCCCTGCGCACGCGCAGGGCCCGAGCGATCAGGCGAGATAGTCGTGCAGCACGCTGCCATAGGGCAGGGTGAGGTCGGCGACGAAATGGCGGCCGCCGACGATGCGGCGGATCGGCAGGTCGGCGACCGGCGCGTTGACATGCGGAACCAGGTGGAGCCGGGCCGGTCCGACCCAGGATCCCTTCACCGTGACCTCGGTCAACGCATAGCGTACGAGCTGCGCGATCTTGGGTTTGCCGTCGACGTCCGGGATCAGCTTGAGATTGACCTGCATCTTGGTCAGCGCGGCCATCGTCTTGGCGGGATCGCGCGCCAGGCTCTCGTGCTTGTAGGCCATCGTGCCCATCGCGACCATCTGGCCGGCATAGTGCAGCGTTCCGGTCAGCGTGTCGGTGGCGACCTCGAGCTTGGGATGCGCGTATTTCTTGGGGAAACCCCAGATCTCGCGGCCGGCGACGATCGGCGGGTCGTCGTCGAGATACATCTGGGCGACGAAATTGCACGGCTCGCCCTTGTAGGTGCAGGGAATGACGACGCCCGATTCCGTGTAGTCGCCGAAGCCCGAGCTGTCGGGCATGCGGATCCATTCGTAGTAGACGAGGCTCTCGGGAACCGGCTCGAGCGGCTCGGGAACGGCGGCGCGGACCGCCGCGGCGTCGGATTCGTAGACGATGATGAAGTATTCGCGATTCACGAAGCGATACGGGCCATGCGGATAGCTCGGGCTGCAGGCCGGCATCGACGGGAGCTTCAGGATCTCGTCGCGATTCATGGGGCGTCTCCGCGGGTCAGAGGAATTTCGTCTCGATGTCGGTCGACGAGCACACGCCGATCTTGTCGTAGTGGTCGCGGATGAACTCGGACGCCTTCTCGCGCCCCACCGCATGAAGGTCGCTCAGGAACGCCCAGTCGGCGTTGAGCTTCGACGAGATGCTGAGCTTGCCGAGATGATCTTCGGCGTCGATCGTGTGGATGTTGACGCGCTTGAGCCGCCCGCCGTCGTCGATGCCCCTGTCGATCAGCTTGGTCACGAAGTTGATCGCGCGCATCTCGCGCATCAGGCTCGAGTTGAAGCTGAGCGTGTTGATCCGGTCGAGGATCGCCTGCGCCGTGGTCGGCAATTCGCGGATGTTGATCGGGTTGATCTGTACGATCAGAACGTCCGGCGTGTCGGTATGGTAGAAAAGCGGGTAGAGGGGCGGGTTGCCCATGTAGCCGCCATCCCAGTAGTGCTCGCCATCGACCTGCACCGCCTGGAACATGAATGGCAGGCACGCCGAGGCGAGCACCGCGTCGACCGAAACCTCCGTCTCGCGGAACACGCGATGGCGGCCGGTCATGACGTTCGACGCGCAGATGAACAGCTTCACCACGGTCTCGCGGTGAAGCAGGTCGAAATCCACGCAGTCGAGCAGCACGTCGCGCAGCGGATTGAAGTTCGCCGGGTTGAGCTGGTACGGCGAGGCGATGCGGCTGAGCGCGTCGAAGAACATCCAGCCCGGCGAGAAGTCGAGATTGCCGGTGCCCAGAATGCGGTCAAACGGCGAGGGCTGCAGCGGCCCCATCCGCGACGCGTCGGAGATCTTCTTCCAGAAATTGGCGAGCGCATCGCGCGCGCCCTGCCGTCCGCCCTTGGCGAGACCATAGGCGGTGACGGTCGCGTTCATCGCGCCGGCGGATGTCCCGCACAGGCCGGTGATCTCGATGTCCTCCTCGAGCAGCCGGTCGATGACGCCCCAGGCATAGGCGCCATGGGCGCCGCCACCCTGCAGCGCGATGTTGAGACGCTTGCGTGGCGCCGGCGCGTCCTTCGCGGACGCGTCGGCGGCTGGCTTGGCTTTCCCGCGGCGGCTCACCGGGCGGTCCAGCCGCCATCCATGGCGATCGAGGTGCCGTTGATCTGGGCGGCGTCGTCGCCGGCGAGGAATACCGCGAGCCCGCCGAGCTGCGCGGGGGTCGCGAATTGCAGCGAGGGCTGCTTCTCGGAGAGCAGGTCGATCACCGCCTCGTCGATCGAGATGCCCTTTTCCTTTGCGATCGCCTCGATCTGGCGCTCGACGAGGGGCGTGCGCACCCAGCCGGGGCAGATCGCGTTGCAGGTAATGCCGTGGGTGCAGTACTCGAGCCCGACGACCTTGGTGAGGCCGACGAGGCCGTGCTTGGCGGCTGTGTAGGCGGCCTTCTTGGTCGAGCCGATCAGGCCATGCACCGAGGCGATGTTGATGACGCGGCCGCGCTTGCGGGCCTTCATGCCTGGGATCACGAGCTTGATCAGGTGGAAGATCGAGCTGAGATTTACCGAGATCACCTCGTCCCATTTGTCGAGCGGGAAATCCTCGACCTTCGAGACGAACTGGATGCCGGCGTTGTTGACCAGGATGTCGACGCCGCCGAAGGCCGCGACCGTCGATTCGATCAGGCGGTTGCGATCCGCCTCCTTGGTCATGTCGGCGGCCGTGTAGGCGATCCGCGTGCCGTATTTCGTCGCCATCGCGGCGCGCATCGCCTCGGCCTGTTCGGGCGCGCGCGATCCGTTGAGCATGACATCGGCGCCGGCGGCGGCGAGGCGTTCGGCGACGCCGAGGCCGATGCCGCTGGTGGAGCCGGTGACGACGGCGGATAGACCCTTGAGCGACATCCTTGCCTCCCCCTTGGCGATCATCGGGCGCGTCGCGAAGCGATCGAGACGTCGCGCACCGGTAAGAATCCAATAGTATAAGTGCGGGGAAGTGCTAGCAAGCCGGTGGGCATGGCCGGGTCGTCGGCACAGTCCAAAATGGAGGCAAGGGGATGCGTGGCTATCTGATCGCGAACATCAAGGTGACCGATCCCGAGGCCTTCGAGCGCTACCGTGCCGCCGTGCCCTCGGTGATCGCGCGTCATGGCGGACGCTATCTCGTGCGCGGCGGCACGCTCGAGCGTCTCGAGAACGCAGACGGGTTCAACCGTGTCGTCGTGCTCGAATTCCCGAGCCTCGAGGCCGCGCGCGCCTTCTATCACAGCGCGGATTACGCGCCCTTGCTGAAGCTGCGCGGCGACAGCACGGAGTCCCAGGCGGTGCTCGTCGAGGGCTATGGCGGGTGAACGCCGCGTGCGCATCCTTGCGCCGCAAAGCAGGTCGTAACAAAATCGCAATCAAACAGGAGAGATCGGATGAGCAGATACGAGATCGGCCGCAGGACCATCCTCGGCTTCGCAGCGGCCATGGCCGCCCCGGCCCTGGCGCGCGCGCAGGCGCGGTCGGTGACCATGTACTCGGCGATGCCGACGGATATCCTCAACGCCCTCGTCCCGGCCTACAAGGCGAAGTCCGGGGTGGAGGTCCAGGTCGTTTCGGCGGGATCGGGCGAGTTGATGAAGCGCCTCCAGGCCGAGGCCACGCGGCCGCTGGCCGACGCGCTGATCTCGGTCGGCGCCGACGGCATCGACGCCAACCCCACGCTCTTCGAGTCCTACGACCCGCCGGGCAGCGACAAGCTCATCCCAGGTCTGCGCTACAGCCGCAACTGGCTTCCCTTCACGGTGACGCTGCCGGCGGTGCTCGCGGTCAACACCAAGCTCGTTCCGGAGGCGGAGATCCCGACGCAGTGGAAGGACCTCGCCGATCCGAAGTGGAAGGGCAAGATCGCTTTCGCCGGTGCCGACAAGTCCGGCTCCGCGCTGACGCAGATGCTGCAGATCATCCATAACGAGGGCGAGGCCGCCGGCTGGCCGCTGTTCGGCAAGATGATGGACAATTTCGTCATCACCGGCAGCTCGACCGCGGTGATCCGCGGCGCGGCGCAGGGCGAGTACGCCATGGCGCTGACGCTCGAGGACAATGCGCAGCGTTTCATCGACGGTGGTGCGCCGCTGAAGATCGTCTACCCGAAGGAAGGCGTCTCGGTGCAGTCGGACGCCATGGCGCTGGTCGCCAAGGCGCCGAACCCTGCGGCGGGCAAGGCCCTGATCGACTACATCGTCTCGGCCGAGGGGCAGGGCGTGATCGTCAAGGCCTCCGGTCGCCGTCCGATCCGCACCGACGTTCCGGGTCCGGAGAAGGCGATCGACGCCAAGAGCCTGCCGGTCAACACCTATCCGCCCGAGTGGGGTGTCGCGAAGCATAAGGAGTTCATGGACCGCTATCTGCGTCTCGCGCGTCGCTGAGCGGTTCCCGGTTCATGACAGACCATGTCGCCATCGAGGGCGTGATCAAGCGGTTCGGCCCGCTG
>CAIOSQ010000297.1 GCA_903860935.1 uncultured Rhodospirillales bacterium | reverse complement strand
GCCGCGGCTGCGGCGCTGGCGCCCTGGACCGGCCGCGCACGGGCGCTGGAGGCGCGCGATGCCGCGCTCGCTCAACTGCTGCGCGCCGGTGGAGCGACACCATGAGGACGATCCGCCGCATCCTCGGCTTCCTCGTCGTCGCCGCGGCGCTCATGCTGGCCGTCGCCTGGTTCGCCGACCGCCCCGGCGAGGTGTCCGTCGTCTGGCAGGGCTGGCGGATCGACACCTCGTTCGGCGTCCTGGTCTTCGGTGCGGCGCTGCTCGCCCTCGTCGCCATCGCGCTGGCGCGGCTCTGGCAGAGCCTGGTCTCCGGACCGCGCCGCTTCCTGCGCTGGCGGCGCGACCGCCGTCGCCGCCAGGGCTATGCCGCGCTGACCAGCGGCCTGGTCGCGGTCGCCGCCGGCGATCCGCGCGAGGCCCGTCGCCATGCCCGGCGTGCGGACGTGCTGCTCGACGAGCCGCCGCTGACCATGCTGCTGGCGGCGCAGACGGCGCAGCTGCTCGGCGACGAGGACGAGGCAAAGCGCCATTTCCGGCGCATGCTGGACAATCCGGAGACCGCGTTCCTCGGTCTGCGCGGGCTGATCACCCAGGCGCTCAAATCCGGCGACACGATCGAGGCGTTGATGCTGGCCCGGCGCGCGCGCGATCTGCGGCCGCGCACCGCCTGGGTCCAGACCACGCTGCTCGACCTCGAGACGCGCATCGGCGACTGGCCGGCGGCGCAGGAGACGCTGCGGCAGGCGACGAAACACGCCGCGCTGCCGCCGGCCCAGGCAAGCCGCCACGCCGCGGCGATCGCGCTCGAGCGTGCGCGCCGCGCGGTGCTGGAAAACCGGCCGGAGGAGGCGCTCGCGCAGGCCGAGCTCGCCTGGAAATCCGATCCCGACCATGCCGCGGTCGCACCGTTCCTGGCCGAGCGCTACCTCGCCGACGGGCGCGCGCGCGCCGCGCTGCGCATCGTCGAGCAGGCCTGGGCACGCGGCCCCCAGCCCGAACTCGCGGATCTCCACGCCCGCGCCCGCGGCTGCGGCGACGCCCTGTCCCGGGTCAAGGCCGCCGAGCGCCTCGCCGCCCTCGCGCCCGCGCATCCGGAAAGCCATCTCGTCCTCGCGCGCGCGGCACAGGCCGCGCGGCTCTGGGGCGAGGCGCGGCGGCATCTCGCGGCCGCGATCGCCGCCGGCGGCGGCGCCGCGACCGCGGGTATCGCGCGGCGCATGGCCGAGATCGAGGAGGCGGAGAAGGGCGACCAGGCCGCCGCGCGCGGCTGGCTGGAGCGTGCCGCGCAGGCCCCGGAGGACGCCGGCTGGATCTGCGGTGCCTGCGGCACGGCGCATGCCCGCTGGCAGGCGATCTGCGGCCAGTGCGGCGCCTTCGACCGGATCTCCTGGACGGCGCGTGCGCGTGTCGCCGCGCTGCCCGCCGCGACCGCCACCGCATCCGCCCCGCCGCCCCAAGACGGACCGAAGACGACATGACCGACCGCATCGCCATCCTGTCCTGGAACATCCAGTACGGCCTCGGCGTCGATGGCCATGTCGATCTCGCGCGCATCGCCGCGACCTGCCGCGCGCTGGGCGACGCGGACGTGCTCTGCCTGCAGGAGGTGTCGGTCGGTTTCGGCGAACTCGCGCCGGCGGCCGAGGCCGATCAGGTGACGGCGCTGGCCGCGCTTTTCCCGGGCTACGAGCCGGTCTTCGTCCCCGCCATCGACCGCCCCGGCGTGTCGGCGCGTCGCCGCTTCGGCAACCTGATCCTGTCGCGCCTGCCGGTGCTCGATGTCGTCGCGCATGCCCTGCCGCGGCCGGCCGAGCCGGCGGTGACGACCATGCAGCGTCATGCGCTGGAGGCGACGGTGGCTGCGGGCGACGGCGCCGTG
>CAIOSQ010000296.1 GCA_903860935.1 uncultured Rhodospirillales bacterium | reverse complement strand
CCAGTTCGATCTGGCTGACGACCAATGACGGCCGGGTCCTGCCCGGGCATGTCCTGGGCTACGATCAGGCCACGGGGTTCGGTCTCGTGCAGGCACTCGGCAGGCTCAACCTGCCGCCGCTCCCGTTCGGCAGCGTCGCGGGGATCGCGCCCGGGGATCCCGTCGTGGTGGTCGGTCATGGCGGTCTCGCGCATAGCCTGCAGGCCAAGCTTCTCGCGAAGCGCGAATTCGCGGGCTACTGGGAATATGTCCTGGACGAGGCCCTGTTCACGGCGCCCGCCCATCCCCAATGGGGCGGCACCGCGATGCTCGACACCGCGGGGCGTCTTCTTGCCGTCGGGTCGCTGCTGATCGAGGAGCGCGTCGGGCGCAAGCGCGTCCAGGGCAATCTAGGGATCCCGATCGATCTGCTCGCTCCGATCCTCGACGACCTCCTCGCGCGGGGCCGCAGCAGCGCCGCACCGCGCCCCTGGCTCGGGCTTTATGTCGGCGAGTCCGAAGGCGGTCTCGTCGTCGGTGGCATGGCGAAAGGCGGCCCGGCCGACTCCGCCGGCCTGCGCGAAGGCGACAAGCTCATCGATGTCGCCGGCGAGCCGGTCGCCAGCCTCGCGCAGTTCTTCCGCCGCGTCTGGAGCCTGGGCACTGCCGGCACCGAGATCGCCCTGACGATCCGACGCCGGGATGCGGATCTCGTCGCCATGATCCGCTCGGGCGATCGCAACGATTTCCTGAAAAAACCCTCGCTGCACTGACGCGGCGAGCCGGCACGCCTCATTCGGCGGCTGTCGCGAGCGGGGCGGCTGGTGATGCGGCGCGGAAGCGGCGCAGCAGGTCGTCTTCCTGGGCCTTGGCCTTGGCCAGGTGCTCGTCCTTGACGTGGCCATAGCCGCGGATGCGCTCCGGGATGCGCGCAAGCTCGACTGCGAGGGCGTGGTTGGCCGGGTTCAGGCCGGCGCAGATCTCGTCCAGCAGCGCCTCGTAATCGGCGATCAGGCGCCGCTCGGTGCGCCGCTCGGCCGTCTGGCCGAAGATGTCGAGGCGTGTGCCGCGCAGGCGGCGCAGCTTCGCCAGCAGCCCGAACACAGGCAGCATCCACGCGCCGAAACCGCGCTTGCGCGGCTTGCCCGTGACTGGATCGCGCTCGCCCAGCAGCGGCGGAGCGAGATGGAATTCAAGCGCGCGCCAATCCTCGAACTGGGCGGAGAGAGACCGGCGGAAGGCGGGATCGCTGTACAGCCGCGCGACCTCGTACTCGTCCTTGTAGGCCATCAGCTTGTAGGCATAGCGCGCGACGGCGTCGGTGAGCGCGGTCTGGCCGGGCAGGGACGCGCTCTCGGCCTCTTCGGCCTTGCGGACCAGCGCGGCGTAGCGAGCAGCGTAGGCCTCGTCCTGGTAGTCGGCGAGGTCGGCGCGCCGGCGCGCGACCAGTTCGGCGAGGCTCGCGGGCGGCGCATCGTTGCCGGCCGGAACGGTCGGCGTGACCAGACGCAGCAGCGCCGCACGGTCATGCGCGGCGAGGCGACCGAAGGCGAAGGCGCGCTTGCTGGCGGCGATCGCCACGCCGTTCAGCTCGATCGCGCGCTCGATCGCGGCGCGCGAGACCGGGATAGCGCCCTTTTGCCACGCATAGCCGAGCATGAAGGGGTTGGTCGCGATCGAATCGCCCATCAACGCGGTCGCGTGGCGCTGCGCGGGGAGGGCGTCGAGGGCGTCGCGTCCGATCGCTCGCGCGATCGACTCCTCGAGTTCCCCGAGCGGGAAGACGAGATCCGGGTCGCGGGTGAAGGCGCCGATCGGTGCGCCATGGACATTGACGAAGGCGCGGGTACGACCGGCCCGCATCCGCGCCATCGCATCCGCGCCGGCGGCGACCGCGAGATCGCAGCCGAGCACGAGGTCTCCTTCGCCCTGCGGAATGCGCGCGGCATGGATGGCCGAGGGCGTCGCGGCGATGCGCACATGGCTGAGCACCGCGCCACCCTTCTGGGCGAGACCGGTCTGGTCGAGCACGGTGACGCCCTTGCCCTCGAGATGCGCGGCCATGCCGAGCAGCGCGCCGATGGTGACCACGCCGGTGCCGCCGATCCCGGTCACCAGGATGTTCCAGGGCCGGTCCAGACCGGGCAGCGATGCGGGCTCCGGGAGCGAGGCCAGCGACGCATCGGCCTGCGTGCCCACCTTGCTGCGCCTGATCTTCGCGCCGTGCACGGTGACGAAGGAGGGGCAGAACCCCTTCACGCAGGAGAAGTCCTTGTTGCACGAGGATTGGTCGATCGCGCGCTTGCGGCCGAACTCGGTTTCCAGCGGCGTCAGCGACAGACAGTTGGAGGCGACGCCGCAATCGCCGCACCCCTCGCAGACCCGCGCGTTGATGAACACGCGCTTGTCCGGGTCCGGGAACGTGCCGCGCTTGCGCCGGCGGCGCTTCTCCGCCGCGCATGTCTGGTCGTGGATCAGCACCGTGACGCCGGGATGCTCGCGCAGCGCGCGCTGCACGCTGTCCAGTTCGTCGCGGTGGCGGATCTCGACGCCCGGCGGAAAATCCGCATCGGCGGGATATTTCTCCGGATCGTCGGTGGTCACGACGACCTTGCGCACGCCCTCCGCCAGGACCTGGCGCGCGATGATCGGCACCGAGAGCGGACCGTCGACCGGCTGGCCGCCGGTCATCGCGACAGCGTCGTTGAACAGGATCTTGTAGGTCATCGACACCTTCGCCGAGACCGCGGCGCGGATCGCGAGAAGGCCGGAATGGAAATAGGTGCCGTCGCCGATATTGGCGAAGATGTGCGGCGTATCCGTGAACGGCGCCTGACCGATCCAGGTGCAGCCCTCGCCGCCCATATGGGTGAAGGTCTCGGCGCCGCGATCCATCCAGACCGTCATGAAGTGGCAGCCGATGCCGGCGGCGGCGCGGCTGCCTTCAGGGATGCGCGTCGACGTGTTGTGCGGGCAACCGGAGCAGAAGAACGGCGTGCGACGGAACTGCGCCGCGGCGCCCGTGGGCACGGCGCGCTCGGTGATGCCCTCGAGCCGGCGCGCGCGCGCCGCGATCTCCGCATCGTCGTGGAAACGCGCGACGCGGGTGGCGATCGCGACCGCGATCTCCGCCGGCGAGAGCTCGTCGGCGCCGGACAGCAGCGGCCGTCCCTGTTCGTCCGACTTGCCGACGATGCGCGGTCGTCCCGCGGCCGGCCAGTTGAAGAGCTGGTCCTTGAGTTGCGTTTCGATGATCGCGCGCTTTTCCTCGACGACCAGCACCTCCTCGAGGCCCTCGGCGAAGCGCCGCGCGCCCTCCGGCTCCAGGGGCCAGGGCATCGCGACCTTGTAGACGCGCAAGCCGATGCGCGCGGCCGCGGCCTCGTCGATGCCGAGCATCTCGAGCGCCTGACGCACGTCGAGATAGGATTTGCCGACCGTGGCGATCCCGAGCCGCGCGCCCGGCGGGTCGATGGCGATGCGGTCGAGCCGGTTGGTACGCGCATAGGCGAGCGCCGCCGCGATCTTGTGGCGATGCAGCCGGAATTCCTGGTCGGTCCAGGGATCGGGCCAGCGGATCGACAGCCCGCCCGCGGGCATCTCGAAATCGGTGGGCAGGTCGATGCGCACGCGATCCGGCGCGACGTCGACCGCCGCCGCGGATTCCGTCGTCTCGCCGACGCATTTGAACCCGACCCAGCAGCCGGAAAAGCGGCTCATCGCCCAGCCATGCAGGCCGAGATCGAGGAATTCCTGCACGCCCGCGGGGCTCAGTACGGGGATCATCGTCCCCATGAAGACATGCTCGCTCTGATGCGGGACGGTCGAAGATTTGGCGGCATGGTCGTCGCCCGCGAGCAGCAGCACGCCGCCCTTCGGCGCGCTGCCCGCGAGATTGCCGTGGCGGAAGACGTCGCCGGAGCGATCGACGCCCGGGCCCTTGCCGTACCACATCGCGAAGACGCCGTCGTAGCGGGCACCCGGGAACAGGTTGAGTTGCTGGGTACCCCAGACGGCCGTCGCGGCGAGGTCCTCGTTCACGCCCGGCTGGAAGCGGATGTGGTGCTCGTCGAGGAAGCGCTTCGCCCGCCACATCGCCTGGTCGACGCCGCCGAGCGGCGAGCCGCGATACCCGGTGACGAACCCGGCGGTGTTGAGCCCCGCCGCGAGGTCGCGCTGGCGCTGCATCATGGGCAGGCGCACGAGGGCCTGGGTCGCCGTCACGAAGATGCGCCCGCGATCGCGCGCGTATTTGTCGTCGAGCGTGACCGAGAGGTCGAGTGCGTGTCCGTCCGCCGTCATGGCCACAAGCTAGCTTGCGGATCCCGGCGCGACAATCGGGGCCTCTCCACGCGGTTCCCTTCCGCTCCTGCCGCCCTTCGTCGGCTCTTCCATGGGACCGCGGGCCGAGCGGCGCGCCGAAGCTACGGCGCGGCGGCGGCGTTCAGGCGGGCCAGGGCGGTGTGCGGAAGGCACGGACCAGGAAATCGATGAGCACGCGCATCTTGGGCTTGAGGTGCTTGCGGCTGGGATAGACCGCGTGGACGCCGAGTTCGATCGCGCGGTACCGCGGCAGCACCTCGACCAGCGCACCCGATTCGAGATGCGGGCCGACGAGGAATGTCGGCTGCAGGACGATGCCCAGATGCCGCAGGGCGGCGACGCAGCACGTGTCGCCGTTGTTGGTGCGCATGCGCGAGGTCACCTTGACGCTGACCGGGCCCTCCGGGCCGTCGAAATCCCAGTGCTCGCTCATCGCGGTCAGCGTGTAGGAGATCACGGCGTGGTTCGCGAGATCCGAAGGATGCCGGGGCATCCCTCTAGCGCGCAGGTAGCGCGGCGAGGCGCAGAGGACGAGGCGGGTCGTGGCGAGTTGCCGGCTGACGAGGGACGAGGTCTTGAGCTGCGCAATGCGCACCGCGAGGTCATATCCCTCCTCGACGAGGTCCACGACCCGGTCGGACAGCGTCACGTCGAGCAGCACCTTCGGATGCTTCGCGATGAAGGCCGGCCAGAGCGGCGCAAGGTGGAGCTGGCCGAACGTCACCGGCACATTGATCTTGAGCGGTCCCACCGCCTCGCCCGCGTGGTCGGTGAGTTCCGCCTCGGCCTCGGCGACGCCGTCCAGCAACTGACGACAGCGCTCGTGGAAGACCTCGCCATCGGGGGTCAGCGACAGCTTTCGCGTCGTGCGCTGCAGCAGCCGCGTGCCGAGCCGGGTCTCCAGTTCGGCGACAAGCCGCGAGACCGCCGTCTTGGACAGTCCGAGCACCTCGGCGCCGCGCACGAAGCTGCCCATGTCCACCACGGCCACGAAGGCCCGCATCTGCTGGAATCTGTCCATGTCACGATTATCCCGAAAAACGGGATAGTATGTCCATCCATGAGGCGTTTATTCCGATCCCGCGATGACCGATCTCTGCGGTGCCGCGGCGATCCGCCATGGCGCCCCCGATGACCTGCAATATTTCCGGAGAGCGGACATGAACAATTTCCCGATCCAGCGCATCCTCGCCACCGACGACGGCGCCGGTGCGCTCGTCCTGCGCATTCCCGTCGGCATCATCTTCGCCGCGCATGGCGCGCAGAAGCTGTTCGGCTGGTTCGGCGGCTATGGCCTCGACGGCACTGGCCAGTTCTTCGCCTCCGTGGGGCTCACCCCCGGCTATCCGATGGCGCTCCTGGCCGGCCTGGTCGAGTTCCTCGGCGGTCTCGCGCTGGTCGTTGGATTGCTGGTGCGTCCGGCCGCCGCGGCGCTGGCAGGGGCGATGCTCATCGCCGTCTTCGCCGTGCATTGGAGCAAGGGCTTCTTCGCCGCGAATGGCGGCTACGAATACGCCCTGGCCTTGTTCGCGGCCTCGCTGGCGCTCGTCTTCAGCGGTGCCGGCCGGTGGTCCGCCGATCGCGCGCTCGGCGCGGTACGCTGATGTCCCGGCGTCTCGGCCTCTTCGTCTCGCATGGCGCGCCCAGCCTCGCGCTCACCGATCGACTGGACACACTTCATGGTTCCGGACGTTTCGATCCGAGGCTCTCCCGACGCCCACACCGCCGACGCGCGCGCCCCAGCTACCGCACGCGCGAAAGGCCCCGTACCGCGTTGGCGATCAGCGCCAGCCCGGTGCCGCCCGCCGAACTCAGGATCGATTCGGGGTGGAACTGGACCGCGGCGATCGGAAGCTGGCGATGGCGGATCGCCATCACCAGGCCGGTCTCGTTCATCGCGGTGACGACCAGTTCGCCATGCGGGAAGGACGACATCCGCGCCGTCAGCGAGTGATAGGCGCCTACCGTGAGCGGCAGCGGCAGCCCCGCGAAAAGCCCCTGGCCGTCATGGGCGATCGTCCATGTCTTGCCATGGCGCGGCTGCGCCAGGACGTCGAGATCGCCGCCGAAGGCCTCGACCATGCCCTGGAGCCCGAGGCAGACCCCGAATTGCGGCAGGCCCAGTGCGGCGAGGCCGCGGACGAGATCGGGGACCCCGAAATCGGCCGGGCGCGCCGGGCCGGGCGAATGCAGGACCAGATCCGGGTCGAGCGCGGCGATCGCGGCGGGTGAGAGGCCATGGCGGAAGGTCCGGACCTCGGCACCGGTCTGGCGGACATAATCGGCAAGCGTGTGGACGAAGGAATCCTCGTTGTCGATCAGTACGACGCGGCGTCCGGTGCCGGGCCGGACCGCGGCCGTGGCCGCTGTCGCCCGCGGCGCATCCGGGGCGAGGGCGCGGAAGAGCGTGGTCGATTTCAGTCGTGTCTCGCGCTCTTCCTCCGGCCCGGTCGAATCCCACACGATGGTCGCACCGACGCGATAGCGCGCCGCGCCGTCGCGCAGATTGATGGTGCGGATGGTGATGCCGGTGTTGACGTCGCCATTGAACAGCAGAGCGCCCACCGCGCCGCCATACCAGCCGCGCGCGCTCGTCTCCTCGGCCTCGACGATCGACGCCGCCATGCGCTTCGGCGCGCCGGTCAGCGTCACCGCCCACATGTGGGACAAGAACGCGTCGATGCCGTCGAAGCCGTCGCGCAGCCTGCCCTCGACATGGTCGACGGTGTGGAAGAGGCCGGCATAGGTCTCGATCTGCCGCCGCGCCAGCAGCCGCACCGATCCGGGCTCGCAGACGCGCGCCTTGTCGTTGCGGTCGACATCGGTGCACATCGTCAGCTCGACTTCGTCCTTCTCCGAATTGATCAGCGCCTTGAGCCTTTCGGCGTCCTCCATCGCATCGGCGCCACGCCGCGCCGTGCCCGAGATCGGGCACGACTCCACGCGGCGATCCTCGACGCGCACGAACATCTCCGGGCTGGTGCCGACGAGCTGCTCGTCGCCGAGCTGGATCAGGAACTCGTAAGGGCTCGGATTGATGCGGGTCATGCGCTCGTAGAGCTGCGAAGGCGCGCCGTCGTAGCGGGCGCGGAACGTGCGGCTCAGCACGACCTCGAAGATGTCGCCGACCCGGATGCGCTCGCGCGCGCGGTCGACCATCGCGGCATAGTCCGTGTCGCCGAGGTCGCTGTCGATCGCCGGTGCTGCGGGTGGGCGCTTTGCGGCCCCCGCCAGCGGCGAAAAGGCCTCACGCCGGCGGCCGAAGGTCGTGATCTCGCCGCGCGTGAATTCGTAGTCGATCGCGAAGGCCTCCTCCTTGCGCCGGTCGACCACGATCAGCGAATCCGGAAGGAAGAGGTGAATGTCCTTGGCGTCGGCGCCGCGGTCGTGGCGCAGAGCCATCGGCTCGAAGCGGAACAGCAGATCGTAGCCGAAGGCGCCATAGAGCCCGAGGAAGCGGTCCTGCATCCCGGCAAAGCCTTGCACGAGATGGCGCAGCGGCGACATCAGCGAGGGCTGCCGGCTGCGCTCTTCCTCCGCGAAGGGCCGCGCCGCCGCGCCGATGGCGAAGCGCGCGACGCGCGGGTCGCGGGTCAGCAGCGTCGTGTCCGGCGCGTCGGCAAGGGTCGGTGCCAGCAGCGCAACGAGCGCCTCGCCGCGGCCATTGAGGGCGCGCAGCGTGAGGCTCCTGTCATGGCCGACGATCTCGACCGGCGGCTCGACGAAGCCGAAGGCCCAGCGCGAATAGCGCCCGGGATAATCGACGCCCGAGGAGAACAACCCGCCACGCGCCCCATCGAGGCGTTCCGCGAGGCCGTCGAGCGCGGTCGCGGCGTCGAGCGGGCGGCGGATCGCGGTGACGGTCAGGCCGTCCCGGGTGGTGAAGCTGGTCTGCATCGGGCGAACTCCGGTAGCGGCGGACGCGTGCGGCGTCGCCGGAAACGCGCGCTCCGGCCAGCCGTCAGGCTGGACGGGAAACGCGTGCGATCAGGAAATGGGAAAAGGAAAGGGATCGATGGGTGACGGGGTCACCACCACCAGCGGCGCCAGGCGGCGCGCGCGGTGTCGCGATGGAAATTCGCGATGGTGAAACGGTCGATCACACCGGGACGGTGACATCCGGCGGGGGCGCGCGTCAAGACGGCCCTCGCGCCATCGTCACCCGTAGAGTGAGTCGAGCGTCCCGCCATGTGTCGCGCGGATGGCGTGGCGCTTGATCTTCATGGTCGGCGTCATCAAACCATTGGCGACGCCGAACCCCTCGTCGAGGACGGCGAATTTCCGCACCCGTTCGATCAGCGGCAATTGCCGGTTGACGCGCTCCACGGCGGCGTCGATCGCCGCGCGCAGCGTCGCCGGATCGGGCGTCGCGCGCGACAGGTCTTCGCGCGGCACGATCAGCGCGACGAGATAGGGGCGGCGGTCGCCATGGACCATCGCCTGGCCGATCTCCGGTTGCAGTGCCAGCATCCCTTCGATCCGCGCCGGCGCGATCATGTCGCCGCCGGAGGTCTTGATGAAATCCTTCTTGCGATCGGTGATCTTGAGGTAGCCGTCGGCGTCGATTTCGCCGATGTCGCCGGTATGCAGCCAACCGTCGCGGATCGCGGCGGCGGTCGCCTCCGGATCGTTCCAGTAGCCCTTCATCACCAGTTCCCCGCGCACGAGGATCTCGCCATCCGCGGCGATCCGGAGTTCGACGTCGCGGAAGGGCGGGCCGACGGTCTCGAGCTTCACGCGGCCCGGCGGATTGGCGCTGATCACCGGCCCGGCCTCTGTCTGGCCGTAGCCCTGGCAGAGCAGCAGGCCGAGCGCCGTGAAATAGAGCCCGATCTCGAAATTCAGCGGCGCCCCGCCGGAGACGAGGGCTTTCAGCCGACCCCCGAAACGCTGCCGGACCTTGGCCCTGACCAGCCGGTCGAGAACCGGATCGAGGAGGCGGTCGAGCAGCGACAGGCTGCGCGGATCGCGGTAGCGCTTCGCACCGATCTCGACGGCGCGTGCGAAGAGCGCGGCCTTGAGGCCGCCCTCGCGGGTCATCTGCGCCGAGATGCGCGCATGCATCGTCTCGTAGAGGCGCGGCACCGCGGTCATGATCGTCGGCCGGACCTCTTGGAGGTTCGAGGTCAGTTTGTCGATGCCTTCCGCGAAATAGATCTGTGCCCCGATCGACGGCATCAGCACGCCACCGGCCGTGTGCTCGTAGGAATGCGACATCGGGAGGAAGGACAGATAGATCTCCGCATCCTCCGTGAGATCGATGGCTCGGAGCAGGTCCACGGCTCCGTCGCAGTTGCGCAGCATCGCCCCGTGATGGAGCGCGACGCCCTTGGGCAGGCCGCCGGTCCCCGAGGTATGGATGATGCAGGCGATGTCGTCGCGCGCGATCGTGCCGACGATCGCCGCGATGTCGTCTTGTCTCGCCGCGCCGCGCGCGAGCGCCGCGTCCCAGGAGAGGACCTCCGGTCCGGCATGCTGGGCGAGCGCGGGCGGCTCGATGGCGATGACGAATCTGCAGCCGGGGCTTCGCTGCGCCGCGGCGACCGCGGTCGTCGCCAGCGCGCTGCCCGAGGCGATCGCGCCGCTGACGCCGGCATTGGCGAAAATATGGCGGTTCTCCTCGACCGTGTTGGTCGTGTAGGCGGGAACCGTGATCGCGCCGATGCTCATGATCGCGTAATCGGCGATCACCCATTCAGGACGGTTCTCGGCGATCAGGGCGACACGGTCGCCGCGCCCGATCCCGAGGGCGATCAGGCCGCGCGCGAGATCGACGACGCGTGCGCCGGTCTCGGCCCAGGACAGGGCGCGCCAGGCGCCATCCCGCTTTGCCCAGAGGAACGGTCGGTCTCCGCCATGCGCGACCCGCGCATGAAACATCTCCGGCAGGCTTTTCAGCTTGTCGTAGTCGATCATTCTTTTTCTTCGCCTCCCGTTCGCCACCGCCTGCGCTTGGCGGGCACGAACCCCCGCCTTATATCCGAACGGCGATCAGGGAGACAAAGAGATGACGTCGATGCCGCGTGCCCCCGAGGATGCCCCGTCGCCGTCGGGCGGAGCCGGAGGCCTGCCGGCCTGGGATCTCGGCGACCTTTATCCCGGTCGGGACAGCGCGGCGCTCGCGGCGGATCTCGCGGACGCGGAGCGCGAGGCGGTGGCCTTCGCCGCGCGCCACGCGGGCAAGCTCGCGCAACTCTCCCCGGCGGCGTTCGGGGCGGCGATCGCGGCCTACGAGCGGCTGGACGAACGGCTCGCGCGTCTGACGAGCTATGCCGACCTGACCTATGCCGGCGATCAGTCTGATCCCGAGATCGGGCGCTTCTGCCAGACAATCCAGGAGCGCGTAAACGCGATCGCGACCCACACGCTGTTCTTCACGTTGGAGATCAACCGGCTTTCCGACGGCGACATCGCGGCCAAGCTGACGGCACCGGAGACGGCGCGCTACGCCGCGTGGCTGCGCGAACTGCGGGTCTTCCGGCCGCATCAGCTCGACGACATCGTGGAAAAGCTGCTGCACGAGAAGCATGTCACCGGGCGCGCCGCCTGGACCCGGCTCTTCGACGAGACCATGGCCGGTCTGCGCTTTCCGGTCCGCGGCCGCGCCCTGACGAGCGCCGAGGCGCTGCACCTGCTCTCGGATGGCGATGGCGGGTTGCGTCGCGACGCGGCGCAGAGCATCTCGACGGTGCTTGGCGCCAACATCAAGACCTTCGCGTTGATCACCAACACCCTCGCGAAGGACAAGGAGATCGAGGACAAGTGGCGTCGCTACGCGCTGCCGATCTCCGCCCGCAATCTGTCCAATCGCGTCGAGGACGAGGTCGTCGAGGCGCTGATCGGCGCGGTACGGAAATCGTTTCCACGGCTGTCGCATCGCTACTATGCCCTCAAGGCGCGCTGGTTCGGCGTCGCGCAGCTGGAGCACTGGGACCGCAACGCGCCGCTGCCGCGCGTCGCGGAACGCAACATCGCCTGGCCGGAGGCGCGCGACATCGTCCTCGACGCCTATGGACGCTTCTCTCCTGAGCTCGCCGCGATCGGTGGCCGCTTCTTCGACCGGCCCTGGATCGACGCGGCCGTGCGCCCGGGCAAGTCGCCCGGCGCCTTCGCGCATCCGACCGTTCCTGGCGCGCATCCCTATCTGCTGCTCAACTATCAGGGGCGGACGCGCGACGTGATGACGCTCGCCCACGAACTCGGCCATGGCGTCCATCAGGTGCTGGCGGCCGGGCAGGGACATCTTCAGGCCGACACGCCGCTGACCCTGGCCGAGACCGCCTCGGTCTTCGGCGAGATGCTGACCTTCCGCCGGCTGCTCGACGGCGAGCGCGATCCGGCGCGCCGCAAGGCGATGCTGGCCGGGAAGGTCGAGGACATGCTCAACACGGTCGTGCGCCAGATCGCCTTCGTCGAGTTCGAGCGCCGTGTCCATGACGAGCGGCGCGGCGGCGAACTGACGCCGGACCGCCTCGGCGAGATCTGGCTGGACGTGCAGCGCGAGAGCCTGGGACCGGCTTTCCGCTTCGACGACGGTTACAGGAGCTACTGGTCCTACATCCCGCATTTCGTCCACTCGCCCTTCTATGTCTACGCCTATGCCTTCGGCGATTGCCTCGTGAACGCGCTCTACGCGGCATACCGCGCGACGCCCGACGGGTTCGCCGCGCGCTATCTCGACCTGCTGCGTGCCGGTGGCACCAGGCGCCATCGCGAATTGCTTGCGCCTTTCGGCCTCGACGCGGCCGACCCGCGTTTCTGGGACGGCGGCCTGTCGGTGATCGCAGGCTTCATCGACGAACTCGAAACCCTGCGGTGAGGCGGCGATGGCGACGCGAGAGGACAACACGCTTGGAGGTCGGCTGAGCCGCTATGCCCGCGTCGGCGCCGCGGTCGGCGGGCTCGGCGCGCGTTTCGCGGCGGAGCGCGTGCTGGGCATGAAGCTCGACCGTGGGCGGCATGCGGCCGATCTGCGCGCGGCGCTCGGGGGCCTCAAGGGGCCGTTGATGAAGGTCGCCCAGCTCATGGCGACGATCCCGGACGCGCTGCCCGAGGAATACGTACAGGAGCTGATCCAGCTCCAGTCCAACGCGCCTTCGATGGGATGGGTCTTCGTCAAGCGGCGGATGCAGAGCGAACTCGGCGCCGATTGGCAGGGACGTTTCGCGACGTTCGAGCGCGAGGCCGCGGCCGCCGCCTCGCTGGGGCAGGTGCATCGCGCGACGCTGGACGACGGCACGCGCGTCGCCTGCAAGCTGCAATATCCGGACATGGACTCGGCGGTGGAGGCCGATCTGCGCCAGCTCAAGCTGGTCTTCGAGATCTATCGCCGCTACGACCGCGCCATCGATCCCGGCGCGATCCACGAGGAGATCGCCGCGCGGCTGCGCGAGGAACTCGATTACGGGCGCGAAGCGAGCCATATGCGGCTCTATGGCCTGATGCTCGCCGCCGAGACCGGCGTCCATGTGCCATGCCCCGTCGATGCGCTGTCGACGCGGCGCCTTCTGACCATGACCTGGCTCGACGGTGCCCCGCTGCTCAGCGCGCGCGACGCGCCGGTCGAGCGGCGCAACCGGATCGCGATGAACATGTTCCGCGCCTGGTATGTGCCGTTCTACGGCACCGGCGTCATCCACGGCGACCCGCATCTCGGCAACTACGCCATCCGCCCCGACGACGGCGTGAACCTGCTGGATTTCGGCGCGGTGCGAATCTTTCCGCCGGGATTCGTGGGGGGCGTCATCGATCTCTACCGCGCGCTGCGCGACGGCGACGAGGCGCTGGCGGTCCATGCCTACGAGACCTGGGGTTTCAATGGCCTGTCGAAGGAAAAGATCGCGACGCTCAACCGCTGGGCGGAATTCGTCTACGCGCCGCTGATGGAGGATCGCACGCGTGCGATCGGGGAGACGAATTCCGGCGTCTATGGCCGCGAGGTCGCCGAGACCGTGCATGCCGAGTTGCGCCGCCTGGGCGGGGTGCGCCCGCCGCGCGAGTTCCTGCTCATGGACCGCGCGGCGATCGGCCTCGGCTCGGTGTTCCTGCACCTGCAGGCCGAAATCAACTGGCACCGCCTGTTCCACGACCTGATCGCCGATTTCGACGTCGGCGCGCTCGCGCGTCGTCAATCCGCCGCGCTCGCCAAGGCAGGCGTCCCTACCGCCGCCTAGAATTCGGATCCAGACAACTATTTCGGCAAAACTCGGCGGCCGCGGTCCCTCGAGCGGGGCGGCCATCCTTGGCGCAATAGCTGTCTGGATCCGATTTTTCAGCTGCCGAGATAGGCGCCGCCGTTGATGTGGATGACCTGGCCGGTGACGAAGCGGCCGCCCGGTCCGGCGAGCCAGCGCACGGCCGCCGCGATCTCGTCGGGATGGCCGCGGCGCCCGAGCAGGGTCTGCTGGGTGGCGTGATGGCGCGGTTGCTGGTTGCCGGCGGAAGCGCCGCGCTTCGTGTCCATCATGCCCGGCGCGACGTTGTTCACGGTGATCCCGAAGCCGGCGAGTTCATGGGCGAGCGCGCGGGTCATGCCGACGAGCCCGGCCTTCGCGGTCACGACATGGGTGCGCTCGACGGCGCCCGTATGGGCGGTGAGCCCCCCGATGTTGACGACCGTGGCGCCGCCGGCTTCCTTCAGCAGCGGCAGCGCCGCCTGGGTGCAGTGAAAGGCGCCGTCGAGGCAGATCGACAGGATGCGGCTCCAGGTCGCGTGATCGAGGTCGGCGAAAGGCACCTCGCCGCGCACGGCGGCGTTGTTGACGAGAATATCGAGGCGACCGAAACGCGCGCGCACGGCGGCGATCATCGCATCGACGGCCGCGCGGTCGGTCACATCCGCCATCGCGACCATCGCGCAGGGCCCGATCTCGGCCGCCACGGCCTCGGCGTCCGCGCGCGCGGACAAGGCGTTGATCACGACATGCGCGCCGGCTGCGGCCAGCTCGAGCGCGATCGCGCGGCCGATGTTGCGGCTGGCGCCGGTGACGAGGGCGACGCGCCCGTCGAGTTCGCGCATGGGATCAATCTCCGAAGGCGGCGAGGGAAAGCGGTGTGGACGAGGAGAGCGCCGTGCGGGCGAAATCGAGCAGCGCCGAAGCGCGCGCCGCGCTCCACCCGCCATGGCCGCAATTGAGACGGAACTTCTCCTCGATCTCGGCGAGCGGCAATGGTTCGGCCGCACCGCCGCGGAAATGCGGCTGACGCTCCTCCAGCGTGGTGCCGTCGTCGAGCGTCACGCGCAGATGCCCGGTGAACTGCCGCGGATAAGGGTTCGCGGGATCGACGACGTAGCTCACCTTGCGGGCGATGGCGACCAGACGCGGATCGGTCGCGACCGCGTCCTCGAAGGCACCCAGGCCGGCATGGCCGAGCACCAGCCCGACGGCGATCCCGTAGGGGATCGAAAACTTGGCGGCGTAGCCGTTCGGCGGGTTGCGCTTGGTCTCCAGCGGCTCCCAGAGCCGGTGGAGGATTCCGTCCGAGGTCTCACAGACGATTGCCGCGATGCGCGCGGGATCGAGGCCGCGCGCGCGCAACCGTATCGCGCAGTCGATATAGGGATGGATCATGGTTCCGCAGGCATGCGGCTTGAACGCGACCGTCTCGGTGACCCAGCGCGTGCCGAAATCGCCGAGCAGCGCCGACCAGTCGTCCGGTCTCGCATTGGCAAAGCCATGGAACAGGCCATGGGTGCCCTCGAAGAGCGTGCGTGGTCCGGTGAACCCGCCCGCCGCGAGCCGCGCGGCGCGATAGCCGCTCTGCGCCGCCCAGCCCGGATGCATGCGCTTCGTCCAGGTGCCTTCCGCGAGATACTCGATGATCCCGGAGGCCATGCTGCCGGAGATCCCGAGCGCGTGGACCATCTGCGTGCGCGACAGTCCCAGGGCACAGGACACCGCGGCCGCCGCGCCGATGGCGCCGAAGATCGCCGTGGGATGGAACCCGGCCTTGTGGACGGCCTTGGGCACGACCTCGGACAAGCGGCAGGTGATCTCGGTGCCGATGACGATCGCACGCCGCGCCGTCGTTCCGGAAATCGCGTGGCGCTCGGCGGCCGCGAGGACGGCCGGAAGCACGACGGCGCCGGCATGCACGGGCCCGCCTTCGTAGGTGTCGTCGAAATCCTCGCCATGCGCGGCGGTGCCGTTGAGCAGCGCCGCATCGGCGGGCGAGAAACGACCATCGATCCCGATCGCGGTGCACGGACCGCCCGTATCGACGCCCGCGCGCGCGGCGCGCATGAAATCGGTGCCGCGCGCGGCGACGCAGATCCCCGCGATGTCGATCAGGAGGGTCCGTGCGACGTCCTCAGCAGCCGGCGATGGGGTGGCGGCGAGGCACGCGTCGGCGAGGCGTTCGGCGATCGTCGTCATGGTGGAAACGTCTCCGGGGGGCGGTTGGTGCGGGGCGGTCCGGTTGTGGTGACAGTCACGCCGGCTGCGGACGCGGCCCGCCGCCGGCACCGGTGATCCAGTTGGCGAAGCCGACGACCGCGAAGGTCAGGAGCAGCATCGCGACGCCGATCACCGCGATCGCGCCGAGATTGCCGCCCTCGTTGAGGTCGAAGATCACCACGGACAGGACCTTGGTGGTCGAGGAGCTGAGCATCACGGCGGCCGACAATTCGCGCACGGTGCCTATGAAGATCAGGCACCAGCCTGCAATCACGCCGCTCTTGAGCAGCGGCGCCGTGATCCGCCACAGCGTCTCGAGCCGGCCGGCGCCCAGGATCCGCGACGCTTCCTCGAGTTCGGGATGCAGGCCGCGGAACGAGGCGCGCAGCTGCTGGAACGCGGCGGGCAGCTCGATGGTCAGGAAGGCCAGGAAGAGGATCCAGAGCGTGCCATAGAGCACGACCGGCCCCCGCGTGTAGGCGAGGAACAGCCCGACGCCGAGCACGACGCCGGGGATCGCGATCGGGGCCATGGCCAGGAATTCGAGCGCGCGCCCGGAGAGGTCGGTGCGCCGCGCGACGAGATAGGCGACCACCAGCGCGAGCAGCGTGCCGGCGGTCGCGGTCGCGAGCGCCAGGACGAACGTGTTCGCGAAGGCGTGTCGGGTCTGCGAGAACTCGAGGAACACGAAGGAGAAATGCGCCAGCGTCATGTTTGCGGGATCGAATGGTCCGGCGGGCAGCCTGCTGATCGCTGCCTTGAGCAGCGCCATGTAGGGCAGGAACAGCGGCAGGGCGAGGACGGCGAACACGAGAACGAAGACCGGCCAGCGCCATGCGCCCAGCCGCACCAGGCGCGGCGCGGCGCCCTTGCCGCCGACGACCGCGTAGCCGCGTCGTCCGAGGATGCGCGACTGAAGCCAGAGCAGCGCGATCGTCACCAGCAGCAGCGGCAGCGCAGCCGCAGCCGCGATCTGCGGCTTCGGTGGGAACTGGAACAGCGAGTAGATCTTGGTGGTGACCGTATGGAACCCCGCGGGGATCGCGAGGATCGCCGGCGAACCGAAGAGCGTCATCGCCTGGAGGAATGCGACCGCCGTCCCGGCAAGCAGAGCGGGCAGGGCGAGCGGCAGAGTGATCCCGACCACGATGCGCCAGCGTGGCGCGCCGAGGATGCCGGCCGCGTCCTCGAGATCGGCGGGGATCCGGTCGAGCGCGTTGGTGAGGACGACGAAGACATAGGGCGCGGTGTAGCAGGAGATGACGAAGACGAGGCCAGGGAAGCTGTAGATGTCGAAGAGTGCGTCCTCCGCCCCGGAGAGATCGCGCCACAGGCGGTTCAGGACGCCGCTGTTCGGAGCCGCCAGGATCTCCCACGCGATCGCGCCGAGGAAGGGCGGTGTCACGAAGCTCGCGGTCATCAGGACGCGGGCGACGCGGCGTCCGGGCATGTCGGTTCGCGCCACCAGCCAGGCGAGCGGGGTCGCGGACAGGGCCGCGAACACCGCCACCGAACAGGACAGGCCAAGCGTCGTCATCAACGGCTCGAACAGCGTCGGATCGTCGAGCAGCAGCCGGAAATTGCCGAGCGTCGGCGCGCCTGCGCGGTCGGTGAAGGCGAAGGCGGCGATCCAGCCGATGGGCAGGCAGATCAGGCCGGCGAGAAACAGCGCGGACGCCGCGAGGACGGGACCCGAGAGGTCCATCCCCGCGCCCGCGCGCTGCACACCGCCCTGACCCGTCGTCGACATCGTCGGACCGCCGCGCTCGGATCAGGTCTTGAAGAAGCGGAGATAGCGAGCCTTGATCTGCTCGACCTCCTTTTCGACGGCGACGGGATCGTCCTTCATCAGCTTGATCTCGGACAGCGGCTTGCGCCCCGCCGGCTCCTTGACGCCGGGATGGAACGAGCGCATCCCGCCGACATCGACGGCGAGCTGCTGGGCCTCGAGGCTGAAACTCCAGGCGTGGAAGAGGCGCGCGGCGTTCGGGTTGCGCGCGTTCTTCATCACGCCGGAGGGGCCGATGATCATGGGCGTGCCCTCCGTCGGATAGACGGCGGCGATCGGCGCTCCGCGCGCCTGCTCGAGGAAGACCACGTATTCGTTGCCGTCCGCCATCACCGGCCTTTCGCCCGCGATCACCTTGCGCGGCGGCTCGGTCGAGGACTGGACCTGCATGACCTGCTGACCGGCGAGTTTTTCGAGGAAGTCCCAGCCGACGTCACGGCCGATCTGATAGGTCGCGGTCAGGATCGTGCCCGAATAGCCGGGGTGCGCTTTCACCATCTTTCCGCGCCATTTCGGGTCGAGGAGGTCGCGGAAGCTGCGCGGGGCCTCGGCGGCGGGCACAAGGTTGGTGTTGTAGGCGATGACGCTCGTCGAGGCGCGCATCGGCGCGTGGAAACCCTCGGGATCGAACGAGCCTGCCGGATAGAGGCGCTGGACCTCCTCGGGCAGCGCCGGCGCGAGCCAACCCTCGCGCTTCCAGAAGATGAAGTGAGCCGCGTCGGAGCTGTTCACCGTGTCGACGTTGAAGATCCGGCTCGAGTATTCCTGGCCGATCTTCGAGAACTGCCGCTCGGCGCCGTTGCGCTCGACATGCACCTTGATCTCGGGGTAACGGCGCTCGAACGCCTTGGCGAGATCCTCGGCCACCTTGAGGTCGATGGACGTGTAGTAGACCAGCTTGCCTTCACGCTTGGCCGCCGCCTCGAGTTCCGGTGTCACCTTGTAGGCCGGGGCTTGCGCGCTGGCGCCGTCGGCGCCGAGCGTGAGTGCCGCAAGCGCGGCCAGAATGATCGTCTTCATCGGGTCCTCCGTTTTTGTTTTCGTTTTCGTTTTCGTTTTCCGTGTGCGATCGCGCGGGGCTCAGGCCACGACGGGGCGGCATCTGGTCGGCGGCAAGGTGACGAACACGTTGCCGTCGCCGGGGATCGCGAGGTCGGGCGGCGCGGTGGCGCGCAGCTGCGTGCCGTCCGCGAGCGCGAGCACGAGGTCGCGCGTGGAGCCGAGGAAGGTCTGGCGCTGCACACGCGCGGGCAGCGCGCCATCGGCGGACGACGCCGCGACGGCGACCTCGTGGAAACGGATGGAGATCGCGCCGCGCGCGCCCGGCGCGAACCCGGCTTCGGCGCAGCGCAGCGTCGCCGCGCCGATGTCGAGATGCTGCGCGTCGCGCGCCATGCCGGAGAGGATGTTCGCGCCGCCCAGGAAGGTCGCGACGAAGGCCGAGCGCGGGCGCGCGTAGATCTCCTCCGGACCCCCGGCCTGCTCGATCCGACCCTGGTTCATGACGACGATGAGGTCGGCGGTGGTCATCGCCTCCGCCTGATCGTGCGTCACGTAGACGGTGGTGTAGCGGAATGCGTCGTGGAGGCGACGCACCTCGAAGCGCATTTCCTCGCGCAGCGCCGCGTCGAGGTTGGAGAGCGGTTCGTCGAGCAGCAGGATCTCGGGCTCCACGACCAGCGCGCGCGCCAGCGCGACGCGCTGCTGCTGGCCCCCCGAGAGCTCGGCCGGATATCGTTCGGCGAGGTGGGAGAGCTTGACCGCCTCCAGGATCCGGCCGACCCGCGTCGCGATATCCGCGCGCGGCATCTTTCGCAGCGCGAGGCCATAGGCGACGTTGTCGAAGATCGTCATATGCGGCCAGAGCGCATAGGACTGGAAGATCATCGACATGCCGCGCCGTTCCGGCGGCAGCGCGTTGCCCGGCTCGGACAGGGTTCGTCCGCCCACGACGATGCGGCCGGCGCTCGGCTCCATGAAGCCGGCGATCAGGCGAAGCGTCGTCGTCTTGCCGCAGCCCGAGGGACCGAGAAGGCAGACCAGTTGGCCCTGGCCGACCGACAGATCGATCGCATCGAGCACGGTGGTTGAGCCGAAGGACTTGCTCAGGCCTTCGAGGCGAAGATGCGTCATGCGACCTCCGAGCCGGAGACGGGATCCGCGGGGACGCGGCGGCGCGATCCCCCGGCGGCGACGTGGGCGCGCAGCGCGGCGCTCGCCGCGGAGGGATCGCGCGCGGCGAGCGCATCCACGATGCGGCGATGCTCGATGTTCGACACCGCGAGGCCGCCGCCGCGCAGCAGGCCATTGCGGCGCACCGTGTGGAGCTCGTTCGTCAGGCGACGATACATCTCGGTCAGTCGGCCGTTGCCGGCCATCTCGAAGATGCGGTGGTGGAAGCGCAGGTTGAGCGGAAAGTAGCGATCGAAATGTTCCGGTGCGAGGCAATGATCGAGGTCGTCGACATAGCCGCGCAGCTCGGCGATCTCCGGCTGGGAAATGCGCGAAGCGAGGAGGGTGCCTGCCAGCCCCTCCAGCTGCTCGCGGATCATGTACATCTCGCGCGCTTCGGTCTCGCTGACGACGCGCACGAAGGCGCCGCGGTTCTTCTCGATGCGCACGAGACCGGCCGCCTCGAGCGCGCGCAGCGCCTCGCGTACCGAGGAGCGTCCGACGCCGAGCCGTTCGGCGACGGCGACTTCCTTGATCTGCTGGCCCGCGTCGAGTTCGCCCGTGAGGATCATGCGCAGCACCTCGCCCTCGACCAGCGTCGAGAGCGACGTGCTGCGGACCAGGGCGATCGCGGCGGGCGCGTCCATCGCGCGGCTCAGGTGCCCGTGAATTGGGGCTTGCGCTTCTCCATGAACGCCTTGCGGCCCTCGCGGTAGTCGTTGCTCGCGAAGCAAGCGGCGACCATGGCGTCGCAGGCCGCGACATCGTGCTCGGCCTGGTCCTTCAGGATCTCGACGGTGGAGTGCTTGATGGTCGCGATGGTCAGCGGCGCGTTGTCCGCGATCGTGTTGGCGACGCCCATGACCGTGGTCTCGAGCGCGTCGTCGGCGATCACCGCGTTGACCATGTTCCAGCGCAACGCCTCCGCCGCGTTGACCTGGCGCGCGGTGAAGAAGATCTCCTTCGTCGCCACGGGGCCGATCGTCTCGATGTAGCGGCGCAGGCCCTTGTAGCCATAGCCGAGTCCGAGTTTGGCGGCCGGCAGGGCGAAGCGCGAGCCCTCCGTCGCGTAGCGCATGTCGCAGCATATCGCGAGGTTGAGGCCGCCGCCGATGCAATAGCCGCGGATCATCGCGATAGTCGGCTTCGGGAACCGGTAGATCCGGCCATAGACCTTCTCGACCATCGCGTTGTAGCGCTGCACCGCCTCCTCAGAGGCCCGCTCGCTCTCGAATTTCGAGATGTCGGCGCCGGAGACGAAGGCCTTGCCGCCGGCCCCGGTGAGGACGACGACCCGGACCTCGGGGTCGCTCTCGAAGGAATCCAGGATGCGCTCTGCGGCCTCCCACATCTCGAAGGAGACCGCGTTGTGCTTCTCCGGGTTGTTGAAGGTCATGATGCCGACGCGGCCCTGCCGCTCGGAAAGCATCTTCTCGGTCATGGATCGTCTCCTGGTGTCAGATCGTGCCGGCGGCGCGCAGGGCCGCGATGTCGTCCGGCGACAGGCCGAACTCGGCGAGGATTTCCTCGTTGTGCGCCCCGCGGTCGGGCGGCGGCGCGGCGAGCCGTGAAGGGGTGCGGCCAAGGCGGAAGGGCTGTGCCATCAGTGACATGTCGCTGCCCTCGACCGTCGCGGCGACGCCGAGATGCGCGATCTGCGGATCGGCGAACATCTGCGCGACGTCGTAGATCGGTCCGCATGGGACGCCCGCCGCGTTCATCCGCTCCACCCATGCGGCGGTGGTCTCGGTCAGGAAGATCTCCTGCAGCCTGGCGTTGAGGGCGTCGCGGTTGCGCGACCGCAACGCGGCGGTCGCGTAGTCGGGATGGGCGATGAGCTCGTCCGCGCCCATCGTGCGCATGCAGCGTTCCCAGATCGACTGGCCGGTGGTGGCGAGGTTGAGATAGCCGTCGCGGGTTCGGAACACCCCGGTCGGGATCGAGGTCGGGTGGTTGTTGCCCGCCTGCTTCGCGACCTCGCCATGGACAAGATAGCGCGCGGCCTGGAAGTCGAGCATGAAGGCCTGCGCCTGGAGCAGGGATGTCTGCACCCATTGCCCCTCTCCCGAGGCCTCCCGCTCGAGCAGCGCGGTGAGGATTCCGAGCGCGCAGAACAGGCCGGCGGTCAGGTCGGCGAGCGGGATGCCCACCCGCACAGGTCCCTGGCCCGGCAGGCCGGTGATGGACATCAATCCGCCCATGCCCTGGGCGATCTGGTCGAAGCCCGGTCGCTTGGCATAGGGGCCGTCCTGTCCGAACCCGGAGATGCTCGCATAGACGATGCGCGGGTTGATCTTGCGGAGGTCCGCATAGGCGATCCCCAGTCGGTCCTTCACGTCGGGCCGGAAATTCTCCACGACGACGTCGGCGCGCGCCGCCATGCGCCGGAACAGGGCGATCCCCGCCTCCGACTTCAGGTCGAGCGTCAGGGAGCGCTTGTTCCGGTGGAGGTTCATGAAGTCGGCGCCGTCGCGTGGCCCGCCCATCGGGTCGGATTCCTCGAGATGCGCCGGCATCTCGATCTTGACGACGTTGGCGCCCCAATCCGCGAGCTGGCGGACCGCCGTGGGTCCGGACCGGACACGGGTGAGGTCGAGGACCGTGAAGCGCTCGAGCGCCGCGGAAGCCTTCGGCACGGCCATGATGATGGTTTCCCCCAATGACTGGACACGGCATATGCACAGCCGATTGCGGATAGGCTGTTGCCGATTGTCGACAAAGTCAAGCATCTGGCGGGTCGAAATGTCGCAGGGCGTGACCGGTGCCGACGCCGAGGCGGAGTGCCGGATGGATCGCGGGATGGGCGGAGACTTGGCAAGCGCCTGGAGAACGGGCATTTTCGGCGGTGGACCCTGACAGTCGGCGGTTTGGCCGGCGCGGAGCGGATCACGCATGAAACTCGCCATTCCTCGCGAACGCCGCGCCCATGAGCGCCGCGTCGCCGCGACCCCGGACACCGTCAAGCGTCTCAAGGCGCTGGGCCTCGACATCGTCGTCGAGAGCGGCGCGGGTGCCGGCGTGTCGGTCTCCGACGACGCCTATGTGGCTGCCGGAGCAACGGTGGCCGCGGACTACGTGGCCGCCGTCAGCGACGCCGATATCGTCCTCAAGGTCGCGCGGCCGACCGGTGCCGAAGACGGGCTGGACGAGATCGCGCCCCTGAAGCGCGGCGCTGTCCTGCTCGCCATGCTCGATCCCTACCGCAACAAGCCGCAGGTCGCTGAACTCGCGGCGCGCGGCGTCGCGGCCTTCTCGATGGAGCTGGTCCCACGCATCACCCGCGCCCAGGCGATGGATGTGCTCTCGAGCCAGGCCAATCTCGCCGGTTACAAGTCCGTGCTCGACGCAGCTGGCGAGTTCGGCCGCGCCTTTCCCATGATGATGACCGCCGCCGGGACGATCCCGCCGGCGAAGGTCATGGTGATGGGGGCTGGCGTCGCGGGGCTGCAGGCCATCGCGACGGCCCGGCGCCTCGGCGCCGTGGTCTGCGCCACCGATGTTCGTCTCGCCGCGAAGGAACAGGTCGAATCGCTCGGCGGTACCTTCGTGATGGTCGACGACGAGGAGGCTCGACAGGCCGAGACCTCCGGCGGCTACGCCAAGGAGATGTCGGACGCCTACAAGAAGAAGCAGGCGGCGCTGATCGCGGAGACGATCCGCAAGCAGGATATCGTGATCTGTACCGCGCTGATCCCGGGGCGGCCGGCGCCGCGCCTGGTCAGCGACGAGATGGTCGCCTCGATGAAGCCGGGCTCGGTGATCATCGATCTGGCGGTCGAGACCGGCGGCAATTGCGAAGGCTCGGTCGCGGGCGAGATCGTCGTGCGTCACGGCGTGCGCATCGTCGGTCACGCGAACGTGCCCAGCCGCGTTGCGGTGGACGCCTCGCAGCTCTATGCCAAGAACCTGCTCAGCCTCGTCCAGCTGATCGTCGGCAAGGACGGCGCGCTCAAGATCGATCGCGAGGACGAGATCGTCAAAGGCGCGCTGCTGTCGATCGACGGCGCGATCGTGCATCCGAATTTCGTGCCGCCGCCGGCTCCGCCGTCGGCGCCGACAACGCTCTGAGGTCCGGCCATGGCGTCAACCGAGATCACCCAGTCCGCAGCCCAGCTCGCGACCGACGCGGCCGCCCTGGCGGGCAAGGCCCAGGCGCTCGCCGAGCATGCCGCCCGCGCGCAGCAGGCGGCATCCGGCGGCGACGAGATGCTGGCGATGTTCCTGACCGTGTTCGTGCTGGCGGTCTTCGTCGGCTACTACGTGGTCTGGCGCGTCACACCGGCGCTGCATTCGCCGCTGATGGCGGTCACCAACGCGATCAGTTCGGTGATCATCGTCGGGGCGCTGCTCGCCGCCGGCGCCTCGGCGGTCGGCTTCAGCCAGGCGATGGGGTTCCTCGCCATCGTGCTCGCCAGCGTCAATATCGTCGGCGGCTTCGCGGTGACCCAGCGCATGCTGTCCAAGTTCAAGAAAAAGCAGAAGTGAGGACCACCCCATGAGTCCCACGCTTTCGGCGCTGCTCTACCTCGCGGCCTCCGTCGCCTTCATCATGAGCCTGCGCGGGCTCTCCAGCCCGGAGACCGCGCGTGCCGGCAATTTCTGGGGCATCGCCGGCATGGCGATCGCCATCGTGACCACGCTGGTCCAGCCGAACATGCATGTGTCCTTCTGGATGCTGCTCGCGATGGCCATCGGTGGCGGGGCGGGGCTCTTCATCGCCGCGCGGATCGAGATGACGGCGCTGCCACAGCTCGTCGCCGCCTTCCACTCGCTGGTCGGCCTCGCGGCCGTTCTGGTGGCGGTGGCGGCATTCTACTCGCCGACCAGCTTCGGGATCGGCATTCCCGGGGCGATCAAGCTCGGCTCGCTGATCGAGATGGGCCTCGGCACCGCGATCGGCGCGATCACCTTCAGCGGATCGATCGTCGCCTTCGCGAAGCTCCAGGGCCTGCGCTCGCCCGCCCTCGAGCCGATGCCGATGCAGCATCCGATCAACGCGGCGCTCGGCGCGACCTGCGTCGTCCTGCTGGTCTGGTTCTGCCTGACCGGCGACGAATTGGCGCTGTGGCTGCTGATCGCCGCCACGCTGGTGATGGGGTGGTTCCTGATCATCCCGATCGGTGGCGCGGACATGCCGGTCGTCGTGTCGATGCTCAATTCCTATTCCGGCTGGGCGGCCTGCGGCATCGGCTTCACGCTCCAGAACACGGCGCTGATCGTCACCGGCGCGCTGGTCGGTTCCTCGGGCGCGATCCTCAGCTACGTCATGTGCAGGGGGATGAATCGCTCGATCTTCAATGTCATCCTCGGCGGCTTTGGCACCGATGCCGGTGCTGGCGCCGCAGCGGGGGGCGCCAAGAAGGAGCAGCGTCCAGTGAAGGCGGGTTCCGCCGAGGATGCGGCCTTCATCATGAAGAATGCGGCCTCCGTGATCATCGTCCCGGGCTATGGCATGGCCGTCGCCCAGGCGCAGCACGCGCTGCGCGAGATGGCCGACCTGCTCAAGAAGGAAGGCGCCACGGTGCGCTACGCGATCCACCCGGTCGCGGGGCGCATGCCCGGCCACATGAACGTGCTGCTGGCCGAGGCGAACGTGCCCTATGACGAGGTGCTGGAACTGGACGAGATCAATCGCGATTTCGCGCAGACCGATGTCGCCTTCGTGATCGGCGCCAACGATGTCACCAATCCCGCCGCCAAGACCGACCCGAAATCCCCGATCTACGGCATGCCGATCCTCGACGTCGAGAAGGCGAAGACGGTGCTGTTCGTGAAACGCTCGATGGCGAGCGGCTATGCCGGCGTCGACAACGAGCTGTTCTTCCGCGACAACACGATGATGCTCTTCGGCGACGCCAAGAAGGTCTGCGAGGAGATCGTGAAGTCGGTCGGCGGCGGCGGTCACTGACCGCCGGCGCCTGTCACGCGCCCGGGACGGTGCGTGGCTGGAGACGGAACAGGACGAGGCAGCACGCCACCGAGATCGCCCCGAACGCGGCCATCGCCAGATAGGCGAGGCCGCCGCTTGCGGCATAGACCGGACCCAGTACCCACATCGCGATCCCGATCATGAGGGCGCTTGCGCCGGCATTGAGCGATTGCGCCGACGCGGCGTGGCTGGCCGGCAGGTGGCGGGCGATGAAATGCACCGCGCCGAGATAGGTGAATCCGAAGGTGCCGACATGCAGGCACTGGATCGCCACGAAGCTCCAGAACTCGGTGGCGAAGGCGTGGAACCCCCAGCGGGGCACCGCCGACAAGCCGCCCAGCAGCAGCATCGTCGTCGGCGAGAGGCGCGCGATCGCATGGCGGCTGTACCAGAGCAGGACCAGTTCGACCGCCGTGCTGACGCCCCAGAGCCAGCCGATCTCGCTCTGATTCAGTCCCACTGCGTTCCAATGCAGCGTGCTGAACGCATAGAGCACGGCGTGGCTGGCCTGGGCGAAGCTGGCCGTGGCGAGGAAGACCAGGACGACCGGCTGGCGGAGCAGGAAGCGTACCGGCGCCTGCGGTCGCGCTGTGCGCGCGGCGTCGATATCGGCAGGCAGGCAATGCGTCCCCACGACTGCCACGAGGAACAGCGCGAGGCAGAGCCAAGGAATCGATTCGACGCCCAGGCGGTCGACCAGCGGCCCGCCGGCGATCGCGAGCGCCATGAACGAGGCGGAACCCCAGAAGCGCACGCGCCCGAAATCGACCGGCTCGTGTCGGCCGGCCGCGACCGCGAGCGCATCGCCGAGCGGCCCCGAGGGCGAGCGCAGGATCGTGTAGGCGATCGCGATCGCCAGCAGCACCCAGTAGCCGCCGCCCAGCAGATTGAGCGCGAAGACAAACAGCGTCAGCCAGTTGAGCGCCGCGCAGACCGCGCGCGCATGCCCGTTGCGATCGACCCAGCTGCCGAAGAGCGGTCCTGTGAGGACGCGGGCCAGGATGGTGACGAAGCCCAGCGCGCCGAGTTGGGTCGGCGTCACGCCCTGGGCCTGATACCACAGCTGCATGCCCGGCAGATGGATCCCCATCACCGCGTAGTGCAGCAGATAGAAGAGGGAGAACCGGGTCGTGGTCGAAAGGCTGGCCACCGGCGACGGCGAGATCAGCGTGCGATCACCCGAAGGCCCAGTTCGGCAGCCAGAGCACGAGGCCGGGAATGTAGGTGATGAGGAACAGGACCAGGAACATGGCGGCCAGGAAGGGCAGGGCCTCGCGGGTGAACTTGTCGAGCGGCACGCGCAGGATCGACGATGTCGTGTACATCAGCGTGCCGACCGGCGGCGTCACCCCGCCGATCGTCAGATTGAGCACGATGATCAACCCGAAATGCACGGGATCGATGCCGAGTTTCGTGACCACCGGAACCAGGATCGGCGTCAGCAGGATGAGCGCCGCGGTGCCCTCGATCAGCATGCCGACGACGACCAGCAGCAGGTTGATGATCAGCAGCAGCACATAGGGATCGCGCGTGAGCGAGACGATCCAGGCCGCGATCTTCGGCGGGATCCGTTCCCAGGTCATGTAATAGCCGAAGGCCGAGGCGCAGCAGATGATCAGCATGATCACCGAGGTCGCCAGCGTCGCCTCGAGCAGGATCGGATAGGCCTGAGACAGCTTCAGTTCGCGATGCCAGACCACGCCGACGAAGACGGCGTAGAGGACGGCCAGCGCGCCCGCCTCGGTCGGCGTGAAGATTCCGTAGCGAATGCCGAAGACGATGAACAGGGCGATCGACAGCGCACCCAGCGCGTCGACGAAGGCGCGCCGGACCTCCTGCGCGGGCGGCATCCGGGTCCGCTGCGGCGTATAGCCCCGGCGTTTCGAGATGACGTGCACGGTGATCATCAGGAAGACACAGACCATCAGGCCCGGGACGACGCCGCCAAGGAAAAGGCGTCCGATCGACACGTCGGCGATGAAGCCGTAGATGATGAAGCCGATACCGGGCGGGATGATCGGCGTGATCACCGCCGCGCAGGCGGTGATCGCCGCCGCGAAGGCCGGGCTGTAGCCGCGCCGGATCATCTCCGGTCCGACCATCTTCGCCTGCATCGCGGCATCTGCATTGGCCGATGCGGACAGACCGCCCATCAGCGTCGCGAGCAGGACGTTGACCTGCGCGAGCGCGCCGTTCATGTGGCCGACCAGCGCGTCGGCGAAGCCCATCAGGCGGCGGGTGATCCCGGCATGGTTCATGATCACGCCGGCCAGCGTGTAGAACGGCACGGCGAGCAGCGGAAAGGAATCGGTCGGGCTGATCAGACGCTGCGCGAAGATCTCGAGGGGCAACTCGTCGCCCTTGAACATGAAATAGGCCATCGCCGCCGCGCCCATCGACACGGCGATGGGCACGTTGAGCGCGAAGAAGACGAACATCAGAAGAAGCGGCAGGTACTCCATGGAACCGCGCTCCTTCAGCCCGCGACCAGCCGCGCCCAGGCGGCTCGGCCATGGCGCAGCGTCATCAGCGCGAGGCCGAGCGCCGCGCCAGCATAGTGGATCGAGTACGGCCAGCGCAGCGAGGGCATCGGCGTGGTCCAGGACTCGATGGTGAAATCGACGGCCAGCCACGCGACCCAGCCAAGGAAGCCGAATGTCAGCAGGTCCGTCGCTGCCCCTACGACGCGGCGCAGTCCGGTCGGAAAAAGCCCGGTCAGCATGTCGATCGACACGTGCTGCCCGCGCTTGAAGGCGGCAGCCGAGCCCAGGAAGATCGCCCAGCAGAATCCGACAGCCGCGATCTCGGCGCTCCAGGTCGCTGGCTGGGCGCTGATGTAGCGCGTAAAGACCCCCCAGGACGTCGCCAGAACCACGACGACGAGCGCCGCGCAAGCGATCATCTCCTCCACATTGCGCAGCCAGCCGCCTGGCAACCAGACCTCGCCTGACGGCGCGGCATTGTCCTCGGTCATCTCGGCACCGCGCGTCAGGCGTGGGGCTGGGTGACGTGGGTCGGCTGGTAGCGCTTGCTCGCGGCCTGCGGCGCACCGGCGAACAGGATCTTCGTCACCCGGTCGATCATGGCGCCGTGGAAAGCGACGGCTTCGGGGTGGAAATCCGCCTTCGGGCGCGGCTCCGGGTCGAAATTATGGAATTCATCGACGCCGCGCACGAGCATCGCGCTGTCCCGCCCGCCGATCTGCTTCACATAGGTCGGCACGTAGCGGATCGTGAAGCCGATGCGCGACCAGTCGGCGTTGTTCGGCTCGGAGCCGTGGATGATCCGCACATGGTGCAGCGAGAACTCGCCCGGCTGGAGCGCGATGTCGACGGCGTCCTTCGGATCGACCTCGACCGCGATCTCCTGTCCGCGGCTCAGCAGGTTGTCGGCCGCGAACGTATCCTTGTGCGGAACCTGATCGCGCGTCTGCGTCCCGGGGACGACGCGCATGCAGCCCGACAGCGGGGTCGAGGGCTCGAATGCGACCCAGGCGGTCACGACATCGGGCTCGGACAGGCCCCAATAGGTCGAATCCTGGTGCCAGGACACGAAGCCCGGGCTATGCGCGGGCTTGTCGAAGAAGCCGGACGCCCAGCAGAGGATATTCGGCCCGATGACGTCCTCGACCGCGTCGAGGATGCGGGGATGGCGCGCCAGTTCATCGAGCCAGGTGACCAGCAGATGCGGCTTCTGGTTGGTGCGCTTGGAGAGCGCGCCGCCCTCACGCGCGCAGAGCGCGGCATAATTTGCGCGCAGCCCGGTCATCTCGGCGGCATCCATCGCGCGCAACGGCGACAGGTAACCGTCGCGGTGATAGGCGGCGACCTGCGCCTCGGTCAGCAGCTTGGGCATCGCGTTTCTCTCCCCACTCGATAGGATGATTAGACGGGCGAGGACCGCCGCGCGTCAAGGCGCGCGGCGCGGAGATTTCGCGGAGGACGGATGGGCGACGACGCAGGACGCCGGGCGACGCGGCGCGGGGTTCTCGGGGCGACGGCGTCGTCCGCCGGTTTGCTGCTGGTCGCGGGCTGTGCCGGTGTGACCGGCAGGGGGCGCGATCCGTTCAGTCTCGGCGTGGCCTCCGGCTATCCGGGTCCCGATGGGATCGTCCTGTGGACACGGCTCGCGCCGGAGCCGCTCGCGCCCGATGGCGGCGGCGGCATGTCGGATCAGCCGGTGGCGGTCGCCTGGGAGATCGCGGAGGACCCGGGTTTCACGCGTGTCGCGCGCAGCGGTCAGGTGCATGCCGAGCCGACCTGGGCGCATAGCGTGCATGTCGAGGTGGGCGGGCTGCGACCAGGGCGGGATTACTGGTACCGCTTTCGCGCGGATGGGCTGGTCTCGCCCATCGGCCATGCGCGGACGGCGCCGGCCCGAGGCGCGACGCCGGCGCGGCTGCGTTTCGCGCATGCCTCCTGTCAGCATTACGAGCAGGGTTGG
>CAIOSQ010000295.1 GCA_903860935.1 uncultured Rhodospirillales bacterium | reverse complement strand
GGCGCGCCGCAGCCTGTCCTCGACGCTGCGGCCGAGGCGTTGCGCAGCGATCGGCTCGGCTACACCGACGCCTTCGGCCTGCCGGCGCTGCGCGCGCGCATCGCCGCGCATTACCGTTACGCCTATGGCGTCGATGTCCCGGCGGAGCGGATCGTCGTCACGACCGGCTCGTCCGGCGCCTTCGTCCTCGCCTTTATCGCGGCCTTCGACGCTGGCGCGCGCGTCGCGCTGGCCGATCCCGGCTACCCGGCCTATCGGAACATCCTGGCGGCGCTCGGGGTCGATGTCGTCGGCCTGCCGACCGATGCCCGCGACCGCTTTCAGCCGACCGTCGCGCGGCTCGAAGCTGCCGGGCGGCTTGACGGCTTGATCGTCGCCAGCCCGGCCAACCCCACCGGCACGATGCTGAGCGCCGCGGAACTGGAGCGTCTCGCCCGCTGGTGCGCCGGGGCCGGCGTAAGGCTGGTCTCGGACGAGATCTATCACGGCATCACCTATGGCGATCCGGCCGCGACCCTCGCCGGGACGCCGGACGCCATCGTGATCAACAGCTTCTCGAAGTATTTCGCGATGACCGGTTGGCGGCTCGGGTGGATGGTCGTGCCGCCCGATCTGCTGCGCGCGGTCGAGGTGCTGGCGCAAAACCTGTTCATATCGCCGCCAAGCCTGCCGCAGCATGCTGCGCTGGCCGCCTTCGACTGCGGCGCCGAACTCGATGCCCGGGTCGCGGCCTACCGCGCCAATCGCGACCTGCTCCTGGCGGAACTGCCCAAGGCCGGCTTCGTCGATTTCGCGCCCGCCGACGGGGCGTTCTATCTTTATTGCGACGTCGGCCACATGACCAACGACAGCGTCGCGTTCTGTCAGCGCATGCTGGCAGAGGCCGGTGTCGCGGCCACGCCCGGGACCGATTTCGATCCCGCTCGTGGCGCGCGCCATGTCCGCTTCTCCTTCGCCGGCTCGCACGAGGATATGGCACGCGCCTGCGAGCGGCTGCGGCGCTGGCGCGCCGGCGCCTGATACCCCGAAAACGAAACGGGCGACCCCGCGAGGGGTCGCCCGTCGTGAAGCCGGTGCGTCGCCGCGTCCGGGATCAGCTGGTGAGGCGCTTCCACCATCCGCGGCGCGGCGGACCCTTGGGCTCGGGTTCGGGCACGACCTCGGCTACGGGTTGCGGCTCGGCCGCCGGGGCCTCGCCAGCCTGCTTCAGGTCCGGAGCGTCCTGGGCCGGGGCCGCAGGCGCCTCCGCCGCAACGGCGGGAGCGACCGGTGCCTCGGTCATGGGCGCTGGGGCCGCCGGGGCTTCGGCAACTGGGGCTTCGGCAACTGGGGCTTCGGCAGCCGGGTTTGCGGCCACCGGGGCTGCGGCCACCGGTGCTTCAGATGCCGGTGCTTCAGATGCCGGTGCCGCCGGCGCCGACACGATCTCGACGACCGTTTCGACGACCGGTGCGGGCGCAGCCGCGGCGGCCGGCGCGGCCGGCTCTTCGCGCCGGTTCCACGGCCAGTCATGGACCTCGGCGGCGGGAGCTACGGGCTCGGATGCGACCGGAACCGGCGCGAACCGGTCCGGCTGCGCGTAGAGTTCCCGGGCCCGCATCCTCAGATCGCCATCCAGGTCGGCGACAGGGGCGGGGGCAGAGGCGGGAGCAGGAGCATCGGCCGCTGGACCCGCGAAAGCCAATTGCTCGCCACCCGGCTGCTCGTCGCCACGCCGACGCCGACCACCGCGGCGTCCACGCCGCCGCCGGCGGCCGCCATCGTCGTCGGTGTCGCCGTCGCGCGGCGCGCGGCCTGGCATTTCTGCCGCGGCGCCAAGATTTTCGCCTTCGCCGCCCTGCAGCGGTTCGGCCGGGACTGCGGGCATCGCGGCTGCATCGCCGGTCACCGGAGAGGTTTCGGAACCGGCCTCGCCGTCGCCCGGCGCGGCCTGCCGGCCCGCGTCGAAACCCTGTCCCGGCATGCCGTCTTCGCGACCGCGACCGCGACCGCGCCGCCGCCGCCGGCGGCGCCCGCGACCGCGACCATCCTCGCCGCCGGATGCCTCCTGGGAGCCGGCTTCGCCGTCGTCCTGGCCGTCCTCGTCACGCTCCCAGCGGCGCGCGGGTTCGGACGGCACGGGCAGGGCCTCGATCGGTTCCGCAACGCTCTCCTCGACGATGTCCTCGGGTGCGTGATCGATGCCGGCGCGTACAGGCGCCGGGCCGGTCTCGCCGCGCTCGCGGATCTTCAGCCGGTCGATGCGGTATTCCGGCGGCACCATCGCCGCGTCCGGCTCGAAGGTGATCTCGATGCCGTAGCGCTGCTCGATCGCCGCCAGCGCGCTGCGCTTCTGGTTGAGCATGTAGATGGCCACGCTCGCCGGGAGGGTCACCTTGAGCGCGACCGAGCGCGCCTTGATGCCTTCTTCCTCGATGCCGCGCAGGACGCGCAGCGCCGTGGATTCGGTCGAACGGATGAAGCCGCTGCCGCCGCAATGCGGGCATTTCTGGGTCGAGACCTCGGCCAGCGACGGGCGCAGGCGTTGGCGCGACAATTCCAGCAGACCGAAGGGCGAGATGCGGCCGATCTGGATCCGCGCCCGGTCGCTGCGCATCGCCTCCTTGAGGCGCCGCTCGACCTGGGAGATATGGCGGTTGTCCTCCATATCGATGAAGTCGATGACGATCAGCCCGGCGAGGTCGCGCAGACGAATCTGGCGCGCCACCTCCTCGGCAGCCTCCAGATTGGTCTTGAGCGCCGTCTCCTCGATATGGCGCTCGCGCGTGGCCCGGCCTGAGTTGACGTCGATCGCGACCAGGGCCTCGGTCTGGTTCAGGACGATGTAGCCGCCCGAGCGCAGCCGCACCGTATTGTCATGCATCTCGTCGAGCTGCGCCTCGACCTGATGGCGCTGGAACAGCGGCACCTGGGCGTCATCGTAGAGGCGGATCTTCTCGGCGTGATCCGGCATCAGCATCTTCATGAAGGCGCGTGCCGCGTCGAAGCCCGGCCGGCCCTCGACCTGGATCTCGTCGATGTCGCGCGAATAGAGGTCGCGGATCGAACGCTTGATCAGCGAGCCTTCCTCGTAGACCAGCGCGGGCGCGCGCGAATTGAGCGTGAGCTCGCGCACGTCGTCCCAGAGACGCATCAGGTATTCGTAGTCGCGCCGGATTTCCGGCTTCGCGCGCTCCATGCCCGCGGTGCGCAGGATCACCGCCATGCCGTCCGGAACGTCCAGATCGCGCATGATGTCCTTGAGGCGCTTGCGGTCCTGCTGGGAGGTGATTCGCCGGGAGATCCCGCCGCCGCGCGTCGTGTTCGGCATCAGCACGCAATAGCGTCCGGCCAGCGAGATATAGGTGGTCAGCGCCGCGCCCTTGGTGCCGCGCTCTTCCTTCACGACCTGGACGAGCAGAACCTGGCGGCGCTTGATGACTTCCTGGATCTTGTAGTGGCGCATCGGCTTGAAGCGGCGGCGCCGGGTCTCTTCTTCTTCCTCGTCCTCGGCATCGTCGCCGCCGACGGATTCGATCTTGACCGGGGCAGGCGCGTGCTCGTGCTCGGCGGTATCCTGATCGTCCCGCGTCGTCTCCTCGCCGCCGGTGGCGGCGATGTCCGTGCCGCCTTCACCAGTCATTGCCGACGCATCGTCGGCAGAACTCGGCTCGGGGGCGACGACACGCGGGGTATCGACCGCCAGGGGCGCGGCCGTCGACGCCTCGCCCGGAGCGGGTTCATGATCGGACGACGACCCGGTGGCCGGTTCGGCCGCCACGGTGAACGGGGCGGGCGCCTCCATCTCCGATGTCGATGGCGTCACGCCGATCGCGGTCTGGTCGCCGCCGGCGGGCGCCTCGCCGTGAGAATCTGATGTCTCGAACGACTCGGATGTCTCGAACGGCTCGGACGCCTCCGGCGACTCCGCGGAGATGTCCGTCCGGGCTTCGAAGCGCCGGCGGCGCGGCGGCGGCTCGGCCTCGTCGTCGTCGCCATTGTCCTCGCGTTCGGCGAGGCGGCGTTCCTCCGCGAGCAGCGCTTCGCGGTCGGCGATCGGGATCTGCCAGTAATCGGGATGGATTTCGCCGAAGGCGAGAAAGCCGTGACGATTGCCGCCGAACTCGATGAAGCAGGCCTGCAGCGACGGCTCGACGCGCGTCACCTTGGCAAGATAGATGTTTCCCTTGATCTGCTTCTTGGTCGATGTCTCGAAATCGTATTCGTCAAGCCGGTTGCCGCTGAGGACCACGACCCGCGTTTCTTCCGCGTGGGTCGCGTCGATGAGCATTTTCTTGGCCATGAAGTATTCGTCTCCGCAATAAGGGTGGCGGAGCGCCGGTATGGAGGACGTCAATCGCGCAACGCGCGATGCTCGGAATCGTTCTCCCGGCGCCTTGCCGGATGGCGACAGCCGCTGGCTCCCGCCCAGACGACTCGGAGCCGGTACGCTCAGAGGCGCACGGCTGCCGTCCAGCCACCGGAAGGGCGGCTTGTCTCGTCATTTGGGAGGATTCCGAAGCGGTCAAAATCACGTAGTGGATCGTTCGTGTGTCG
>CAIOSQ010000294.1 GCA_903860935.1 uncultured Rhodospirillales bacterium | reverse complement strand
CGGGCTCCATGCTGTAGGACGCGCGGCCCTTCGAAAGGGAGCGGATCGCGGTCGCATAGCCGAACATTTCGGCGAGCGGAACCTGGGCGGCGAGACGGTCTGGCCGTTCTTCGCATCCACGCCCTGGATCACTCCGCGGCGGCGGTTGATGTCGCCGAGGATGTCACCCTGATACTCGTCAGGGGTGGTGACCTCGACCTTCATGATCGGCTCCAAGAGGATCGGACCGGCCTTCTCGAAGGCATTCTTCAGGGCGAAGATTCCCGCCATCTTGAACGCCAACTCGTTGGAATCGACCTCGTGGAAAGAGCCGTCCTTGATCGACACCTTGATGTCGATGACCTGGTAACCGGCGTAGACGCCGGACTTGATGGCCTCCTCGATGCCGTTGCGGACGGCCGGGATGTACTCGCGGGGAATGGTGCCGCCGACGACGTTGTTCTCCACTTCGACCCCCTTGCCCTTTTCGTTGGGCATGACGTCGACGATCGCGTGGCCGTATTGGCCGCGACCACCGGACTGGCGGATGAACTTGCCTTCGCCCTCGGCCGCCTTGGTGATGGTCTCACGGTAGGCGATCTGCGGGGCTCCGGCATCAGCTTCGACGCGGAACTCACGCTTCAGACGCTCACGGATGATTTCCAGGTGGAGCTCACCCATGCCCGCGATGATCAGCTGGCCGGTTTCCTCGTTGGTGAAGCAACGGAAGGTCGGATCCTCTTCGGCGAGGCGCTGGAGACCCTCGGACATCTTGTCGCGGTCGGCCTTGGACTTCGGCTCGATCGCCATGCTGATGACCGGCTCCGGGAAGGTCGGCGGCTCGAGCATCACGTCGAACGTCTCGTCACACAGGGTGTCGCCCGTGGTGATGTTCCACAGACCGACAAGCGCCGCGATGTCGCCGGAGCAGACGCTGTCAACATCCTTGCGTTCGCTGCCTTGGATGACCATCAGGCGGCTGACGCGCTCGCGCTTGCGAGTACGGGGATTGTAGATGGTGTCGCCCTTCTTGAGCTGACCCGAGTAGACGCGGAAGAAGACCAGCTTGCCCGCGAACGGATCGGTCCAGAGCTTGAACGCCAACGAGCAGAACTTGGAGTTGTCGTTCGGCGCGACCTCGATCTTCTCCTCGGCGCCGGGAACGTGGCCGGTGGCGGCAGGGATCTCGAGCGGCGACGGAAGGTAGTCGACCACGGAGTCGATCAGGACCTGGACACCCTTCTTCTTGAAGGCGGAACCGCAGAGCACCGGGATCAGCTCGATCTTGCAGGTCAGGCGGCGGATGGCAGCCTTGAGGACCTCAGGGGTGATGGGCTTCTCCTCGAGCACGAGCTCTGCGATCTGGTCGTCCTTGTTCGAGACGGCGTCGATCAACTCGGCGAGGGCCGCCTCGGCGCGGTCCTTATGCTCGGCCGGAATCTCACGGATCTCGTACTTGAGGCCTTCGTTGGCGATGTCGCCCTCGCCCCAAACCACGGCCTTCTGGTTCACGAGATCAATCACGCCGGCGAACTTGTCTTCGGCTCCGATCGGCAGGTAGATCGGGAACGCGTAGGCCCCGAGCTTCTTGCGCATGTCGTTGAGCGCGTTGTCGAAGTTGGCACCGGTACGGTCCATCTTGTTGACGAACGCGATGCGCGGAACCTTGTACTTGGTCGCCTGGCGCCAGACGGTCTCGGATTGCGGCTGGACGCCGGCAACGCCGCAGAACACGGCAACGGCACCATCCAGAACGCGCATCGAACGCTCCACCTCGGCGGTGAAGTCGACGTGTCCCGGGGTGTCGATGATGTTGATACGGTGGCCGAGGCTTTCGCGGCTCTTGAAGATCCCCTCGTCCTTCTTCTGGGTCCAGAAGCAGGTCACGGCAGCGGAGGTGATCGTGATGCCACGCTCCTTCTCCTGCTCCATCCAATCCGTGACGGTATTGCCGTCATCGACGTCGCCGATCTTGTGGATCAGGCCCGTGTAGAAGAGGATACGCTCGGTGGTCGT
>CAIOSQ010000293.1 GCA_903860935.1 uncultured Rhodospirillales bacterium | reverse complement strand
CCCTTCGCAGTCGCACGACGGACGCTTCAAGATCCCGACCGCGCCCGGCCTGGGACTTGATTTCGACGCCGACGAACTCGCGCGTCGCTGGCGCCCCGTCGCCTTCTGAGACGCCGACCGATCCGCATGCAGGAGATTCGCCGATGACCATGACCATCACGCGCCGCCGCGCCGCTGTCCTCGGCGCATCCACGTTCGCTGCACCGCTGCTCGCCCCCGGCACCGCCGAGGCCCAGGGCGCGCCGATCTCCATCGCGCTCGCGGCGCGTGCGCCAAGCGGCCTCAATCCGCAACAGCCCGGACTGACCGGTGGCGACAATTGGGCGATCCGCCAGATCTTCGACACGCTCGTCAAATCGGAAGACGGGACATTCGCCGTCCGTCCCGAGGATTTTCGTCCGTCCCTCGCGGAAAGTTGGGACATGTCGCCGGACGCGCGGACATGGACCTACCGTCTGCGCCGTGGCGTTCAATTCCACAAGGGATATGGCGAGATGACGTCCGAGGACGTCCTCTTCACCTTCGGACGCCATCTCGATCGCGGGATCGTGACCAACCAGAAGGCGCTCTACGCGAACATCGCGACGGTGGAGGCTCCGGACCAGTACACGATACGCGTCTCGCTCAAGCGCCCCGATCCGCTGTTCAACGGCAGCGTCACGACGACCATCTCGGCATCGATCGTCAGCAAGAAGGCCTACGAGGAGCGTGGACAGCGCTTCAACATGGATCCGATCGGCACCGGCGCCTATCAGGTCGATGGCGTCAGTCCGACCGAAGGGGTCTCGCTCTCCGCGTTCGACGCGCATTTCGCGGGGGTCGCGACGACGCGGAACATCCGCATCGCCTTCATCGCCGACACGACGGCGCGTACCCTCGCCTTCGCATCCGGCCAGGTCGACATGATCGAGGGCGTGCGCGCTCCGGGTTGGATCCCGACGATGCGCCAGCGCGCGCCGCAGACCATATTCGACGCAACGGCCCCGGGAAGCTTCAACAGCCTTCACATCAATCTCACGCGGCCGCCGCTGAACGACCTGCGCGTCCGCCAGGCCATCAGACTCGCGATCAACAACGCGCAGATCGCAGCCGCGTTCGTCGGCATGTCGGCACCGATGACGGGAATCATCGCGCCGCAATTCGCCGGCTCCGTCAAGGCCGAGGACCTTTCGCCGGACCTGCGCTACACGCCCGACATAGCCCGCGCGAAGTCGCTCCTCGCCGCCGCCGGTTTCCCGAACGGGGTCACCATCCCGTGCTTCACGAGCCAGCGCGAGGATTACGCCGCGATCATGCTGATCATCCAGGAACAGCTCCGTGCCGCGGGCATCATCCTGGACCTCAAGATCATCGACCATGCGACGATGCACGCGGAGAATCGCAAGGATCGCAACACGCTGGCTCTCTACTCGTCGAGCTATCCGCCCGTCCCGACACAGCCTTTCCTGCAGCAGCTCTGGGCGGCCGCGGAGGTCAAGGGCGACGGAACGGGAGGCGAGAACTACAGCCATTACGGCGCCGCCATTCCCGGCATCGACGCGCTCATCGAGCGTGCGCAGGACGAGCCCGATTTTGCCCGGCGCACGGCCCTCATCCAGGACGTCGAGCGCCAGGTGCTGCGCGATCTGCCGCTTCTCGGGATCGTCACCCTCTCCTACGTGATTGCGCGCAACCCAAGGGTGGACATCGGCTATCCGGTCAAGTCCGGGTACGCCTATTGGCCGTTGAACCGCGCGCGACGGATCTGAGGACGCCGCGCCGATGCTGCGCACGGTCGCCGCGCGTCTCCTGGATGCGGTGCCGACGGTCCTTCTGGTTCTGACGCTCGTCTTCGCGGCCTTGCGCCTGCTGCCCGGCGATCCGGCGCTGGTCGTCCTTGGCGAATACGCGACCCAGGAACAGCTCGCGCTGTTCCGCAGTCGGCTCGGGCTCGACCAGCCGCTCTGGCGGCAATACCTCGCCTTCATCGTCGACATGGTGACGCTCGATTACGGCACCTCGATGATCAACGAGGCCCCGGTGGCCCAGCTGCTCGCCGACAACCTCCCCTACACGATCGAACTGACGCTGGCGGCAACGGGGATGGGCGTCGCGTTCGGCATCCCGCTGGGTGTTGTGGCCGCGGTTCATCGTGGCCGCGCCGCCGATGGCGGCGTGCGCCTGTTCTCGCTCGTAGGCTACGCCATCCCGGATTTCTACCTCGGCGCGCTGCTGCTGATCGTGTTCGCGCTCAATCTCGGCTGGTTCCCGGTCAATGGCGGAGGGACGCACGCACTCGACCGCCTGTACCACGTGTTCCTGCCAGCCCTGACGCTTGCGTCGCTGAAGACCGCCTTCATCGCCCGGCTGACCCGCACGGCGCTGCTCGAAGTGCTGGGCCGCGATTTCGTCCGCACCGCACGGGCCAAAGGCGCGCCGGAGCGGCGCGTGATCTACCGCCATGCCCTGCGCAACGCGCTGCTTCCGGTCGTCACGGGACTGGGGCTGAGCCTGCTTGCCACATTGTCCGGCTCGGTCGCGATCGAACTCGTCTTCAACCGGCCGGGGATCGGCGAAGTCCTGATCAGCGCCATCGCGAAGCGCGACTATCCCGTGATCCAGGCCGGCGTCGTCGTGTTCGCGATCTTCGTCGTTGCCGTCAACCTGCTGGTCGATCTCGTCTACGCTCTCGTCGATCCGCGGATCAGGGTTCGGGGATG
>CAIOSQ010000292.1 GCA_903860935.1 uncultured Rhodospirillales bacterium | reverse complement strand
TGCGCGCCGCCGCCTCGCGCTCTGCGCGCAGCCGGGGGACGGCGATGCCGCGCAGCGCGGCCTCGCGCTCGTCGCGCAGGAAGGCGATCAGCGCCGCGGTGTCCGTGTCGCCACCGCCGGCTCTGAGACCGCTGCGCGCGAACCGCGCCTTCGCCTCGCCATGGGCATCGCGCGTCGCGATGCCGAGCGCACGGAGCGCCTCGACCTCGTCGGGCGTCGCGCCGCCGATCGCGCGGGAGAACAGCCAGGCCTGGATGGCGGCGCGCCCATCGGCGCCGCGGAAGCCGAGCGCCTCGGCATGCAGGATCGCAAGGTCATCCTCCGAAAAGACCCGGCCAAGGAACGTCGCGGCGACACGATCGCGCTCGAGCGCGCGATGCAGCGACGACAGCAGCGGCCCGTTGCCGAGCACGACCGAGCACCATCCATTGGGATCCTTGAGATCCACGAAGAGATCGTCGGCGGTCGCGAAGCTGCGCGCGGCCTCCGGCCTGCCGCTCATGAAACTCTTGAACGCCTCCGACGTCATCAGCGCGCGCAGGTCGAGGCCACCGCGCGGCTCGTCCTCCGCAGTCGGGTTCACGAGACATGGCCGCACACGCCCGCTGCTGACCGACAGCGCGCCATAGAGAGCCTGGGCGCCGCGCGGCGGCGAGGCGGCAAGGCGATCGATGAAGGCCCGCCAGGCCTGTGTTTTCTCCTCGGCCTCTTCCAGCCGCGCGACACGCGCGACGCGCAGGTCGGGACCGGTGATCTCGGTGACATGGCCGAGTTCGCCGGTATCCACCCGCCATTTGAAGCTGCCCTGGACGGGCCGCGCCTCGAAAGCGGGATCGAGCAGGATACGCGGGACGAGGAAGGCGTCGGGCCGGCAGCGGTCTGAGGAGAGATCGAGCTGAGGTTTCACGGCGATGTCGGTCCCGAACATGTCCGACAGCTCGATCGCGAGCGCCGCCACGAGATCGTCGCGATACTCGCGCCCAGCCTGCGTCAGCAGACCGGTGCCAGCGATCAGTTCGCCCGGATTGCGGGCCGGCTCGAAACGGATCGCGCCGTAGATCGCCCGCACACGCAGCGCCGCCGGAAGCCCGGCGGGCGGATCGCCGAGCAGGCGCAAGGGGATCTCCCGCGTGTCGTTGCGCGTCACCGCCGTGAGGTCGACGCACAGCGCCGGTTCCTTCAGCGTCCAGTCGCCCGACAGCGCGCGGGTAAGCACGCCGCCGCCGGAGACCCGGCCCAGCAGGACGAGGTCGAGGGCGCGCAGGTCGGCACGGCTGTCGAGGAAGCGCTCGAGCGGGGTGTTCTGGGCGACGGCGGAGAGCGGCGTCAGCAGCGCGGCGACGAAGGCCAGGGCGCGAAGGATCGGCGGCACGAGCGAAATCCGAAGTCGATACAGGGTGCCATCGACCATCGAGTGAATCCGGTTAACGAAATCATCACGTCGCGCCCGGCATGCGTGCGACCCCGAGAGGATTCGAACCTCCGACCCACAGTTTAGGAAACTGTTGCTCTATCCTGCTGAGCTACGGGGTCAGCACGCCAGGAACCTAGCCGAAGCGCAGGCGGAGATGAAGGCGATCGTCGTTCGGCGCTAGCGAGGCGCGGCGCGCGGCGCCGCCTGCCAGCGCACCGCGGCGATGCCGAGCGCCGAGGCGGTTCCATAGGCGACCAGGGCAAGCGCGATGACCGCGAAGAGTTCCCCGACATCCGTGCCGCCGCTGAAGACCGCGACATACCAGCCGCCGACAGCCGCCACCGCGAAGCGCAGGCATGCGGCGAGCACCGGCGCCAGCATGCGGCCGGCACCTTGCGAGGCGAAATAGAGCGTGAGGCCAAGGCCGAAGAACCCGTAGGCGGGTCCGACCCAGGCGAAGAACCGCGCCGCGACAGCCAGGGCGGCGGGGTCGTCGGTGAAGAAATCGGCGATCGCGCCGGGCACCAGCGCGGCCAGCGCGCCGCACACGCCGATCGCGCCCGCGGACACCCCGCCGGCGATCCAGGCCGCGCGGCGCGCCCGCGCCACCTCCCCGGCACCGATTGCGGTGCCGACCAGCGGGACCACGGCGATGCCGACCGCGAAGGCGATGGGGATGAGGACGAATTCGAGCCGCACGCCGATCCCGTAGCCTGCCAGCGCCTCGGTGCCATACCCGGCGACGAGGCGGGTGAGGACCAGCACCGTCGCGACCGACATCACGGGCGAGAAGGCCGAGAGCGCGCCGACGCGCAGGATGTCGCGAAACAGATCGCCACGCGGCGTCTGCGCCACGAGCCGCACCCGCGCATGACTGCCACGCAGATGCGCGAAGGCCGCCAGCGCGCCGCAGCCAAAGGCGAGGACCTGGCCAAGCGCGATACCCGGCAGGCCGAGGCGCGGCAAGGGACCGAGGCCGAAGGCGAAGCCGGCGCCGAGCACGACCTGGAGGACCGAGGCACCCAGGAGGACGATCGCGGGACGGCGCATGTCGCCTGTGCCACGCATGGTGGAGACGAGGGTGTTGGCGAGCCACACCGTCACGGAACCCGCGAAGACCACCGCACCGTAGCCGCGCGCGGCCTCGAGCACGGCACCGCTGCCGCCCAGCGCCCGGTAGATCGCCGGCCCGAGCGTCAGGAACAGCGCCGAAAAACAGAGCCCGGCACCGATGCCGATCAGCGCCGCGTGGAACACCAGGGCGCGCGCCCGCGCCTCGTCGCCCGCGCCCAGCGCACGCGCCACCGCCGACGAGACCGCGCCGCCCATCGCGCCGGCGGACATCATCTGCTGCAGCATCACGAAGGGGAAGACCAGCGCCATGCCGGCGAGTTCGGTCGTGCCGAGCCGACCGGCATAGGACGTCTCGGCAATCGCAACGAGCGCGGTCGCGAGCATGCCCAGCGCGTTGGGCAGCGCAAGGCGCAGCAGCGTCGGCAGGATCGGTCGGGCGAGAAGCGGATGCGGCGCCATGGCCGCCAAGCTTCTACCAGACCTCCGCGCCCGCGCGCCCCTGTGCCGCGCGCGGGTCTGTCGCGCGGCCCGCGCGCGAGACCGGACGCGCTGGAGCGGCCGCGACGCGAGCCGCGCGCGGCGCTCGCCATTCGCGCCGGGTTGGCGTTGAATGGATGCCGCGCCCCACGCTTCCCGATCCGGAGACCGCACGATGTACACGCTACATGCCTGGCCGACGCCCAACGGCTACAAGATCTCCATCCTGCTCGAGGAACTGGGACAGCCCTACACGGTCGTGCCGGTCGATATCGGCGCTGGCGATCAGTTCAAGCCGGAATTCCTGGAGATCTCGCCCAACAACAAGATGCCGGCGCTGGTCGACGGCGACGGACCGGGCGGCAAGCCGCTCGCGATCTTCGAGTCCGGCGCGATCATGATGTATCTCGCGGAGAAGCACGGGCGATTCTGGCCGCAGGACACGGCCGCGAAATACGACGTCGCGCAATGGCTCATGTTCCAGATGGCGAGCCTCGGGCCGATGTTCGGTCAAGCCGGACATTTCCTCAACTACGCGCCCGAGAAGTTCCCCTACGCCGTCGACCGCTATGTCAACGAGGGCCGGCGCATCCTCGGCGTGCTCGATCGCCGTCTCGCCGCGCATGAATGGATCGCGGCCGACACCTATTCGATCGCCGACATGGCCGTCTATCCCTGGCTGCGCTTTCCCGACCGGTTGGGCCAGACGATCGAGGATTTCCAGCATGTCGTGCGCTGGCGCGCCGCCATGGAGGCGCGGCCGGCGGTGCAGGCGGGCTGCGCGATGCTGGCCGAGCGCCGCCGCGTCGGTCCACCCGACGCCAAGGCGCGCGAGAACCTGTTCGGCGCGACGCAGTATCAGAAGCGTTGAGCGCTCAGGTCTCTGGCGTGGCGGGCGCCGCGCTCGCGCGGCGCTGACGCTCGGTGTCGCTTTTCAGCTGACCGCAGGCCGCGAGGATGTCGCGGCCGCGCGGCCGGCGCACCGGCGTGGTGAAGCCGGCATTGGCGAGCACGTCGGAGAAGGCCTCGATCTGTTCCCAGCTGGAGCACTCGAAGCCCGATCCCGGCCAGGGATTGAAGGGGATCAGGTTCACCTTGGCGTGGATGCCCGTCAGCAGCCGCACGAGGCCGCGCGCATCGGCCAGCGAATCGTTCACGCCCTTGAGCATCACGTATTCGAAGGTGATGCGCCGCGCGTTGGACACGCCGGGATAGGCGCGGCAGGCGTCGAGCAGCTCGGCGATCGGCCATTTCTTGTTGATCGGCACGATGCGGCTGCGCAACTCGTCGGTGACCGCGTGGAGGCTGATCGCGAGGCTGACGCCGAGTTCCTCGCCGCAGCGACGGATCATCGGCACCACGCCGGAGGTCGAGAGCGTGATGCGCCGGCGCGACAGGGCGAAGCCGTCCTGATCCATCGCGATGGTGAGCGCGCGCGCGACATTGTCGTAATTGAACAGCGGCTCGCCCATACCCATCATGACGATGTTCGTGAGCTTGCGACCGAGTTCGGGGGGCGGCCATTCGCCGAAGGCGTCGCGCGCCGAGAGCAGCTGGGCGACGATCTCGTGCGCCTCCAGATTGCGCACCAGGCGCTGCGTTCCGGTGTGGCAGAACTTGCAGGTCAGGGTGCAGCCCACCTGGCTCGACACGCAAAGCGTGCCGCGTTCGGCCTCCGGGATGTGGACGCATTCGATCTCGGCGCCATCCTCCATCTTGAGCAGCCATTTCTGGGTGCCGTCGATCGAGGTCTGATGACGCGAGATGGCCGGGCGGTAGACGTAGAAACGTTCCTCGAGCCGCGCGCGCAGCCCCTTGGCGATGTCGCTCATGCCCGCAAAATCGGTCGCGCCGCGTACGTAGATCCAGCGCCAGAGCTGGCCGGCG